>NZ_JCAFSR010000005.1:0-430289 GCF_059369475.1 Stenotrophomonas sp. YJH_SMC_65
CGTATCGCTTGCTTTAAAACAATTAATAGTTGCTTGATCAAACGTCTGCAAGATGGACAATCATCCTTCCTGCAGGCGCCTTCACAAGATACCTGCGCATACTTTCAAAGATCCGGGGAAGTGGCCTCAGCGCCGTTCCCGCGTGCTGCGAAGTTTCCTTCGTAACGAGCCGCCCATTATGCCAGACTTTTTCAGTCCGTCAACACCTTCGTTCGATCATCTCGTTCGGCGGTGGTGGGCACCCTGATGTCGCTGAAGCCCCTTGGTGGCGACCCCTGCGACGGGGGAGGAGAAGTATGGCCCCATCCACATCATTTGTGAAGGGGGTGTGGCGATTTTTTTCACCGGATGTTGCATCTGTTCATCCGTCGCGCTGCGGTAGGAACCCGCGAAGCGCAGCCAAGCGTAGGCTAGGCTCTACAAGAGCATAAGGAAGGGCCGGCTGGCGCCGGCCCTTCCCTGCTGTCAGGCAGTGACCAGGCGCACGCGGGCGAAAGTACGCTTGCCGACCTGCAGCAGGCCTTCGAAGCCCGGCTGCAGCACCTGCTGGCCATCTTCGACCACTTCACCGTCGACCTTGACCGCGCGCTCCTTGAGCTTGCGATTGGCTTCAGAGTTGCTCGGGGTCAGGCCGGCCGCCGTCAGCAGCGCAGCGATACGCAGTCCTTCGGCCGGAATCGCCACGTCCTGCAGCGGCAGCTGGGTAATGTCACCCTGCCCGGTCACCGCTGCTTCCCAGCCTGCAATGGCCTGCTCGGCCGCCGCGGCGTCGTGGAAACGGGTCGCCAGTTCACGCGCCAGGCGCAGCTTGACCACACGCGGGTTCAAGCCGCCTTTGGCCACCTGCTCGCGCAGCTGCACGGCTTCGGCCTGGCTGATGTCGAAGGACAGCAGTTCGATCCAGCGCCACATCAGGGTGTCGTCCACCTTCATGGTCTTGGTGACGATGTCGATGGCCGGCTCGCTGATGCCAATGTAGTTGCCCAGCGACTTGGACATCTTGTTGACGCCGTCCAGGCCTTCCAGCAGCGGCATGGTCAGCACCACCTGCGGCTTCTGGCCGTGGTGTTCCTGCAGGCCACGGCCCATCAGCAGGTTGAACTTCTGGTCGGTACCGCCCAGTTCGACGTCGGCCTCCAGGGCCACCGAATCGTAGCCCTGCACCAGCGGGTACAGGAATTCGTGGATGGCGATGGACTGCTGGGCGGCATAGCGCTTGGCGAAGTCGTCGCGCTCGAGCATGCGCGCCACGGTGTGCTGGCCGGCCAGGCGGATCATGTCGGCCGCGCCCATCTTGCCGAACCACTCCGAGTTGAAGCGGACTTCGGTACGGCTGCGGTCGAGCACCTTGAACACCTGTTCCTCGTAGGTACGGGCGTTGGCCAGCACGTCATCGCGGCTGAGCGGCTTGCGGGTCAGGCTCTTGCCGGACGGGTCGCCGATCATGCCGGTGAAGTCGCCGATCAGGAAAATGACCTGGTGGCCGAGGTCCTGGAACTGGCGCATCTTGTTCAGCAGCACCGTATGGCCCAGGTGCAGGTCGGGCGCGGTGGGGTCGAAGCCGGCCTTGATCCGCAGCGGACGGCCTTCCTGCAGGCGCGCACGCAGATCCTCGAGCTTGAGGATCTCGTCGGCACCACGGCCGATCAGGGCAAGGGCTTCTTCAATCGAGGACACGTGACTACTCCCGGCAACGCCGATTCTTGTGTGGGGTGTTAAAGCGAAGTTAACCCGATTGGCTTCACAAAAGCCAATGGGCACAAGGGTTTGACGCGGTTTTCTGAGGTGTCTATGGTAACCGGCGATCAGGCCCGCACTCCCAGGCCGCCAGGAAAAAACTGCCGATGCACAATTCCGAACAAGGGCGCGCACGCAAGCAGCGCTTCCAGGAACGCCTCCACGTCCTGCACGACAACACCCTGCATCGGAAGCTCAGGCAACATCTTCCCGCCGCCTTCAATGAGCGCTGGACCCGCCGCCATTGGATGCATGCCAGCCTGTTTGCGACCATCGGCGCCCTGGTGGCGACGATCGTCCCCGGTTTCTCGCACACCATCGATGCGCCTTACGCCGACAGCCACACCAGCCTGGCGCTGCCGTTGCCGCCGCTGACCATGGCCCGCCAGCAGCAGGTGCCGGGTGACAGCTGGCAGGTGCTGCGCGTGCAGCGTGGCCAGACCCTGAGCGACCTGTTCGACAAGGCTGGCATTCCGGCCACCACCCTGCACCGGGTGCTGGACCACCCCGGCGCGCGTGAGGCGTTGACCAAGCTGCGCCCGGGTGCCGAGATCGCCTTCGACATGCCGCTGTCCGGCGACCTGCGCAGCATCCGTTTCGACCGCGATGCCGACAACCGCGTGGAACTGAGCCTGGCCGGCGATGACATCAAGGAGAAAGTGACCAAGCGCGAGTCCTCCACGCGCACCGTGGTCACCAGCGGCGAGATCACCAGTTCGCTGTATGCCGCGGCCCGACGGGCCGGGCTGTCGCCGTCGGCGATCGCGACGATGACCGACGACATCTTCAAGTACGACATCGACTTCTCCAAGGACCTGCAGCCGGGCGACCGCTTCAGCGTGGTGATGGATGAAACCTGGCGCGAAGGCGAGAAGGTGGACACCAGCAAGATCCTGGCGGCGACCTTCACCACCGGTGGCAAGACCTATTCCGGCTTCCGCTTCGACCGCAACGGCAAGTCCGAGTACTACGACATCAACGGCCGTTCGCTGAAGAAGAGCTTCATCCGCATGCCGATCCCGTTCGCGCGGCTGAGTTCGACCTTCGGCGCACGCAAGCACCCGGTGCTGGGCAAGATGCGCATGCACAAGGGCGTGGACTACGCCGCGCGCACCGGCACTCCGATCATGGCCGCGGGCGATGCCCGCGTGCAGTTCGCCGGCGTGCAGCGCGGCTACGGCAACGTGGTGATCCTCGACCATGGCCGCGGCCACACCACCCTGTACGGCCACATGTCGCGCTTTGCGAACATCAGGACCGGCCAGCGCGTGGCCCAGGGCACGGTGATCGGCTATGTCGGCTCGACCGGCCTGGCGACCGGCCCGCACCTGCACTACGAATTCCGCGTCAATGGCGAGCACCGCAACCCGCTGACCGTGACCATGCCGCCGCCGGAACCGCTGAAGGGCGCCGAGCTGGTCGCCTTCCGCGCGCAGACCGCGCCGGCGATGGCGCGCATCCAGGGCATGGAGAAGCTGATCTACGCCGACGCCAGCCCGGCACCGACCAGCCGCGACGAGGCTGCGCCCGAGGTGGCCAGCGCCAAGGACAAGCAGGCGACCGGCCGCAAGCGCGGCTGAGCGTCTTGCGTTGACGAAGAAGGACGCGGCAGCCCAAGCTTGCCGCGTCCTTTTTTTATGCCTGCCATGAACACGACTGCCGACGCTGACGCCCCCCTGTACCTTGGCCTGATGTCGGGCACCAGCGCCGATGGCATCGATGCCGCGCTGGTGCAGTTCCCCGCCGGCGGTGGCTGCCGCTTCGTGCACGGCCTGACCGCCCGCTGGGAGCCGGTGCTGCGCGCGCGGCTGGTGGCGCTGGGCGAAGGTGGCCCGCTGGAGTCGCTGGAGGAACTGGGCGAACTGGACGCGCGGATCGCGATCAACTTCGCCGGGGCCGCCAATCAACTGCTGGCCGAGGCCGGCGTGGACCGCAGCCAGGTGCGCGCGATCGGCTCGCACGGCCAGACCGTGCGCCACCGCCCGCTGGCCGACCCGGCGTTCACCGTGCAGCTGGGCGACGGCAACCGCATTGCCGAACTGACCGGGATCACGACGGTATCCGACTTCCGCCGCCGCGACGTGGCGGCCGGGGGCCACGGTGCGCCGCTGATGCCGGCCTTCCACCTGGGCATGCTGGGCACCGCCGACGAAGACCGCGCGGTGCTCAACCTGGGCGGCATCGCCAACCTGACCCTGATCCCGCGCGAAGGCGCGGTGCGTGGCTTCGATACCGGCCCGGCCAATGCGCTGATGGACGCCTGGTGCCAGCGCCATACCGGCCGCACCTTCGATGCCGATGGCGCTTACGCTGCCAGTGGCACGTTGGACGAGGGCCTGCTGGCCGGCTGGCGCTCGGACCCGTGGTTCGCGCTGCCGCCGCCGAAGAGCACCGGGCGCGAACAGTTTCACCTGTCCTGGGCCGAAGCCCACATGGGGGAAGGCGAGTACGCCGCTGCCGATGTGCAGGCCACCCTGCTGGAGCTGACCGTGGCGACCGTGGCCGATGCGTTGCTGGCGCAGCAGCCGCAGACCCGGCGCCTGCTGGTCTGTGGCGGCGGTGTGCGCAACCGGCAGCTGATGAAGCGGCTGGCGGCGCGGCTGCCGGAGGTGCAGGTTGAGTCCAGCGCGGTGCATGGGCTGGACCCGGAGTACGTGGAGGCGATGGGTTTCGCCTGGCTGGCGCAGCGGACGATGGACGGGCTGGCGGGCAACCTGCCGAGCGTGACGGGGGCAACGGGCCCGCGGATCCTGGGGGCGATCCACCTGGCGTGAGGTGGGCCGTCCGCGCAGGTGAGGCGCCGTTGTAGAGCCGAGCCCTGCTCGGCTTAGCGCGGGCCGGGCCAAGAGCAGCCGAGCATGGCTCGGCTCTACAAAGGCGCTAATCGAAGCCCTGCCCTGCCGGCAGGGCCTGCAGGGCGGCAATCGCGGCGGAGAGGGCGTCCACTTCGGGATCGCCGAAGCCGGAGCGGACCTCCAGTTCACTGCTGAACAGCCCCTGCTCCAGCAAGGCGGCGCAGGTCTGTTCGTGGGTCCAGCCGCGGGCGACCGCGACCCGTCGGATGCGTTCCAGCAGCAGCGGGTCCAGGTCCCGCAGCACAACGTCGGCCATGCTCACTTCCCCGTTCGCAAGGCACCGCCCCCTCGGCGCGTCGGGGGCGATGATCCCGCAGTCCGGGCGGGCAGGCAATCAGGCGACCGGCGGCGGCCCGCGATCGGCGATCCGCGGCCACAGCCACGCCAGCAGCAGCAGGGTTGGCACCACGGTGATCGAGCTGAGGATGAAGAACGTGCTGTAGGACGTGGCTTCGACGATGTAGCCGGAGACGCCACCGACGAACTTGCCCGGCAGGTTGGCCAGCGAGACCAGCAATGCGTACTGGGTGGCGGTGAAGTTGCGGTCGGTCAGCGACGACATGAAGGCCACCAGCACGGTGCCGGCAAAGCCCTGGAACAGGTTGTCGGCACTGAGCGCGGCGTAGAACGCCCACAGCTTGCCCGGATTGTGCGCCATCAGCAGGAAGGCCAGGTTGGACAGCGCCACGCCCAGCGCGGCCACCAGCAGCATGCGGCGGAAGCCGAACGCAGCCACCGCGATGCCGCCAAGGAACGCGCCGCCGATGCCCATCCACACACCGAACAGCTTGGAGACGGTGGCGATGTCAGCCTTGTCGAACCCCGAGTCGAGATAGAACGGCCCGGCCATCACTCCGATCACCTGGTCGGGGAACTTGAACAGGCCGACGAAGGCCAGCAGCACCAGCGCCAGTGCCACGCCATTGCGGCTGAAGAAGCTGGAGATGGGCTGGACGAACGCTTCGGCAATATCGATGCGGCGCTGCACGGCGGTGGCCGGGCGCTGCGGTTCGGCGCACAGCAGGGTGGTGACGATCGGCAGCAGCATCAGCGCGGCCATCGCCAGGTAGGCGACGATCCAGCCTTCGAACTGGGCCAGGTACAGCGCGCCGGCACCGGCCAGGATCAGGCCGATCCGGTAGCCCAGCGTATAGGTGGCGGCCAGCGCCGCCTGGGCGGTCTGCGGCGCGATCTCGATGCGGTAGGCATCGACGGCCGAATCCTGGGTGGCGCCGGCGAACGACGCCACCAGCACCCACATCACCAACGGCCACACGCCCTGTTCGGGCCGCACGAAGGCCAGCGCGACCAGCCCGACCAGCACCAGCACCTGCGACACCAGCAGCCAGGAGCGGCGGCGGCCGAGCCGCCCCAGCAGCGGGAAGGCGTAGCGGTCCAGCAGCGGTGCCCACAGGAACTTGAGCAGGTAGAAGAAGCTGGCCAGGCTGATCAGGCCGATGCTGCCCAGGTCCAGCCCGACGTCGCGCAGGCGCGTGGACAGGGTCTGCGAGGCGATCAGCAGGAACGGCAGGCCACTGCCGAAGCCGAGCATGGCCATGGTCAGCGCCGACGGGGTACCGAAGGCGCGCTTGATGCCGGCCCAGCCCTTGTAGCTGACCGGCGTGGCGGCCTCGGTCACAGGTCGTAGTCCACGGTGAACGGGGCGTGGTCGGAGAAGCGCTCGTCGCGGTAGATCGAGCAGCTGCGCAGTCGGTCACGCAGGCCCGGGGTGATGAACTGGTAGTCGATGCGCCAACCGACATTGTTGGCACGGGCGGCGCCGCGGTTGCTCCACCAGGTGTAGTCCTCGCCGGTGGGGTTGAGCAGGCGGTAGGCATCGGCCCACCCACGGCCGCCGGCGACATCGGTGGCCTGGCCGTGGTCGGCGCACAGCGCGTTGAGCCAGTCGCGCTCCTTCGGCAGGCAGCCGGAGTTCTTCTGGTTGGACTTCCAGTTCTTGATGTCCAGCGCCGAACGCACGATGTTCCAGTCACCGCACAGCACGTAGTCGCGGCCGCTGCGCGCCCACGCTTCGAGGATCGGCCGCAGCCATTCCATCACTTCGAACTTGAAGCCCTGGCGCAGGTCGCCCGAGCTGCCCGATGGGATATAGAAGGAAACCACGCTGAGATTGCCGTAGCGCGCCTCGATGTAGCGGCCTTCGTCGTCGAACGGCGCCCAGCCCAGCGAGGTGATGACCTGGTCCGGTTCGCGCTTGCTGTAGATCGCCACGCCGCTGTAGCCCTTCTTGGTGATGGCATCGCGATAGAAGCAGTGGTGGCCGTCCGGACGGAACATCGGGTCGGTCAGCTGGTCTTCCTGGGCCTTGGTTTCCTGGATGCACAGGACGTCGGCGTCCTGGGCACGGAACCAGTCGAGGAAGCCCTTGGTCGCGGCGGAACGGATGCCATTGGCGTTGAAACTGATGATGCGCATGCGGGGGACCTGCGGCGGGAAACCGGGCAAGCATACCGGTTGCCTGCAGGGCTGCGCAGTCCGCCAGGCCGGGCCTGGACGGCTTTCACATGGCGCTGGACGAGCGCAAAACGCCCAGCTGGATTAGGATTTGTGCTCCAAATGAAGATGAATCGAGTTTTGATGAGCGACCACCGCCACCGTTTCCTGCAGCTGGCCCTGACTGCCGACGCCTTGCGCTTCGGCCAGTTCACCCTCAAGTCCGGCCGGCTGAGCCCCTATTTCTTCAACGCCGGTCGTTTCGACTCCGGTTCGCTGCTGTCGCAGCTCGGCGCCTGCTACGCCGATGCCATCGATGCCACCGGGATCAAGTACGACGTGGTGTTCGGCCCGGCCTACAAGGGCATTCCGCTGGCCACCGCGATGGCCTGCGAGCTGGCTCAGCGTGGCCGCGACCTGCCGCTGTCGTTCAACCGCAAGGAAGCCAAGGACCATGGTGAAGGCGGCCAGCTGATCGGCGCCGACCTGAATGGCAAGCGCGTGCTGATCGTCGATGACGTGATCACCGCCGGTACCGCGATCCGCGAAGCGCTAGGCATCATCCGCGCTGCCGGCGGCACCCCGGCCGGCATCGTGGTGGCGCTGGACCGCCAGGAGATCGCCTCGGAAGCCGACCGTCGCTCGGCGGCACAGTCGGTGGCCGAAGAAGCCGGCATTCCGGTGATCGCCGTGGCATCGCTGGCCGATCTGCTTGATTTCGCCTCCGGCAACCCGGAACTTGTCGGTTACCGGCAGCCGCTGGAAGCCTACCGGGCCCAGTACGGCGTCCGTTCGATCCGCTGACCGACCAGGGGAAAGGTCATGTCCCGAGTTCCTGCTGTTCTCTTTGCCGGCCTGCTGCTGGCCGTGCCGTTCACCGTGCCGGCGCAGTCGCGCGACGGCGGCAAGGTGGAAAAGAAGCTGTACTGCTGGAACGAGGGCAAGGAGCGGATCTGCAGTGATTCGCTGCCGGCCGATGCGGTCAATCACGCCCGCGAGGAGTTCAACGCGAAGAGCGGCCTGCGCAATGCGCAGGTCCAGCGCGCGTTGACCGACGAGGAGCGCGCCGCAGCCAGCACCGTGGCACAGCAGCAGCAGCTGGACCTGATGGCCGAGCAGACCCGCCAGCGCACCGAGCAGGCGATGCTGTCCACCTATGGCAGCGAGGACGACCTGCGCCGGGTGTTCGCCGAACGCCAGGAAGTGCTGGACAACAACCTGAAGACCGCCGAGTACAACGTCACCAGCCTGCGCGAATCGCTGGTGGCGCTGCTGTCGGCCGCCGGTGACCGCGAACTGGCCGGTGGCAAGGTGGCCGACAAGCAGGCCGAGGCGATCCGCCAGCGGCATATACAACTGCAGTCGCAGCAACGCCTGCAGGCCGGGTTCCTGCAGCAGCAGCAGGCGCTGAAGGCCGAGATCGACAGCACGCTGCAGCGCTATCGCGAGCTGAAGGGCGTGGCGCAGGCGAGCCAGGCGCCGTGATTCGCCTGTAGCGCCGGGCCCACGCTCGGCGCCGCGTGACCTTGGGAAAGGGCAGCCGAGCATGGGCTCGGCTCTACAGCAGGCGGCGCCTGGTTACGGGTTGGCCCACGGAATTTATGCACTCTTTACGCGTCGGCCCGGTCCGGCGCGTAGTGCGTTTATGGGCGGCAGGACGACGATGACGGCCTGAGGTGGAGGGGTTCCACCAGGTCGCTATTGAAATGTCCCCCTGGCTGTCTTTGTTGTGTGGCGTGCTGGTGCTGGTCGCCGCCGCCTATCTTCTCTATGTCGTGCTGCGGCCCGAATCGTTCTAACGGAGCCGGCCATGACTGAGATGCTTGTCATTCTTGCCGCCAGCCTGCTGCTGGCGTGGCCGCTGGGCCTGTACCTGGCCCGCGTGATGCGCGGCACGCCGATGAAGGTCGACGTGCTGTTCAACTGGATCGAAAAGCCGTTGTACAAGGTGTTCGGCGTCGATCCCTCGCGCGCGATGTCCTGGCGCGGCTACGTGCTGGCCTTCGTGCTGAGCAACGTGGTGGTCGCTGTGTTGACCCAGGCGGTGTTCATGACCCAGGCCGGGTTGCCACTGAACCCGGACCAGATCCCGAACATGCGCTGGGACACCGCGCTGCACACGATGATCTCGTTCCTGACCAACACCAACCAGCAGCACTATTCGGGCCAGGCGCAGCTGTCCTACCTCTCGCAGATGACCGGCATCACCGGCCTGCAGGTGGTGACGCCGATGATGGGCCTGGCGCTGGCGGTGGCGACGCTGCGCGCATTGTTCTCGCGTGCGCCGCAGGCTGCGGCGGCCACCGGTGCCGGCGATGACCGCCAGGTGGCGGTAGGCAACTACTACGTGGACGTGGTGCGCCTGTGCGTGCGTTTCCTGTTGCCGCTGTGCCTGGTGTGGACCCTGCTGCTGACCAGCCAGGGTGTGCCGTCGACGATGGCCGGTGGCCCGCAGGCCACGCCGATCGATGCCAGCGCCGGCATGACCGGACAGAAGCTGCCGCTGGGCCCGGTGGCGGCGATGGTCGCGGCCAAGCAGCTTGGCGCCAACGGTGGCGGCTGGTACGGCCCGAACAGCAGCTTCCCGCTGGAGAACCCGACCCCGCTGTCGAACGCGCTGGAAATCGTCGGCATCCTGCTGGTGCCGATGGCGGTGATCTTCATGATCGGCGCGTTCACCGGCCGGCGTCGCTTCGGCGCCCTGGTGTTCAGCTGCATGCTGGGCATGTCGCTGCTTTCCACCGGCGCGATGATGTGGAGCGAAGGGCATAGCGCCAGCGCCGCCACCCCGCTGCTGATGGAAGGCAAGGAGGTGCGCTTCGGCGCCGACGGCACGGCGCTGTGGGCGGCGGTGACTACCCAGGTCTCCAATGGCTCGGTGAACGGCATGCACGATTCGCTGGCGCCGCTGAGCGGTGGCATCGCGATGGTCAACATGCTGGTCAGCGCGATCTGGGGCGGCATCGGCTGTGGCCTGCAGCAGTTCATCGTCTATATGTTGCTGGGTGTATTCCTGGCCGGGTTGATGACCGGGCGCACGCCGGAACTGTTCGGCCGCAAGCTGGAGACGCCCCAGGTGCGCCTGCTGGCCCTGCTGGTGCTGCTGCAGCCGATCACCCTGCTGGTGTTCACTGCGATCACCCTGGCCGTGCCCGGCCTGGCCGGCACCTCCAACCCCGGCTTCCATGGCATCAGCCAGGTGTTCTACGAGTATGTCTCGGCCTACGCCAACAACGGTTCGGGCTTCGAAGGACTGGGTGACGCCACGCTGTGGTGGAACCTGAGCTGCTCGCTGGTACTGGTGCTGGGCCGCTTCCCGCTGCTGATCATTCCGCTGGTGGTGGCCGCACAGCTGGCCGCCAAGCGCCAGGCGCCGGAGTCTGCCGGCAGCCTGCAGATCGAAACCCCGACCTTCGCCCTGACCCTGGTCTCGGTGATCGTCATCCTGACCGTGCTGCAGTTCATGCCGGCGCTGGTACTCGGCCCGATCGCCGATCACCTGAGCCTGGGGCTGCGCTGAGGACACCCTGATGAGTACCCAAGCAAGTTCAACCCGTAGTACCCATGCACCGCGCCCTGCCCTGCTTGATGGCGCTGGCCTGCGCCGTGCGCTGGTCGAAGCGGTGCGCAAACTGGCGCCGATGCATCTGGTGCGCAGCCCGGTGATGGCGGTGGTGATGGCCGGCACGATCGTCGCCGCGATCGTCACCCTGACCGGCAATGCACCGCTGGGCTTCGGCCTGGCAGTGACCGCCATCCTGCTGGTGACCGTGCTGTTCGGCAATTTCGCCGAGGCAGTGGCCGAAGCGCGTGGCCGTGGCCAGGCCGCCTCGCTGCGCCGTGCCCGCCAGGACCTGGTGGCGCGCCGGCTGGCGGCGCCGCAGCCGGGCGCAGCCGAAGCCCAGGTGCCTGCCGCCGAGCTGCGCCCGGGCGACCATGTGATCGTCAGTGCCGGTGAGCTGGTGCCGGCCGATGGCGAGATCGTGCAGGGCCTGGCCACCATCAACGAAGCGGCAGTGACCGGCGAATCGGCACCGGTGCTGCGCGAGGCCGGTACCGACCGTTCCGGTGTGATCGGTGGCACCAAGGTGCTGTCCGACCAGATCATCGTGCGGGTGACCGCCGAGCCGGGCCACAGCTTCCTGGACCGCATGATCGCGCTGGTGGAAGGTGCCAATCGCCAGAAGACCCCCAACGAGATCGCGCTGACCCTGTTGCTGGCGGCGATGACGCTGACCTTCCTGGTGGTGGTGGCCACGTTGCCGGCGATCGGCGCGGCCGTGGGCGTGCAGGTCGATCCACTGCTGCTGATCGCACTGCTGGTGTGCCTGATCCCGACCACCATCGGCGGCCTGCTGCCGGCCATCGGCATCGCCGGCATGAACCGTGCGCTGGCTGCCAACGTGCTGGCCAAGTCGGGCAAGGCGGTGGAAGTGGCCGGCGACGTCGACGTGCTGCTGCTGGACAAGACCGGCACCATCACCTACGGCGACCGCCAGGCCAGCCACTTCCATCCGCTGGCCGGCATCGACGCCAGCCAGCTGCGCGAGGCCGCACTGCTGTCCTCGCTGGCCGACCCGACCCCGGAAGGCAAGTCGATCGTGCGCCTGGCGCGCGAACAGGGCTGCGCCACCGCCGAGCCGGACCGTGCCGACTACCTGGCGTTCAGTGCCCAGACCCGGATGTCCGGCGTCGATCTGGAACACGGGCGGCAGATCCGCAAGGGCGCTGCCGATGCGATCCGCGCCCACGTGCAGGCGCTGGGCGGCAACGTGCCGGCTGAACTGGCCGGCCGCGTCGAGCAGGTCGCGCGCAATGGCGCCACCCCGCTGGTGGTGGCCGAGGGCCGCCACGTGCTGGGCGTGATCGAGCTGTCGGACGTGGTCAAGCACGGCATGCGCGAGAAGTTCGCACAGCTGCGGGCGATGGGCATCCGCACGGTGATGATCACCGGCGACAACCCGCTGACCGCTGCCGCCATCGCCGCCGAAGCCGGTGTCGATGACTACATCGCCGAGGCCCGTCCGGAAGACAAGCTGGCACGCATCCGCCAGGAACAGGCCGGTGGCCGCCTGGTGGCGATGGTGGGCGATGGCACCAACGATGCTCCCGCGCTGGCCCAGGCCGACATCGGCCTGGCGATGAACTCCGGCACGCAGGCGGCGAAGGAGGCCGGCAACATGGTCGACCTCGATTCAGACCCGGCCAAGCTGCTGGCGGTCGTGGAAGTGGGCAAGCAGCAGCTGATCACCCGCGGTGCGCTGACCACCTTCTCGCTGGCCAACGACGTGTCCAAGTACTTCGCGATCCTGCCGGCGCTGTTTGCCGCTGCGGTTCCGGCCATGGCCGCACTGAACGTGATGCAGCTGTCGAGCCCACGCAACGCGGTGCTGGCGGCGCTGATCTTCAACGCGCTGGTGATTCCCGCGCTGATCCCGCTCGCCCTGCGTGGCGTGCGCTTCCGCCCGGCCACGGCCACCGCGCTGCTGCGGCGGAACATGCTGGTGTACGGCCTCGGCGGCGTGCTGTTGCCGTTCGCGGCGATCAAGCTGATCGACCTCTTCCTTGTCCTGGTATTCGGCGCATGAACCGTTCTGCTTCCACCTCCACCACCCTTCCCCGCGAACCGAAGGCCGAAGCCCGCGTGGCCAGCCTGCAGGACGGCGCCGGCTGGCGCCCGGCGATCGGCCTGGGCCTGGCCACCCTGCTGCTGGCCGGCGCGGTCTACGCCGGCATCGCCACCGGTTTCGCCGGCCTGGCCTACCCCACCCAGGCCGAGGGCAGCCTGCTGCGCGATGGCAGCGGCCAGGTGCGCGGCTCGGCCTGGCTGTCGCAGCCGTTCACCGGTGATGGCTACTTCCAGGCACGGCCGTCGGCGGCCAACTACGACCCGATGGCCGCGGCCGGTTCCAACCTGGCGCGCAGCAACCCGGCGCTGGCCGAGCGTGTTGCCGCCAGCACGGCGGCGGTGGCCGCGCGCGAAGGTGTCGCCCCGGCGCAGGTGCCGGCCGACCTGGTCACCCAGTCCGGCGGCGGGCTGGATCCGCAGCTGTCGCCGGCGGCGGCGCAGCTGCAGGTGGCACGCGTGGCACGTGCCCGCGGCCTGCCGGTGGAGCGCGTGCAGGCCTTGGTGCAGGCACATACTGAAGGGCGCCAGTGGGGCGTGTTCGGCCAGCCGCGGGTGAACGTGGTGACGCTGAACTTCGCGCTGGACCATGCGGCCAAGGCGCCGTGATGCCGGCCTGCATCGGCTGCGCGCACAATGGCGGCCATGACAGCGGCCCCCATGACTGATGCACGAACCCGCCAGGCCGACGCCCTGGTCGAAGGCCTGCAACGCGAAGCCGGTGGCAAGCTGACCGTGTTCCTCGGCGCTGCGCCGGGTGTGGGCAAGACATACACCATGCTGACCCGTGCCCAAGAGCAGCTGCGCCGCGGCGTGGACCTGGTGGTCGGGCTGGTGGAAACCCATGGCCGCGCCGAAACCCAGGCCCTGCTGGAAGGCCTGCCGCAGCTGCCGTTGAAGGACGTGGCCTATCACGGCCACGCCCTGCAGGAGATGGACCTGGATGCCGTGCTGGCACGGCATCCAGCGCTGGTGCTGGTAGACGAACTGGCCCATCGCAATGCGCCCGGCAGCCGCCATGAGCGGCGCTGGCAGGATGTGATGGAGCTGCTCGACGCCGGCATCGACGTCTGGACCACGGTCAACATCCAGCATCTGGAAAGCCTCAACGACGTGGTGATGCGCATCACCGGCGTGCGGGTCAGCGAGACCGTGCCCGATGGCGTGCTCGATCGCCTGCACGACATCGTGCTGGTCGATCTGCCGCCGCGCGAACTGATCGCGCGCCTGCAGCAGGGCAAGGTCTATGTGCCCGAACAGGCCGCGCAGGCGCTGCAGGCGTTCTTCTCGCCGGCCAACCTGACCGCCCTGCGTGAGCTGGCGATGCAGGAAGCCGCCGACCGCGTCGACAGCAGCCTGCGTGAAACCCGCGCCGCACGGGGCGAAGGCAACCTGCCGCTGCGGCGCGGCGTGCTGGTGGCCATCGATGGCGGCGGCCAGAGCGAGTACCTGGTGCGGGTGGCGCGCCGCATCGCCGAGCGCCGCGACGCACCGTGGACGGTGGTGACCGTGCAGGGCCGGCGCCAGGACGAGGCCACGCGGCGCGAGATCGATGCGGCCTTCGCCCTGGCACGGCGCCTGGGTGGCGACGCCGAACTGCTGCACGGATCGAGCATCGCCGATGCCCTGCTGGACCATGCAGCGCACAACGGTGTATCGACCCTGGTGCTGGGGCGGACCCGTGAGCGCCCGCTGGCGCGGATGTTCAACCGAACCCTGACCCAGCAGCTGATCCAGCGCGGGGCGCACTACGAGATCACCATCATCAGCACGCCGCAGGCCCGGGCGCGCTCGCGCCGCGAGGGTCTGCTGCCACCGATGCGCGGCATCAGCTACGAGCCGGTACAGGCACTGATCGCCACCGCGCTGGCCTGTGCGGTGGCTTGGCTGGCCGAACGCTGGGTCGGCATGGCTGACCTGTCGATGGTGTTCATCGTGGCAGTGGTGCTGGTGGCGGCGCGCACGCGTGCCAGCGTGGCGGTGATGGCGGCGATCCTGTGCTTCCTGGCCTACAACTTCCTGTTCATCGCGCCCCGCTTCACCTTCGCCATCGGTGCGCGCCAGGGCGTGATCACCGTGTTCCTGTTCCTGGCCGCCGCCTTGGTGGCCGGACGGCTGGCCTCGCGCCTGCGCATGCAGGTCATTGCGCTGCGTGCGGCCAACCGCCATGCACGTGCACGCCAGCAGCTGGGCCGTCAGCTGGCCAGCGCCGCCGGCAACGGCGAGGTGGCACAGGCAGGTCGGCATGCCTTGGAGCAGGCGATGGATGTGCCGGCGTGGCTGCGGATCGGCGCGGACACTGCCGCCGGTGGCCGCAGCCAACCCGGCGATACCGACCTGGCTGCCGCCGACTGGGCGCTGCGCCACGGCCAGCCCAGCGGCCGCTTCACCGACACCCTGGCCGGTGCGCAGTGGTGGTTCCTGCCATTGCTGGATGGCGAAGATCGCGCGATCGGCGTGGCCGGCCTGTACCTGCCCGGCGCACAGGCACGCCTGCTGCCCGAACAGCGGCAGCTTGCCGAAGCGATGGTCGATGACATCGCGCAGGCCGCACTGCGTACCCGGCTGGTGGCCGAACTGGAACAGGCGCATGTCAGCAACGAGACCGAGCGGTTGCGCTCGGCCCTGCTCTCTTCGGTGTCGCACGACCTGCGCTCTCCACTGGCGGCGATGATCGGTTCGGCCGACAGCCTGGCCAGTTACGGCGCGGCGATGGACACGGCCGATCGCCGTGCCCTGCTGGACACCATCCTGGTCGAAGGCGAGCGGCTGGACCGCTACATCCAGAACCTGCTGGACATGACCCGCCTTGGCCACGAAGGTCTGAAGATCAACCGTGACTGGATCGGCATGGACGAACTGATCGGCTCGGCCGCACGGCGCCTGCAGCGCTACCAGCCCAAGGTGCGGCTGGAGCTGGACATTCCGTCCACGCTGGCGCCGATCTGGGTACACCCGGCGCTGGTCGAACAGGCCGTGTTCAACGTGATGGAGAACGCGGCCAAGTTCTCGCCGCCCGACGCCGCCGTGCAGGTGCAGGCGCGCGAACTGGACGGCCAGCTGCGCATCGACGTGATCGATGCCGGCCCCGGCATTCCCGACGACGAGCGCGCGCGCATCTTCGACATGTTCTACAGCGTCGAGCGCGGCGACCGCGGCCGCCACGGCACCGGCCTGGGCCTGACCATCTGCCAGGGCATGATCGGCGCACATGGCGGCAGCGTGCAGGCGCTGCCCGGACGCGACGGTCGCGGTACCCTGATCCGCATCACCCTGCCCCTGCTCAAGCCAGCCTCCCACGATGAGCCCGACCCCGATTGATGCCAGCGTGCCGGCCGCGCGCGTGCTGGTGATCGATGATGAAACCCAGATCCGCCGGTTCCTGGACATCAGCCTGCGCGCGCAGGGCTACCAGGTGCGGCAGGCCGCCACCGGCCAGGAAGGCCTGCAGCTGGCGGCCAGCGAGGACATGGACCTGGTGATCCTGGATATCGGCCTGCCGGACATGGAAGGCCACGAGGTACTTGAACAGCTGCGGCAGTGGAGCCAGGTGCCGGTGATCATGCTGACCGTGCGCGCCGGCGAAGCCGAGAAGGTGCGCGCACTGGATACCGGCGCCAACGACTACGTGACCAAGCCGTTCGGCACGCAGGAACTGATGGCACGGGTGCGGGCGCTGCTGCGCACGCGCAGCGTACCCAGTGATGGCACGCCACCGGTGTTCGACGACGGCCACCTGCGCGTGGACCTGGTGCGCCGCGAAGTCGCCCTGCAGGGTGAACCGGTGGCGTTGACCCGCAAGGAGTACGCGTTGCTGTCGCTGCTGCTGCGCAATGCCGGGCGGGTGGTGACACAGCCGCAGATCCTGCAGGAGATCTGGGGGCCGACCCACCAGCACGATACCCATTACCTGCGCATCCTGGTCGGCAAGCTGCGGCACAAGCTGGGCGATTCGGCGCTGGATTCACGCTACCTGTTCACCGAACCGGGCGTGGGCTTGCGATTCAAGGGGTGAGGGTGTGCCGAACAACGGTCGGCACCCACCAAAGCAAATTCGGAAGAGCATCCACGCATGGCGTGGATCTCTGCTGTGTCGACCAAGGTCGACACCTACCAGGAGCAGTTCATGCGGTTCGGACAGATCGCGGAAATCTGTCGAAGGCGGGGTGGGTCCGGTTGCGGGGGCGTGAGCCGCATGGATGCGGCGACCGAGCTTACATGGGTGAGGGCGCTTTGCTTGCGAAGCACTGCTTCGCAAGCGCCCGAACGCCCAGCCGCCAGCGGCTGGGCCGGGCCCCGGAGGGGGACTTGCAGCGTCCCCCGTAACCGGACCCACCCCGCATCCCACGGATAGCCGGCCTTTGACGTTGACGTTGATTCGGCGGGTGCCGGGCGCCGCCCGGCCCCACCTCAGAACCCCAGCGGCGTGTCGCCCAGCACCGGCTGCAGCTGGCTGCGGAACAAGGCCTTGATGCGCTCCAGTGCGGCATCGTCGTTGCCTTCGAAGCGCAGCACCAGCACCGGCGTGGTGTTGGAGGCGCGCACCAGGCCCCAGCCATCGGCGAAGTCCACGCGCAGGCCATCGATGGTCGACAGGCGGCCCCCCACATACGGGTTGTCCGGCGACTGCGCCGCCGCCACCAGCATCGCCACCAGCGCATGCGGCGTCCCGTCGGCCACCGCTACCTTCAGCTCCGGCGTGGCGACCATTTCCGGCAGTTCGCCCAGCACTTCGTCCGGGGTCTCCTCGCGCTGGGCCAGGATCTCCAGCAGGCGCGCAGCGGCGTACAGGCCGTCGTCGAAACCGAACCAGCGTTCCTTGAAGAAGAAGTGGCCGCTCATCTCACCGGCCAGCTCGGCATCGGTCTCGCGCATCTTCGCCTTCATCAGCGAATGCCCGGTCTTCCACATCAGCGGGCTGCCACCGTTGCGCAGCACATGGTCGGACAGCTTGCCGGTGCACTTGACGTCGTAGATCACCATCGCGCCCGGATTGCGCATCAGCACGTCGGCAGCGAACAGCATCAGCAGGCGGTCGGCATAGATGATCCTGCCTTCGCCGGTGACCACGCCCAACCGGTCGCCGTCGCCATCGAAGGCTACGCCGAGGTCGGCGCCGAAGCGCTTGACCGTCTGCACCAGGTCTTCCAGGTTGGCCGGCTCGCTCGGGTCGGGATGATGGTTGGGGAAGGTGCCATCGACATCGCAGTACAGCGGAATGACGTCGGCGCCGATTGCTTCCAGCAGCTGCGGAGCCAGTGCGCCGGCCACGCCATTGCCGGCATCGGCCACGACCTTCAGCGGACGGTCCAGCTGCACGTCATCGGCGATGCGCTGGATGTAGTCGGCACTGACATCGCGCTGCTGGTAGTCACCCGGCTCGGCGGACTGCACCAGGCGGCCCTCGACGATGCGCTGGTAGAGGTCGGTGATCGCATCGCCGGACAGCGTCTCGCCGCCGATCACCACCTTGAAGCCGTTGTACTCGGGCGGGTTGTGGCTGCCGGTGACCGCCACGCAGGTGCCGGTACGCAGATGGAAGGCGGCGTAGTACACGAGCGGGGTCGGCGCCAGGCCGATGTCGATCACCGCGCAGCCGGCACGGCGCAGGCCCTCGGCCAGCCCGGCCGTCAGCTCGGGTCCGGACAGGCGGCCATCGCGCCCGATCACCACCTCGCGCAGGCCCTGCTCCAGTGCCACGGTGCCGATGGCCTGGCCGATCAGCGCCGCGGTCTTCGGTGTCAGTTCGCTGCCCACCATGCCGCGGATGTCATAGGCGCGGAAGATGCCGGCGGCCAGCTCTTCGGCAGGCACCGGCGGTGGCGGCGGTGGCGTGGCATCGCCACTGCCGGTCACGGCGGCCACCGGTGGCGGCGCCTGCTGCAGGCTCTCGCTCAGGGTCGGGCCATGGTCGGCCTCGGACGCGGCGGCGCGGCGCGGCAACGGCAGCGACTTCGGCAGCCGGTCGCGCCCCACCACCAGCAACACGGCAATGAACGCCAGCAGCAACGCCACAATGGCGCTGGCCAGCGCGCCCAGGCCGAGCGGACCGGCCTCGACATTCGGCACCGACGCGACCAGCCGCAACGGCGTGCCTGCAACCGGGCGCGCCAGCGCTTCCGCACTTTCGGCCAGGCTCGGGTCGCCCTGGGTGACCAGATCGAATGCTCCCTGGCGCAGGCCGAGGAAGCCGGCGGACGGCGCGCTGACCTGGTCGAGCGGCGACGTCAGCCGCAGCAGCGGTTGGCGGACATAGATGACGGCCGGCCCCAGGCTGCCCAGCTGCACCGGCGCGGCCAGGCCCAGGCGGTTGCCGCCGCCGTCGCGGACCACGCGCAGGCTTGGCCTGGCCTCGGCCAGCGCCGCTTCCAGCAGCGCCAGGCGGGAATACCCGAAGGTGGCCGGATCGGCATAGGCGTTGGCCAGATCGGCCGCCAGCACCTCGACCTGCTCGACTCCGGTCCAGCTCTCGCGAACGGCCAGCGCCGCCGCAGCGGCGTCGCCGGCCTGCAGCGCCTGCTGCACGCGATCGTTCTTCAACTGCTGCTGCAGCTGCTGCAACTGGCCCGCAGCAGCCTGCTGCAGGCCCTGCACGGCCTGGTCACGCGCCTCTTCCAGCGCCTGCCCGTTGGCCTCCTGCCGCCATTGCTGCACCGCGCTCCATCCGAACCAGCCGGCCAACAGGATCAACAGCACCCCCAGTAGAGGTGCACTGCGACCCAACGACCGTCCCCGCTGTCCTTCCCCGATGCCGCTCATCGATGTCCCCTGTCAACGCACCCCGGTATGGCCGAATCCACCCGCGCCCCGCACGCTGTCGGTGAAAGTATCCACTACCTGCAGGCTGACGCGGGCGATCGGAACCACCACCAGCTGCGCGATGCGATCGCCCGGCTCGATGGTGAAGGCCTCGCGGCCACGGTTCCAGACGCTGATCAGCAGCGGCCCCTGGTAGTCGGCATCGATCAGGCCGGTGCCGTTGCCCAGCACGATGCCATGCCGATGGCCCAGCCCGGAACGCGGCAGGATCACCGCGCACAGGTTCGGGTCGGCAATATGGATGGCCAGGCCGCTGGGCACCAGCGCGGTGTCGCCCGGCTGCAGGGTCAGCGCGGTATCCAGCGCCGCGCGCAGGTCCATGCCGGCACTGGCCTCGGTGGCATAGGCCGGCAGCGGCCAGCTGTCGCCGAAGCGCGGATCGAGCAGCTTGACCTGCAGCGGGTGGGAAGTGGATGCCTGGGTCATGCCTGGAGTCTCCGCGCGATCAGCGCCAGCAGTTGTTCGGCCAGCTCGCGCTTGGAAGTGGCCGGGAATACCTGTTCGCCGTCCTGCCAGAAGGCCGTGGCGGCATTGTTGTCGCTCTCGAAACCGCCGCCACTGATGCCGACCTGGTTGGCGATCACCAGGTCCAGGCGCTTGTCGACCAGTTTGCCGCGCGCGTATTTCTCCACGTCGTGGGTCTCGGCGGCGAAGCCGACCACCAGCTTCAGCGACTGCGTCTGTGCAGCGACTTCGGCGAGGATGTCCGGCGTGCGCACCAGTTCGATCACCAGCGACTGGCTGTCGGCGGTCTTCTTCAGCTTCTGCGCGGCGACCTGCCGCGGCGTGTAGTCGGACACCGCGGCGGCACCGATATAGATGTCGGCGGGCAGCGACTTCA
The DNA here is from genome assembly GCF_059369475.1 of Stenotrophomonas sp. YJH_SMC_65. Taxonomy (NCBI): domain Bacteria; kingdom Pseudomonadati; phylum Pseudomonadota; class Gammaproteobacteria; order Lysobacterales; family Lysobacteraceae; genus Stenotrophomonas; species Stenotrophomonas sp. YJH_SMC_65. The sequence goes on from NZ_JCAFSR010000005.1 coordinate 20,333, forward strand.
GTACGGCATCGCGCATCTGCGCGGCCGAGCGCACGTCGATGCGCTGCACGCCCGGCGGCGTCGGCAGCTGTACCGGACCGCTGACCAGCACCACCTGCGCGCCCAGCGCGGCACCAGCGGCGGCCAGGGCAAAGCCCATCTTGCCGCTGCTGCGGTTGCCGACGTAACGCACCGGATCGATGTCTTCGTAGGTCGGGCCGGCACTGATCAGCAGGCGCAGCCCCTGCAGGGCACGGGTTTCCGGCGCGGCAACCGTCGCAGCGGCGCCGCCATTGGCGGCCAGCGCGGCCACGATGTCGCCGGGTTCGGCCAGCCGGCCGGGACCGGATTCACCTTCGGCCAGCGGGCCATCGACCGGGCCGATCACCTGCGCACCACGCTGGCGCAGCAGGGCGATGTTGGCTTGGGTGGCCGGATGCAGCCACATGCGATGGTTCATCGCCGGGCAGATCGTCAGCGGTGCGGTGCTGGCCAGGCACAGGGTGCTGACCAGGTCATCGGCATGGCCCTGGGCCAGCCGGGCCAGCAGATCGGCGGTTCCCGGCGCGACCACGATGCGGTCCGCCCAGCGGGCCAGCTCGATGTGGCCCATGGCCTGTTCGGCGGCGCTGTCCCACAGCGTGGTGCGGGTCGGCTGCCCGGACAGGGCCTGGAAACTGAGGGGGGTGACGAACTGCTGGGCGCCGGCGGTCATCGCCACCTGCACCTGGGCGCCCGCATCACGCAGGCGTCGCACCAGTTCCAGGGCCTTGTAGGCCGCGATCCCGCCTCCGACGCACAACAGCAGTTTCTGGCCTTCCAGCGCGCGGCCGGGCGCGGGGGAAGCGTTGGGGGAGTCAGCCACCTGGAATTCCTGTGCAAACGAGGGTATTAGCTTACCCGATGGTCGGTAATGTCCCGGTGCACAGCGCACATAGCGGGCAGCTATCAGCAGATGGGACTTGCACCACAGCGCTTCCGGGGTTCAAGACACTGCGATTCGGAACTTTCCTATACCTGTAGGCCGGCCACGTTTGCAGAATCGTCAGTGGCCGCCGCAGGTGTGCCGCTTCGCTTTTCGAGGATTCCGCGTGCACCCGCGCATCATCATCGCCGACGACCATCCCGTCGTCCTGCACGGCATCCGCATCGTGCTGCAGACCCACCTGATGGAGGTCGTCGGCAGCGCGCGTGACGGCGCCGAGCTGCTGCAGCTGGTCGAGCACCACGGCTGCGACGCGGTGCTGACCGACCTCTCCATGCCGGGCACCGGCCCGGATGGCCCGGAACTGATCGCTGAACTGCGCGCACGCCACCCGCACATGCCCGTGGTGGTGCTTACCGGCGCCCGCCACCCCGGCCTGCTCGATGGCCTGCTGCGTGAGGGTGTCAGCGGCTTGGTCGACAAGTGCGCCGATTTCGGCGAGTTGCCGCAGGCCTTGAACGCGGCCATGGCAGGGCAGGTGTTCGTCTCGCAGCAGCTGCGCCACCACCTGCAGGCGCGCGACCTGATGTTCGCGCGCGAACCGGCGGCGCTGTCCGCCCGCGAACAGGAAGTGCTGGACCTGTTGGCCGCCGGGCTGAAAGTGAACGCCATCGCCGTCCACTGCGGCCGCAGCCCCAAGACGATCAGCCGGCAGAAGGCCGAGGCCAAGCGCAAGCTGGGGCTGCAGAACAACCAGGAGCTGTTCGCCTACCTGCAGTCGCGACGCGACTGAGGCAACGGCCGACCCGGGCATGCGTCCTGCCCTGATGGGCCGCATCGCCCCCACTGGCGATGATGCAGGCATGCCCATCCACGACTGGCCCGAACAGGAACGTCCCCGCGAGAAGCTGATCGCACGCGGCCCCGCCACGCTGTCCGACGCAGAACTGCTGGCACTGTTCCTCGGCTCCGGCTTCGGTGGACGCGATGCGGTGCAGACCGCGCGCGACCTGCTGCAGGCGCACGGTCCCCTGCGTGTGCTGCTGGACCGCCCGGCCCGCGAGCTGGCCCGGTTGCCGGGGCTGGGCCCTGCTCGAAGCTGTGCACTGGCCGCCGGGCTGGAACTGGCCCACCGCTATCTGGCGGCCGAACTTCAGCAGGGCGAGGCCGTCGGCAACAACCCGGCTGCGGTCGGCCGCTATCTGCAGCACCGCCTGCGCGGCCAGGCCCGCGAGATCTTCATGGCGCTGTTCCTGGACAACCGCCACCGCCTGATCGCCTGCGAAGAACTGTTCCAGGGCACCATCAATGCCGCCCCGGTCTATCCCCGCGAGGTGGTGCGTCGAGCCCTGCTGCACAATGCGGCAGCGGTGATCCTCAGCCACAATCATCCTTCCGGCGACCCCGAGCCCTCCGGCGCCGACACCCGCATCACCGATGAACTGCAGCAGGCGCTGGCACTGGTGGACGTGCGCCTGCTCGACCACTTCGTCGTCGGCGAGGGCCGCCCCGTTTCATTTGCTGAACGGGGCCTGCTGTCCCCGCCCCAGCCGCGCCTGTTCGGCTGAACGGCCCTGGTCAGGGCCGGGCGGGCGCCCCGCAGGCATGTCCTGGTCAGCGTGGGCGCGGGCATCTGCGCTAAAATGGGCGATTCCGCCGCTCATTCTCACAGCAGGCCTCGTGAAAAATCTCCTCCGCGCCCTGATCAGCCAAGGCATCGAAGCCTTGCGCGCCAATGGCACCCTGCCCGCCGACTCCCTGCCGCCGGACTTCGTGGTCGAGCGCCCGAAGACCCGTGACCACGGCGACTTCGCCACCAACGCCGCGATGCTGCTGGCCAAGGCCGCGCGCAGCAATCCGCGCGCACTGGCACAGGCGCTGGTCGAGGCGCTGCCGCGCAGCGAGGACGTCAGCAAGGTCGAGATCGCCGGCCCCGGCTTCATCAACTTCCATCTGGCCCCGGCCGCGTACCAGCGCGAAACCGCCTCGGTCATCAAGGAAGCCCACGACTACGGCCGCAACCTGTCCGGCAATGGCCGCACGGTGGGCGTGGAGTATGTGTCGGCCAACCCGACCGGCCCGCTGCATGTCGGCCATGGCCGCGCAGCGGCGATCGGCGACTGCGTGGCCCGCGTGCTCGATGCCAACGGCTGGAACGCCAAGCGCGAGTTCTACTACAACGACGCTGGCGTGCAGATCGAGAACCTGGCGCTGTCCACCCAGGCGCGGATCAAGGGCATCGCACCCGATCAGGACGGCTGGCCGGAAGGCGGCTACCGCGGTGAGTACATCGCCGATGTCGCCCGCGCCTACATGGCCGGTGCCAGCGTCGACCTGGAAGGCAGCACCGTGGTCGGCGCCAAGGACCCGGACGACATGCAGGCAATCCGCCGCTTCGCCGTGGCCTACCTGCGCAACGAGCAGAACCTGGACCTGGCCGCGTTCGGTGTCGACTTCGACATCTACTTCCTGGAAAGCTCGCTGTACGCCGACGGCAAGGTTGCCGAAGCGGTGGCCAAGCTGCAGGCGTCCGGCCACACCTATGAGGAAGGCGGCGCGCTGTGGCTGCGCAGCACCGACTTCGGTGACGACAAGGACCGCGTGATGCGCAAGTCCGACGGCACCTTCACCTACTTCGTGCCGGACGTGGCCTACCACCTGTCCAAGTGGCAGCGCGGCTACGAGCGCGCGATCACCGAACTGGGCGCCGACCATCACGGCTCGCTGGCGCGCGTGCGCGCCGGCCTGCAGGCGATGGAAGTGGGCATCCCGCAGGGCTGGCCGGAATACGTGCTGCACCAGATGGTCACGGTCATGCGCGGCGGCGAGGAAGTGAAGCTGTCCAAGCGTGCCGGCAGCTACTTCACCCTGCGCGACCTGATCGAAGAAGCCGGCCGCGATGCGACCCGCTGGTTCCTGATCGCGCGCAAGCCCGATTCGCAGCTGACCTTCGACATCGACCTGGCGCGCCAGCAGAGCAACGACAATCCGGTGTTCTACGTGCAGTACGCGCACGCCCGTGTCTGCAGCCTGCTGCGCCAGGCGCAGGAAAAGGGCCTGGTGTACGAGCAGGGCAATGGCCTGGCCAACCTTGGCCACCTGGCCGACGATGCCTCGCTGCTGTTGATGAACGAGATCTCGCGCTATCCGGAAGTGGTGGAAGCGGCCGGCGTGGCGCTGGAGCCGCACCTGGTGGCGCAGTACCTGCGTGAATTGGCGCATGCCTTCCACACGTGGTATCACGGGACGCCGGTGCTGGTGGAAGACGCCGCCGATCGCAACGCCAAGCTGACCCTGGCCTGCGCGGCGCGCCAGGTGCTGGCCAACGGCCTTGAACTCCTGGGCGTGAGCGCCCCGGAAAAAATGTAAGCATCAGGAGACGCAGTACACATGGCAGCACGACGCGGCAAAACCCAGGCACGACGCAACAGCAGCAGCCAGGGCACACCCGGATGGGTGTGGCTGGTGGCCGGTGTGGCGATCGCCGCCGTGGTGTTCCTGGCGGCGCCGAACCTGTTCAAGGGCGAAGGCGACGGCTTCCTGCGCGCCGGTCCGCAGCCGAACCCGAACGCGCAGCCGGCCCCGGTTGGTGATGCAGACAGCGATGTCGGCAGCCAGCCAGCCGCGCAGCCGGCCACGCCGAAGCCGGCCGAACCGGAGAAGCCCGCGGCGACGCAGTACGACTTCTACACCCTGCTGCCGGGCAAGGAAGTGGAAATGTCCGACGCCGAACTGGCCGCCAGCGCGCGTGCCGAGGACCAGCGCCGGGCCAAGGCCGAAGCGTCGCGCGCGCAGGCCGCGCTGGAGGGCAAGCCGGTGCCGCCGGCGAGCACGGCCACGCCGGCACCGACCGCAACGGCCAGCGTCGCCAGCACCGCACCGGTGACCGCGAGCAACCGTCCGCTGCCGGCACCGCTGAGCGAGCGCCCGGCCGCGGCAACCCCGCCGGCCAGCACCGCACCGGCGTCGACCAGCACGGCCGCCACCCCCGCGCCGCGCGCGGAAGCCGCGCCCACCGCGCCGGCGACCACTGCCGCACCGGCGCCCGCCGACAACGCCCGCTACATCCTGCAGGCAGGTGCCTTCGGTGCGTCCGGCGACGCCGAAGCCACCAAGGCCAAGCTGGCCATGATGGGCCTGGCGGCACGCGTGGAGTCGGCGCAGATCAACGGCAAGACCGTGTATCGCGTGCGCATGGGGCCGTACGGCAGCGCCGGCGAACTGTCTGAAGCGAAGCAGAAGCTGGATGGCACCGGCCTGCAGGCGATGGCCATCAAGGCGCAGTGACGTTCTGCGGGACTGCATGAAGAAAGCCGGGCATTGCCCGGCTTTTTTTGTTTCTGCCGAGTCGAGCATGGCTCGACTCCACACACGGCGTCAGCCCTCGCGGGCGACCTGGAACCCGGCGAAGGACTGGCTGACCGGCATCAGCTCCAGGCGATTGATGTTCAGGTGCGGTGGCAGTGTGGCCACCCAGAAGATCTGTTCGGCGATGTCTTCGGCGGTCATCGGATTGGCACCGCTGTACAGCTTGTCCGACGCATTCTGGTCGCCATGGGTGCGGACCACGGTGAACTCGGTCTCGGCCATGCCCGGCTCGATCGTGGTCACGCGCACGCCGGTGCCGTGCAGGTCCGAACGCAGGCCCAGCGAGAACTGGCTGACGAAGGCCTTGGTGCCACCGTAGGCGTTGCCACCCGGGTACGGGTAGACGCCGGCCACCGACGAGATGTTGATGATCGCGCCCTTGCGCTCCACCAGCTGCGGCAGCAGGCGGTGGGTCAGGGTCACCAGCGCGGTGATGTTGGTGTCGATCATCGTGGTCCAGTCCGACAGCCTGGCGCTCTGTGCCGGTGCGGTGCCCTGCGCCAGACCGGCGTTGTTGACCAGCAGGTCGATCTCGCCGAAGGCCGGCGGCAGCGCCAGCAGGGCCGCCTCCATCGCCACCGGATCGCGGATGTCGAAGGCGGCGGCGTGCACCACGTCCTTGCCATAGCGCTCGACCAGCGGTTGCAGGCGTTCGCCGCGGCGGCCGGTGGCGATCACTTTCCAGCCGGCCTGGGCGAAGCGGTGGACGGCGGCGGCGCCGAAGCCGGACGTGGCGCCGGTAATCAGGACAGTGCGGGTCATCAGGCAACTCCAGGGGGAAAACCAGATCCCCATTCTGGCACCGTCCGGCAGCACCCGTGTTGCCGGATCGGCCAGATCCGGGGCGGCGACCCCACGTGCCGGGGTGACCGGTACAATTGCGCCATGATCAACAATGATGTCCTGCGCAGCGTGCGCTACTCCCTGGACCTGGGTGACCAGCACGTGGTCACCCTGTGCCAGATGGCCGACCCGGCCTTCGCCGTGGATACCGAGCAGGTGAAGGCCTGGCTGCGCCGCGAGGACGAAGCCGGTTTCGAGGCGATGAACGACAGCGCACTGGCGCACTTCCTCGATGGCCTGATCGTGCACCTGCGCGGTCGCGACGAGAGCCAGCCGCAGCGTGCGGTGGAAACGCGCATCGACAACAACCTGGTGCTGAAGAAGCTGCGCGTGGCCTTCCAGCTGCGCGACGTGGACCTGATGGAGATCTTCGCCAGCGCCGGCTTCAACGTGTCCAAGTCGGAAGTCGGTGCGTTGTTCCGCCAGCCCGGGCACACCAACTACCGGCGCTGCCTGGACCAGATGCTGCGCAACTTCCTCAAGGGCCTGAGCCTGCGCCTGCGCGGCTGAGCACGGCCTCGACGAAGGCGCGCGCGGCCGGCGTCGGCAGCCGCTGCCAGACCAGGTGTACGCGCCGGGTCGGGGTCGGCTGCAGTGGAATCTGAACCACGCCCTGGAAACCTTCGGCGATCAACGCCGGCACGATGCCGACCGCCAATCCGTGGCGGACGAAGCGCTCGACCAGTTCCATCAGGTTGACCTCGAAACGCACCGTGTGCGGCAGGCCAGCGGCGGCGAAGGCATCGTCGGTCTGCCGGCGCGCACCGGTACCGCGCGGGAAGTCGACCAGCGCTTCATCCTGCAGTGCGGTCAATGGCAACCGCGTGCGCCCGGCGAGCCGGTGCGACGGCGCCAGTACCGCTACCAGATCCTCCTCCTGCAGCACCTGGTGGCAGACGCCCTCCAGCGCTGCCGACGGCGCCAGGCCGACCAGTGCCACATCCAGCGCGCGCGACTGCACCTGTGCGATCAGGTCTTCGCTCTTGTCCACGCGCAGCTGGAACTCCACCTGTGGGTGCACCCGCTGGAAGGCCGCCAGCATCGCCACGACGTCGATGTCGGTCAGCGAAGAAATCTGCCCGATGGCCAGCAGGCCACGCACTTCGCCACTGACGGCAGCCACGTCGGCGCGCAGGTGGCGCAGGCTGGCCAGCACCTGGCGTGCGTGCACCAGCAACGCCTCGCCGGCGGCGGTAGCCCGCACCTGGCGTGGCAGGCGCTCGAACAGCGTGGCACCCAGTTCCTGTTCCAGGTGGGCGATCTGGTGGCTGAGCGCGGACTGCACCACGTGGCAGCGCTCGGCGGCACGGGTGAAATTGCCCTCCTCGGCCAGGGCGACGGCAAACTCGAGCTGCTTGAGGTTCATCCAGCTATCTTGTTTTCAGATGACAAGGATGATGATGATTCATTTCCATCATGACCGCAGCAGGCGGACACTGTGCACCCCGCTTCCTGGAACACCGCGTGAGCCCCTCCCTTCCCCCTCTGCACCGCTGGCAGGTGCTGCTGATGTCGGTCGCCACCGGCGTGGCCGTGGCCAGCAACTACTATGCGCAACCGCTGCTGCACACCATCGCAGATGCCTTCGGCGTGCCGTTCGGCCAGGTCGGCATGGTGGTTACCGCAGCACAGCTGAGCTATGCCGCCGGACTGATCCTGCTGGTGCCACTGGGTGACCTGTTCGAGCGCCGCCGCTTGATCGTGGTGATGAGCCTGCTGTCGGCCGGTGGCCTGGTGATCAGTGCCTGCGCGCCGTCGCTGGCCTGGCTGCTGGTCGGGACCGCAATCACCGGACTGTTTTCGGTGGTGGCACAGGTGCTGGTGCCGTTCGCGGCCACGCTGGCCGCGCCGGAACATCGTGGCCGCGTGGTCGGCACGCTGATGAGTGGCCTGCTGCTGGGCATCCTGCTGGCGCGTACCGTGGCCGGCCTGCTTTCCAGCCTGGGTGACTGGCGCCTGGTGTATGCCATCGCTGCCGGCACCCTGGTGCTGACCGCACTGGCATTGCAGCGCGGCCTGCCGCGATTCCACCACAGCGCCGGCCTGGGCTATTTCGCCTTGCTGCGCTCGATCGGCGTGCTGTTCGTGCAGGAGCCGGTGCTGCGCCAGCGCACCCTGCTGGGTGCCTGCAGCTTTGCCATGTTCGCGATTTTCTGGACCCCGCTCGCGTTCCTGCTGGCGCAGCCACCGTACGCCTACAGCGATGCCACCATCGGCCTGTTCGGGCTGGTCGGTGCAGCCGGCACGCTGGCGGCCGGCCTGGCCGGGCGCATGTCCGACCGCGGCCAGACCGGACGCGCCACTGCCATCGCGCTGGTGCTGTTGCTGCTGTCGTGGCTGCCACTGGGGCTGTCGGCCCACTCGCTGCTGGCGCTGCTGATCGGCGTGGTGGTGCTGGACCTGGCCGCACAGCTGCTGCACGTCAGCAACCAGAACCTGATCTATGCGCTGCAGCCCGCGGCGCGCAACCGCCTCAATGCCGGCTACATGACCGGCTACTTCATCGGCGGCTCGCTGGGTTCGCTGCTGTCGGCGCAGGTCTACCAGCGCTACGGTTGGACCGGCGTCTGCGTGGCCGGTGCCGCCGTGGCCGTGCTGGCCCTGCTGCTGTGGCTGCCCGGCGCGCTGCGCGCGCGCCAGGCGGCATCGTCGAACTAGAAGCTGCCCTGCAGCGCCAGCTCCCAGCGTCCACCGGCATTGCCCGGGAACAGTCGCTTGGCCGCGCTGTCGGTGTCATGCACGGTGGCGCGCAGCTCCCATGCCGGAGTCAGCGTGGCAATGGCACTGAGCTGGCCATGCAGGTAATCCGGGCCCTGCGCGGTGGCCAGCCAGTACTGGGCCACCGCTGCTTCCAGGCGGACGCGTTCGTGCAACGGCACACGCACGCCCAGCTGGGCATAGGTTCCGCGATGGCCACCGGCCAACGCATCGTTGGAATGCGCGACCTGCAGCCAGGCGCGCTGCTTCCAGGTCACGGTGGTGTTGAGTTCGGTCCAGTCCAGCGCACGACCGGTACCCGGATACACATAGCGGGTCAGGTTCGCATCCAGCGTCCAGTCCGGTGCCAGCGCGCCGGACCAGCCCGCCACCAGGTCGAACTCGCTGCGCGCGCCATTGTCCGGCTTGAACGAGACGTTGGACCCCCACACGCTGGCGTACCAGCCCGATGGGATCGAGATCTTCGCGCCGGCCTGCACCGCCGGGTCACCATCGCTCTGCGAGCTGCCGCGCCACACGTAGTCACTGGTCAAGGCCGCACTGCCACTGACCTGCACCTGTGCCTGCGCGCTGCCCATGCCAAGCAGCCCTGCCAGGGCGGCCACCACCGCCGCCATCGTCCCCTTGCTGTTCACTGCACTGTGTTCCTCGTCGAAGGCGGTCACGCCGCCGGGACGGCAGTGTCCAGCGCGTGGCCGTAACGGATCGAGGGTGCGGCCCGGCCCGCGGCGCAAATTCGGCGTAAATCCCGTGGATCGGGGCCATGCGCCAGCGGCGCGGTATCATGGCGCCCTGTTTCCAGGAACCAACCGCGTGGACGCCATCCTGACCCCGGTATCGATCGGCGAGCTGATCGACAAGATCACCATTCTCCAGATCAAGGCCGAGCGCATCGACGATGCCGCCAAGCTGGCCAACGTGCGCACCGAGCTGGACGGCCTGCTGCCCCTGTTGCAGCAGCAGCTGCAGGCACAGCCGGCCCTGGCCGCGCTGCAGCAGCAGTTGAAGGCGATCAACGAGCGTATGTGGGACATCCAGGACCAGCTGCGCGACAAGGAAGCGGCCCAGGTGTTCGATGATGCATTCATCCAGCTGGCACGCGGTGTCTATGGCACCAATGGCGAGCGCGTGCAGGTGAAGAACGAGATCAACCGCGTGGCCGGTTCTGCACTGGTGGAAGAGAAGCAGTACCAGGGCGAGTAACGCCGCTCATCCGCATTCCAGCAGGTGGCGGAAGCGGAACAGGTCACCGTCCCCGCGGATGCCGAGCTTGCGGTAGGCCGAGGTTTTCTGCGAGCTGATCGTGCTGGCTGAACGCCCCGATCGCAGGGCCATTTCGCTGGTGCTGACCCCTTTCAGCACCAGCCCGAGCACTTCCCGTTCGCGCTGGCTCAACGGCACCAGTGCCGGGGCCGGCATTCTGCGTGCACGCGTGCCCGGCAGGTTCAGTTCCGCGCGCAGCTCCGGTGGCACGAAGCGCCCTCCCCGGGCGACCACATCAATGGCACGCAGCAACACGTCCGGTGGCGTCGACTTGGACAGGAAGCCGCGCGCACCGGCACGCATCGCGGTGGCCACCGTGCTGGCATTGCAGTGTGCCGAGAGCACCAGCACCGGCAGTGCCGGCCAGCGCTGCGACAGCACGTGCAACAGGGCCAACCCATCGCCCAGGTCGCCCATGGGCAACGCATCGATCAGCAGCAGGTCGACACACGTCGGGCTGCGCTCCAGCAGGTGCAGCAGGTGCGCCTCGCTGGACAGGCTCACCCGTACCTGCACACCCGCGTGCTGGCGCAGCAGCACTTCCACGCCCAACCGCAGTACCGGGTGCGGGTCCAGCAGCGCCAGGCGTCGTGGCCGATCAGGCAGCAGAGGCGGGAGGGTCAGCGGCATTGCGGCATGTCCAGGCAACATGGGACATCCAACGTAGGTCGGTGCCCGCAGCGGCGGAATCCAATTCCTTGCAATGGCTGGCCCGCGCATTCCGCCAGTCAGACAGCATTCCGGTTTGCCACGGCGCAAACGCAACAGGCCCGGCAAATGCCGGGCCTGTTGGGGCGTCTCCAGCGCGCAATCGCGCCGAGGCAGCAATTACCAGCTGAAGCGCGGGCCGACGGTGTATTCCTTGTCGCCGTGGCGGTTCATCTTCAGCTCGCCGTTCAGGCCCCAGTTCTGGTTCAGCTTGACCTGACCACCCAGGCGGCCGTACCACTGGCCATCCGGATTGACGCCGTGCTTCTTGGCGTAGTCTTCGTAACCGACCATGCCGTAGACCTCGGCGTGGGCGCCGAAGGCAGTGCGGATACCGGCTTCAGCGCTGTAGCCGTTGAAGTCCAGACCGTGCTTGCGGTCGAACTTCTGGTAGGCAACGCGGGCAACGAAGTCGGTGCTCGGAGCGATTTCAACGTTGTAGCCGGCACCGACCTTCCACTGGTCAACCTTCAGGTTGGTGTGGTCGATTTCCTGGCGGCTGTATTCGCCGAAGGCGTGGAAGTTCGGCAGGAAGCCGTAGGAACCCTTCACGCCCCAGCCGTCGGCCTTGATGCCTTCAACGTCGGTCTTGGCGTAGTCGGCTTCGGCGTAGTTGTAGGACAGGTTCTCAGCAGCCGAAGCGGTGAACGGCAGGGCAGCGGCCAGGGCCAGAGCAATCAGCGAATTCTTCATGGGGGTACACCTTTACTTTCTTATGGTGTGCAGCAGCGCCAGGGCGCCATCGCATCGGGAATGTAAATTCTCCGTTATTCGCCACAACGCTCCCTGAAAACAGCGGTCTTCGCATTGCTGAATTTTTTGGCTTGATTCAGGCTGCGTCTGGCATACGCGCGCGGCGCGCGTGCATTTTCAGGTTTCTTCACCGTCCACCGTTGTCGATCCCCGATCCCCTGGTTCGTCGTGTACCTGAAGGCCGTGCATGTGGCACGGTCCATCCGGAGGCAGGCAATGAGCTACATCGACGGTTTCGTCCTGGCGGTGCCCACCGCCAACAAGGAGAAGTTCCTCGCCCATGCACGCACAGGGGATCCCGTTTTCATCGAGTACGGCGCGCTGCGCGTGGTCGAGTGCTGGGGCGATGACGTGCCGCACGGCAAGACCACCGACTTCTTCGGCGCGGTGAAAGCCACGCCGGATGAGACGGTGGTGTTTTCCTGGATCGAATGGCCGGACAAGCCGACCCGCGACGCCGGCATGAAGAAGATGATGGAGGACCCGCGGTTTGATCCAACGAAGAATCCGATGCCGTTCGACGGCGCGCGGATGATCTACGGCGGCTTCGTGCCGCTCTACGAGCTGACGCGCTGAACCCGGCGGACGTGCTCAGCGCGCGTCCGTTTCATCGCTGGCAGCAGCATGGCCGGCGCCCAGTGCGGCGCCGGCACCGAGGCCCATGCCGCCCATGCCGGCGCCCATTCCACCACCACCGCCACCGCCTGCACGGCCGCCCTTGGCATCGCCGTCGTTACGGCCCTTGCCGCCACCACTGGCAACGGGCCGGGTCGGCCCCTGCGGTGGAATCTGCAGATCGGCCGGAATCGGGGCCAGATCCAGCGCTTCGCGCACGAAGTCGCGCAGCGAGACCACCAGTTCGTGGGTATGCACCGGCCGCCCCTGTGCCAGTTCGTTGGCGGCACGCGTGGCCAGCCGCACCTGTTCGTCGGTGCCCAGCAGCAGGATGTCCGACAGCGCGGCCTCGACCGCATCGCGGATGCGCCGCGCACGGTCCGAGCGCGGCTCGGCGATGCCGTCGGCATCTTCGCGCTGGCGCAGGTCGCGACGATGGCTGGGATCCACGCCCAGCTCGCCGGTGAACGAACCGCCCAGGGTCTTGTAGGCGGCCATCAGCGTGCGCAGCCGTTCGTTGATCTGCCGGTTCTCGCGCTCGCGGCGCTGCTGCAGGGTCTGCATCACCAGCAGGCGGATGCCGACGCCGAGCAGGGTGATCAGGACCAGGCCGGCCAACGTGGACAGCACGCCCTGCCAGGAACTGAAGTCGATACCGCGCATGGTCGGGGCTCCGGCGGGAAGAACCTGCATCTTGCCCCAGGTAGCGCCCCAGAAACGCGAAAGGCCCTACCACCCGGTGGGTGGCAGGGCCTTCGGTCACGGCGCGATTACTTGCGCTTGGCGACCTTGCGCACGGCCTTCTTGGCCGGAGCCTTCTTGGCGGCGACCTTCTTCAGCGGCGCAGCCTTCCTGGCGACCGTCTTGCGGGTGGCGGCAACCTTCTTGCCCACCGCCTTCTTGGCGACGGCGGTCTTCTTGCCGACAGCCTTCTTGGCGACGGCGGCCTTCTTGCCGACGGCCTTCTTGGCGACGGCAGCCTTCTTGCCGACAACCTTCTTGGCGGCCGCGGTCTTCTTGGTGGCGACCTTCTTGGTGACGGCAACCTTCTTGCCGACAACCTTCTTCGCAGCCACGGCCTTCTTGCCGGCGACCTTCTTGGCGGCGACGGTCTTCTTGGCCACAGCCTTCTTGGCGGTGGCGACCTTCTTGCCGACCACCTTCTTGGCGGCCGCGGTCTTCTTGGCAACGGTCTTCTTCGCGACGGCGGCCTTCTTGGTGGCGGCCTTCTTCACGGTGGCGACCTTCTTGCCGGCAGCCTTGGTGGTCTTCTTGGCGGCAGCGGCCTTCTTGGTCACAGCCTTGCCTGCAGCGGCCTTCTTCTTGGCCACTTCCTTCTTCAGGGCAGCGGCTTCGGCCTTGGCGTTCTTCTTGGCCGCTTCCAGCTTCTTCTTGGCATTGGCAACGGTCTTGCCGACCGACTTGGCGGCCTTGTCGGCCTTCTTGGCAACGGTCTTCTCGACCTTGGCCACGGCCTTCTTGGCCTTGGCAACGCGGGTACCGGCCGCCTTGGTGGCGCGCTTGACGGTCTTCTTGACCGACTTCACGGCGTCTTCGGCGGCGTGGGCGATGGTCTCGCCAACGTTGGTGGCGGCTTCTTTGACGTTCTCGACGGCGTCGGTCACGACCGACACACCATTACCGTTGCTCATGTTGCCCTCCTGGGGGCCTTAAGTATCAAAACGGGGCGATGCTATACCGACATTGACGATCGTGGAACGGGGCACGCGCCCGCAATCGCATCTGATGCGACGGCCATGGTGTAGCCCACCACTGCCGCAGAAGCGGCGGGTTCACAGGAAACCCCTTTTTTTAAGGACTACGCCACAGCAAGCGCGTGGTCGAAGATGGCCGTTGCGTGCCGTTGCACGGACGCGGCATCCGATGCGTGCTGTGGCGCATTGCGGCACCCGGTTGCGCGGAACTGCGCAGGTATCGGTCTGTGTCGGCGCCCCCGGCGATCGTCTTCGGTGGTGCAGGCGTCGCCTGTGCGGTGTCGCCACAGCCATGCTGTCAGCCTCCTCACTCGCCTTTCGCGGCCTGCGGTTTTCATGGCGCATTTATCCAGATCGCGACACACTCATTCAGCTTGTTTTACCGTAGGGCCGAACCGCCCCCACCCACGCCAGCGAACCGACAACCATGCGACCGCTTCCCACCCTGCTTACGCTCGCAATCGCCGCCGCCTTCGGTGGCTTCGTTGCCACCGGCATCAATGCCCACCTGGACAACCGTGCCGATGCAGCACCGCTGCCAGCGGTGCTGCCGACCACCGCCGCGTTGCCGGCCGCGGTGGCCGGACAGGCGGTGCCTTCGCTGGCGCCGATGCTGGAAAAGGCGATGCCGGCCGTGGTCAGCGTCAACACCAAGCAGGTGGTGCGCGTGCGCAACCCGTTCTTCAACGACCCGTTCTTCCGCCGCCTGTTCCCGGATATCCCGCAGGAGCGCATCAACGAATCGCTGGGCTCGGGCGTGATCATCGACGCCAAGGAAGGCCTGGTGCTGACCAACCACCATGTCATCGACAACGCCGATGACGTGCAGGTGACACTGGCCGACGGGCGCACGGTGAAGGCCGAGTTCCTCGGTTCGGACCGCGATACCGACATCGCGCTGATCCGCATCCCGGCGCAGAACCTGACCGACATCAAGCTCGGCAACAGCGACCAGCTGCGGGTCGGTGACTTCGTGGTGGCCATCGGCAACCCGTTCGGCTTCAGCCAGACGGTCACCTCGGGCATCGTCTCGGCGGTGGGCCGCAGCGGCATCCGTGGCCTGGGCTACCAGAACTTCATCCAGACCGATGCGTCGATCAACCCCGGCAATTCCGGTGGCGCCCTGGTCGACCTGCAGGGCCAGCTGGTCGGCATCAATACCGCCAGCTTCAACCCGCAGGGCAGCATGGCCGGCAACATCGGCCTGGGCCTGGCGATTCCGTCCAACCTGGCGCGCAGCGTGGTCGACCAGCTGGTCAAGCACGGCGTGGTGGTACGCGGCACGCTGGGCGTGGAGAGCCAGAACCTGACCGCGCAGATCGCGCAGGGGCTGGGCCTGGGCGAAACGCGCGGTGCGCTGATCACCCGCGTGCTGGCCGGTTCGGCGGCCGCCGCGGCCGGGTTGAAGCCGGGCGACGTGGTGGTCTCGGCCAACGGGCAACGCGTGGACAGCGCCGAAGCCCTGCACAACGTGGAAGGCCTGGCTGCGGTCGGCAGCCCGATGACGCTGGACGTACGCCGCGAAGGCAAGCCCGTGCAGATCAAGGCCACGCTGAAGGAACAGGCGCGTGCGGTCACCGGCGAGAGCCTGGACCCGCGGTTGACCGGTGCCACCTTCGTCGACCTGCCCGAGTCGCTGCGACAGTCGGGTGTCGGCGGCGTGCTGGTCAGCGAGGTCAAGCGTGGCAGCCGCGCGGCCAGCAACGGCCTGCAGCAGGGCGACATCATCACCGACGCCACCGTGGGTGAATTCGCCGACCTGGCCAGCTGGCGCGCCAACTTCCAGCAGCGCCCGCCGACCCTGGTGGTGCGCGTGCTGCGCAACAATGGCCAGCAGCAGGGCCAGCTCGTGATGCGCTGATCGCCCTGCCGTAACACCCCCTATACCCCGGCAATGCTATTGCTGTCAGTCCAGGTCGGCACCGCCGACACCCGTTCCCCCATCGCAACAGGAGTGATTCGATGAGCCCCACCAATACCGAGAACCTGAAGGAACACCTGGGTGAAGCCGGTTCCCACCTGAAGCAGGCCGCCACGGCCGCCGGCGGTGCGATCAAGGGCGCAACCGGTGCCGCGACCGACGAGCTGCGCATCGGCAAGGCCAACGTCAAGGCCGAACTGTCCGACAGCGCACTGTCTGGCCTGGCCGCCGCCGAATTCGGTGGTGCCGCTGCCAAGGAACAGGTTGACGCGTTGATGGACAAGGGCAAGGACCTGATCGACAGCGCCGCCGAGTTGATCCGTGAGCGTCCGCTGGCTTCGTTCGGCGTCGCCTTCGCTGCCGGCTGGATCATCGCCAAGCTGGCCCGCGGCAGCAGCGACAAGTAAGCCGCGGCGTGAGCGAAGACAACGCGCAAGCCCCTGATCCGGCGGCCACCCCGCCGCTGGATGAGAGCATCCGCCAGGTCGGCGCGGCCGGTCGTGCCGCCGCCGATTCGGCCAAGCACACCGTGCGCTCGCTGCGCCGACTGGCCTCGGCCGACTTCGCCCTGGCCCGCAGCGCCTTCGGCCGTGCGCTGGCCTGGGCCGGCGTGGCGATCGTATTTGGTGCCTCGGCCTGGCTGTTGATGGCGGCCACCCTCATCGCCCTGCTGCAGAGCTGGGGCCTTAGCTGGCTGCAGGCGCTGCTGATCACCTCGCTGCTGAGCCTGGCCGTCACCGGCTACGCGATCTGGCGGGTGTCCTACTTCTTCCATCACACCGGCATGCATGCCACCCGGCGCCAGCTGTCACGCCTGGGCCTGTTCGACGAGCCCAGCGAAGACGACCCCGATGCCGGCGTGCAGCTGCCCGAGGGCAAGCCATGAAGTTCGGCGCGCTGCAGCGGCGGGTGAAACGCTGCGAACAGGTGGTGACCGTGCGCCTGGGCGAGACCCAGGACCACTGGTCCACGCTCAGCGACGTCTGGCGAAAGGGCTGGTCGCCGTTGCGCATCGTGGTGGTCGGCCTGGCCGGTGGCTTCATCGCCGGCAAGCTGGAAGTGCCCGGCAAGGTCAACGGTGCGCGCTGGCTGCAGATGGTCGGTTCGGTCTCGAACCTGTTCGCCAGTGCCCAGGCGGCGTTCGCCACGGCGATGGCGGCACAGGCTGCAGCGACCGCCGACGACGCGGCCGAAGAAGCCGACGATGCCAGCGAACAGGCACAGGCGGCGGCCTCCGCCGCCAACGCACGGCCGGCACCTGCCCCCCGCCCGGAACCCGAACCGGAACCGCGCGAACCGCGCCCGGCCGAAGCCGCCACCGAGCTGTCCGAACGTTGATCCACGCACTCCGCCGCGCCGATCGCGGCCGGCGGATAATGCGCTCCCCTTCCCGGTTGGTGCGTCGATGAGCGAGTCCCTCCTGTCCCCGTCACCAGCCGATCCGCAGGGTGCGGAGGCGCCGCTGCCGCCCCCGTCGCGTCCACGCGGGCCGATGTCGCTGGTGGTCCTGGCCACCCTGGCGGTGGGCTACACGCTGTGGGCCGCGCAGGACATCATCCTGCCGGTGCTGCTGGCGATGTTCTTCGCACTGGTCGGCAACCCGATCCTGCGCCTGCTGCAGAAGCTGTGGATTCCGCGCGCGCTGGGCGCACTGCTGATCCTCGGCGCCGGGCTGGGCGTGACCGGTTCGCTGGCGGTGCAGTTGATCGGTCCGGCGATGGAATGGGCGCAGGAAGCACCGCAGCAGCTGCGCAAGGTGGCCCGGCAGGTGCAGGACCTGACCAAGCCGGTGCAGCAGGCCAACCAGGCGGCGGAAAACTTCGCCCGCGTGGCCGGCGGTGACAGCAACCACAAGGTGCAGGTGATCCGCACCCAGCTGGACGATCCATACCGCATGCTGACCCGTGCACCGCGCCTGGCCGCGTCGGTGCTGGCGGTGGTGCTGCTGACCCTGTTCTTCATGATCTACGGGCAGAGCCTGCAGCGCGCAGCGATCGCCCTGTTCCCGAACCGCCAGCAGCAGCGGTTCACCACCGACATCCTGCGTTCGATCGAACGGGAGGTCTCGCGTTACGTGCTGACCATCAGCGTCATCAACACCCTGGTCGGGCTGGTGTTCGCCGGCGTGCTGATGCTGCTCGGCATCGGCCTGCAGGAAGCACTGCTGTGGGGCACGGTGGCTGCACTACTGAACTTCGCCCCGTACGTGGGTCCGCTGATCGGCGTGGCGCTGATGCTGTTGATGGGCTTCGTCGAGTTCCGCGACCCGCTGCAGGCCCTGCTGCCGGCCGCCGCCTACCTGGGCCTGCACACCCTGGAAGGGCAGATGGTGACCCCGATCGTGCTGGGCCGTCGGATGAAGCTGTCGCCGCTGGTGCTGATCCTGGCGCTGATGGTGTTCGGCTGGGCCTGGGGCATGATCGGGCTGCTGCTGGCAGTGCCGCTGCTGGTGTGCATCAAGCTGGTGCTGGCACGCCTGGATGGCATGCAGGGCTGGGCACGCCTGCTGGAGTGACGGCATCAACAACGGATGGACGCAGGTGGCGGAACCAGAAACAGGGACGAAGTGGCAGACTATGGCGCCCTACCCGGATGGATCCGCTCGTATGAACTCTCTCGCCACGCGTTGCCTTGCCTTGGCCTGCATTGCCGCTCCCGCGTTCGCCGCGACACCGCCGACTGCCGATCAGGCGCGCACCCAGCTTGCTGAGGCGGTTACCTGCAAGCGGCACCTCACGCCCATGCAGTTCGACGCCATGGCCCGGATGCTGGCACCGGCCCCGGCAAGGGCGCAGGACGGCGAATCCAGCGGCGAGTTCCGGCTGACCACGCCCTTGATGGTGCTGGGCCAGCCCGTGAACCGGCTGCAGTCCTATGACGGCGACAGCGGCGAGGATGGCATCGACAGTTTCACCGCGTACTTCAGCTCGGCCAGTGTGGAACAGGTCGCGGCACTGGCGAAGATGTCCGACCCGGTGGCAGGCACCTACACGAAGGAAGTTGGGCGGCACAACCTGGACGTGCAGCAGTTCGACGGCCAGACCACCATCGCCTGCTCGTACAACCTGCGCTGACCCGGCCCAGCCACAGTGCCCACCCGCCCGCCGCGCCGCATGAAAGCCCGCGCGGGCAGGGGTAGAATGGCGAGGTGAATTTCCCCGTCCAAGCCATCACCCTCGACCTTGACGACACGCTGTGGCCGTTCGCTCCGATCGGCGCCCGCATCGAACAGGTCCTGCACGCCTGGATGTGCGAACACAGCCCCGCTACCGCCGCGATGTATCCGGTGGAGGCGATGCGCGAACTGCGCGAGCGGCTGTACCACGCCCATCCGCACCTCCACCACGACCTGAGTGCGCTGCGCCGGCTGACCCTGCACGAAGCACTGCACACCAGCGGTGCCAGCCTCGATCTGCTGGAGCCTGCGTATGAAGTGTTCTACGCCGCGCGCAACCAGGTGGAGTGCTATCCCGATGCGATCGACGCGCTGGCGCGCATTGCCGCACGGGTACCGGTGGCGGCGCTGAGCAACGGCAACGCCGACCTGGAGCGGATCGGCCTGGCCCATCATTTCGCCTTCCAGCTGGGTTCGCGCGAACACGGCGCGGCCAAGCCCGAAGCCAGCATCTTCCATGCCGCGTGCACCCGCCTGGGTGTGGCACCGGCGCAGGTGCTGCACGTCGGCGACCATGCCGACATGGACGTGGCCGGGGCGATTGCCGCCGGCCTGCGCGGCTGCTGGATCAACCGCGACGCAGCCACCTGGACCCATCCGCAGCTGCAGCCGGACCTGCAGTTCGACACCCTTACCGGCCTGGCCGACTGGTTGGATGCCAACCTCGACGCCGCCGCACCCCGGAGTACCTGACGCATGAGCGAGATCACTGGTTTCACCGCCGACACCGCTGCGGCGCTGCCGTTGTACGTGCTGGACCGCGAGCAGTTCGCCGCCTGGAAGGACAGCCAGCCGGCTGCCACGCAGGCGTGGCTGGCATCGCAGGGCTTCAACGCCGGCGCCCACAGCGTGGCACTGCTGCCGGGCGCCGATGGCCTGGCCGGTGCCGTGATGGGCGTGGGTGATCGTGCCGATGCCTACAGCTATGCGCATGCGCCGCACGCGCTGCCGGAAGGCAGCGTCTGGCAGCTGGCCAATGAACTGCCGGCCGCCGAACTGGCGCTGCTGCAGCTGGGCTGGGGCCTGGGCAGCTACCGCTTTGACCGCTATCGCAAGCGCAACCGCGCACCGGCGCAGCTGGTGGCCTCGCCGACCGGCGAAGTGGCCGACCTGATCGCCGCCAGCCTGCGCGTGCGCGACTGGGTCAACACCCCGACCGAAGACATGGGCCCGCAGCAGCTGGAAGACGCCGCACGCACGCTGGCCGATGCACATGGTGCGCAGGTCGAGGCGATTACCGGCGACGAACTGCTGAAGCAGAATTTCCCGGCCATCCACGCCGTGGGCCGCGCTTCGCATCGTGCGCCGCGTCTGGTCGTGCTGCGCTGGGGCAGGGAAACCGACCCGGCGCTGGTGCTGGTGGGCAAGGGCGTGTGCTTCGATACCGGCGGGCTGGACATCAAGCCGGCCGACGGCATGCGCAACATGAAGAAGGACATGGGTGGCGCCGCGCATGCACTGGCCCTTGCCGGCCTGGTGATGGCACGTGGGCTGCCGGTGCGGCTGACCCTGCTGGTGCCGGCGGTGGAAAACGCGATCGGTCCCGATGCCTTCCGCCCGGGCGAAGTGATCGCCACCCGCAAGGGCCTGAGCGTGGAGATCGACAACACCGATGCCGAAGGCCGCGTGATCCTGTGCGATGCGCTGACCTTCGCCGGTGAGCAGAAGCCGGACCTGGTGCTGGACTTCGCCACCCTCACCGGTGCCGCGCGCATCGCACTGGGCCCGGACCTGCCGGCACTGTTCAGCAACGACGACACGGTGGCCCAGCAGTGGCTGCAGGCCGGTGACGCGACCCGCGACCCGGTCTGGCGCATGCCGCTGTGGCGCCCCTACCTGCGCTACCTGAGCAGCGGCATCGCCGACCTGGCCAACGCCGGTTCGCGCATGGCCGGCTCGGTGACCGCCGCGCTGTACCTGGAACGCTTCCTGGAAGACGGCCAGCGCTGGGCGCACCTGGATGTGTATGCCTGGAACGACGGCGAGCGCCCGGGCCGTCCGGCCGGTGGCGAAGCGCTGGCGCTGCGCTCGGCGTGGGCGATGCTGAAGCAGCGCTACAGCTGATCGGGTGGGTGCCGACCGTTGGTCGGCACCCCGTCCCCGGAAAATCTGACGAAAAATTGAATTTCGGCCCCGGCCGGGTTCTGCGAGGATGTGTGGGTCGACCACCCACACGCTCCGTGAAGGCAGGACTCCGACCATGTCGCTCTTCCGCTACACCCGCGCTGGCCAGACGCCGGGCGCGCCACGCAAGCATTCACCCCTGCTCTGGATCGCACTGATCGCACTCATTCTGGGTGCGGTCGCGCTGGCCTTCGCCTGGCTGGCCGGCTGGATTGGAAACCGCCTGACCGCGCAGCGCTTCACCGACACCATCGAGGCCACCGGCCCGGCCCACCCGGGCTTCCGCCGCGCGCACAGCAAGGGCATCTGCGTGAGCGGCTGGTTCGAACCCAGCGCGCAGGCCCCCACCCTGTCCAGCGCACGGGTGTTCTCGCAACGCCGCGTGCCAGTGATGGGCCGCCTGTCGATCGGCGGCGGCGACCCCTACGGCGCCGACAACACCGCACGCGTGCGCAGCCTCGCGGTGCAGATGGTCAGCGATGATGGCCAGGAATGGCGCATGGCGATGAACAGCTTCCCGTTCTTCGCCGTGCCCAGCGCAGAGGCGTTCTACGAGCAGACCCGCGCCTCCATTCCCGACCCGGCCACCGGCAAGCCCGATCCGCAGAAGATGGCCGCGGTGCTGGCCAAATACCCCAGTGCGCAGGCTTTCCAGCAGTGGGCCAAGACCGCGCCGTGGACCAGCAGCTGGGCCGACACCACCTTCAACAGCGTCAACAGCTTCTGGTTCACCAATGCGCAGGGCCAGAAGCGCGCGGTGCGCTGGCGCTGGCAGCCGCAGGCGCCGGTGGTGGAGATGGATGCGGAAACCCGCAAGCAGGCCAGCGTCGATTTCCTCAGCCAGGAACTGCAGCAGCGCCTGGCCAGCGGCCCGGTGCGCTGGAACCTGGTCGTGACCACCGCCGAGCCGGGCGATGCCATCGATGATCCGTCGGTACCGTGGCCCGAATCGCGTGATCAGGTAGTGGCCGGCGTACTCAGCCTGGACCGCATGCAGTCGCAGGAACAGGGCGCCTGCGGGCAGATCAATTTCGATCCGCTGATCCTGCCCAGCGGCGTGCGCGGCAGTGACGATCCGATCCTGGCGGCCCGCTCGGCCGTGTATTCGCAGTCCTTCAACCGCCGCGAACGCGAGCGCGCCACCGGCAACGTCGAGCAACGGAAGGAGGCCGCACGATGAGCACCGGCAACGGCCACTTCAACCTGCTGGCGCGGGTGCTGCACTGGTCCATGGCGCTGATGATCGTCGCCATGCTGTTCATTGGCGTGACCATGGTCGCCTCGCTGCACCTGCGACCGATGCTGATCGACCTGCACCGCCCATTGGGCATCACTATCGGCGTACTGGTGTTGCTGCGCCTGTACAACCGGCTGCGTCATCGCCCACCGCCGCTGCCGGCGGATCTTCCTGTGTGGCAGGTGATGGCGGCCAAGGCCTCGCACTGGATGCTGTACGCACTGATGCTGGCGATGCCGCTGATCGGCTGGGCGATGCTGTCGGCCGGCGGTTACCCGATCGTGCTGTGGGGTGGCCTGCACCTGCCGCCGATCGTGCCGCATACCCCGGCGCTGTATGCCGCGTTGCGCAATGCGCACAGCCTGCTGGCCTATGTGTTGTTTGCCACGGTGCTGATGCATGTGGGTGCGGCGCTGTTCCACCTGTGGGTGCGGCGTGACGGGGTGTTCCAGGCGATGGCGCGCGGGAAGAATTGAAAGGATTCGCCGGGCGTTCCCGGCGGATTGTTTCCGCGACCGCGGGGGGTGTCACTTTTCTTTTCGCGCGAAAAGAAAAGTAACCAAAAGAAACGCGCCGCCAGAGCGCGAGCCGGTGCTGCGCACCGGTGCCCTGTGCTTCTCGGTGAATCAGGGGACGGCGCCGAACTCGCTACGCTCAAACACCGGCGCCTCTTCGCCCCTGATTCCCCTGCGATGCTCGGCTCGCTCAAGGCGGACCCAACATCAAGAGCGACAGCTGCACCCAGTAGATCCACGCCATGCGTGGATGCTGTTGCCGTTGATCTTGACCTTCCAGTCCGCCTTGAGCGAGCCGAGCACCGCAGGTCCGGCGAGGGCGAAGAGGTGCGGGTGTCTGAGCGCAGCGAGTTCCCGCGCCGTCCCTCGACGGACCGAGGAGCGCAGGGCACCGGCGTGCGAAGCACGCCGGCTCGCGGCCGGCGGAGCGTTTCTTTGGTTACTTTCTTTGCGCGCAAAGAAAGTGACATCCCTCCGTGGTCGCGGAAACGAAATCACCGGGAACAGCAGGACGCCCCTACAACCACCCCTTCTGCCGCGCCAGCCGGTACGCCTCGATCCGGTTGGCCACGCCCAGCTTGCCGATGCACTCGGACAGGTAATTGCGCACCGTACCGTGCGACAACCCCAGCTGTTCGGCGATCTCGCTGGCGGTGCGGCCCTCGCCCGCCAGCCGCAGTACGCGGCGCTCGCGGTCGGTCAGCGGATCGGCCTGCGACCACGCATCCAGTGCCAGCTGCGGGTCGATCGCACGGATGCCCTGTTTCACCTTGCGCAGGGCATCGGCCAGGTTCTCGGCCGGTGCATCCTTCAGCAGGTAGCCCAGCACGCCGGCTTCCAGCGCGCGGCGCAGGAAACCGGCGCGGGCGAAGGTGGTCACGATCACCACCTTGATCGGCAGCTCGTGGCGCGCGATGCGCTGGGCAAGCTCGAGCCCGGACAGGCCGGGCATCTCGATGTCGGTGACCAGGATGTCCGGTTGCAGCTGCTGCAGCATCCGCCACGCGGTTTCGCCATCGGCGGCGCTGCCCAGCACCTCGATATCCGGCTCCAGGCCCAGCAACGCCGACAGTGCACCGCGCACCATCGCCTGATCCTCGGCCAGCAGGATGCGGATCATGCGGCACCGTCCTGTGCCAGCGACGGCGGCGCTCCCGGCGGCAACGGTGTGGTCGCGGCAGCCAGTGGCACGCGCACGGTCAGTCGCGTGCCCTCGCCCTTTGCGGACTGTACCTGCAGGCTGCCCCCCAGGGCGGCCACGCGTTCGCGCATGCCGCTCAGCCCGTTGCCCTCGGCCTGCACGCCGCCACGGCCATCGTCGCGGATCTGCATCGCCAGCATGCGTCCCTCCAGCATGAACTCCACCCGTGCCTGTGTCGCCTGTGCATGGCGCACGATATTGGTTGCGGCCTCGCGCAGCACCAGCGCCAGCCCGCGTTCGACATCCACCGGCATCGCCGGTGGTGGTGCGTATTGAAGGTGGACCTGCTGGCATTCCAGCAGCAGCCGCGCCGATGCCAGCTCACCGGCCAGGTCGCTGGCGCGGATGCCGGTAACCGCGCTGCGCACCTGTGCCAGCGCTTCGCGGGCGATGGCCTCGGCCTCGCCGATCTCCAGCCGCGCGCGCGCGTCGCCGCGGTCGTGCAGCTTGCGCGCCAGCTCCAGCTTCAATGTGATCAGCGACAGGGTGTGGCCGAGCAGGTCATGCAGGTCGCGGCCGATGCGTTCGCGCTCGGCAGTGGCCGCCAGCCGCCGCACCTCGTCCTGCGACAGCTGCAGTGCCGCATCCTTCTGCTGGTTGAGCGCTTCCACGTTCACGACCAGCCCCACGATGTAGGACACGGCCGGGATCCAGACCAGGCTCTGCCACGGGTACTGGAACAGCAGCGCGAGGCTGCAGAACAGAAGGTTCAGGCCAGTGAGCTGCAGCAGATACTGCCACCAGCCACCGCGTCCGCTCACCCGCAGCAGCACGCAGCCGAACACGAAGTAGGTCAGCCCGGACGGATACCAGGGCAGCAGCACCAGCGACATCGCGATCAGGCCCAGCGCATAGCGCGGAGCGTGATGGCGCGGCGCCACCATCACCTTGGCGTACAGCAGCAGGAACACCGGATAGCTGGCCAGCGTCAGCAGCAGCCAGCGCAGGGTGAAGCCGTGGCCAAGCAAGGGCGTCAGGAAGATCCACACCGACCACAGCAGGTGGACTGCCTCGCTCCAGGGCGATTTTCCCCGGCGCAGCGTATCGGCCACCGCCGAGTCCGGCGCGGGGCGCAGCAGCGAGGCAAGCCATGTCGACGGCACGGGCGGTTCCAGGCGGGGACGATCGCCGCCGATCATGCCAGTTCAGCCGCCTGCGCGCAGGCGCCACCACCGGCCGGGCGGCACCGGCGCAACCGAGCGCGGATCACGGTACGCTTGGCGGCGCGGCTGTGGCGGGCCAGCGACGGGGTGATCGGATCCATGGGCGGTACCGGTAGCGGGGACGTTGCCATCCTGTGCCGCCGTGGTCACGTTTCGCAGTTGCCGCCGTCAGTGTCATCGGGTGACAGCTGTCACTGCCGTCATCGCTGTGCCTGCCTGCATGCTGTGCCGCACGCTCCACCGCCGGAACCGCCGGAACCGCCGCCGTCCGCCCTTCCGGCCACACCCGCCCAAACGCCTGTGATGGAACGAATGAACGCTTCTGCCGAGCTGTTGAAGGAACTCCGTATCGACCGCAAATCGCCGCCGCCCGCCTCCGGCGGCAGTGGCGGTGGCCGCCGCTGGCTGTGGATCGCGATCATCTTGGTCGTGTTGTTGCTGGCCGCTGTCGGCTTCGCCCTGTTCGGGCGTACGCCGGCAGTGGACGTGGAAACCGCCCCCGCCGTGGCCATCCAGCAGGGCAGCGCCAGCAGTTCGGTGCTCGATGCCAGTGGCTACGTGGTCGCCCGGCGCATGGCCACGGTATCGGCCAAGATCACCGGCAAGGTGCGCGAGGTGATGATCGAGGAAGGCATGCGCGTGGAACAGGGCCAGATCATGGCCACCCTGGACCCGATCGATGCCGACGCGCAGCGCAGCCTGTATGCCTCGCAGCTGCAGGCCGCACGCAGCCAGGTGGCCGGGCTGGAAGCGCAGCAGAGGCAGGCGGCCGCTGAAGCCAGCCGCCTGCAGGCACTGGTCGGCCAGCAGCTGGTGTCGCGCTCGCAGTACGACCAGGCGGTGGCCCAGCGTGACAGCCTGCGTGCACAGCTGGACACCGCACAGCGCAACGTCAAGGTGGCCAACGACCAGCTGGCCATCGCCGATCTGGGCGTGGACAACAACATCGTGCGCGCGCCGTTCTCCGGCGTGGTCACTGCCAAGGCCGCGCAGCCCGGCGAGATCGTCTCGCCGCTGTCGGCGGGCGGTGGGTTCACCCGTACCGGCATCGGCACCATCGTCGACATGGACTCGCTGGAGATCGAAGTCGAGGTCGGCGAGGCCTTCATCGGCCGCGTGCAGCCGAAGATGCCGGTCGAAGCCACGCTCAACGCCTATCCGGAGTGGAAGATTCCGGGCGAGGTGATCGCCATCATCCCCACCGCCGACCGCGGCAAGGCCACGGTGAAGGTGCGCGTGGCGCTGAAGGTGAAGGACCCGCGCATCGTGCCGGAGATGGGCGTGCGCGTCAGCTTCCTGGAACAGGCGCAGCCGCAGGCGGCCGCCAAACCGCAGGGCGTGCGCGTGCCGGCGGGCGCCGTGGTCCAGCGCGAGGGCGCCTCGGTTGCCTTCGTGCTGGGTGACGAAAGCCGCGTGCAGCAGCGCACGGTCGAGGCCGGCCAGGCGATGGGCAAGGACCGCCAGATCCTCAAGGGCGTGAGCGCAGGTGAATCGGTGGTGCTGAACCCGCCGGACAGCCTGCGCGATGGCGCCAAGGTGCAACAGAAACAAGCGCAGTAGCGGCCTGGCGCCCACGGGCGCCGCCGGCAGCACCGCTCGACGCACGCCTGCGGCCCCTGCCGTGGCGCTTCCCCGTTTCCCGCCTTCCGTGGAGAACCACCCATGTCGACCCTGGTTTCACTGCGCAACATCACCAAGACCTACCAGCGTGGCCCCGAGAAAGTGCAGGTGCTGCACGGCATCGACCTG
Organism: Stenotrophomonas sp. YJH_SMC_65; assembly: GCF_059369475.1. NCBI lineage: Bacteria > Pseudomonadati > Pseudomonadota > Gammaproteobacteria > Lysobacterales > Lysobacteraceae > Stenotrophomonas > Stenotrophomonas sp. YJH_SMC_65. The sequence continues at coordinate 47,305 of NZ_JCAFSR010000005.1, forward strand.
GACATCGCCAGCGGCGACTTCGTCGCGCTGATGGGCCCGTCCGGCTCGGGCAAGACCACCCTGCTCAACCTGATCGGCGGCCTGGACAACCCCAGCGGCGGCGAGATCAGCATCGAGGGCGAGCGCATCGACCAGATGAGCGGCGGCCAGCTGTCGACCTGGCGCAGCCACCACGTCGGCTTCGTGTTCCAGTTCTACAACCTGATGCCGATGCTGACCGCGCAGAAGAACGTGGAACTGCCGCTGCTGCTGACCCACCTCAATGCGGCGCAGCGCCGCCGCAACGCCGAGATCGCGCTGACCCTGGTCGGCCTGGCCGACCGCCGCAGCCACCGCCCGAATGAACTGTCCGGCGGCCAGCAGCAGCGCGTGGCAATCGCCCGGGCGATCGTCTCCGACCCGACCTTCCTGATCTGCGACGAACCGACCGGCGACCTCGACCGCCAGTCCGCCGAGGAGATCCTCGGCCTGCTGCAGCAGCTCAACCGGGAGCATGGCAAGACCATCATCATGGTCACCCATGACCCGAAGGCCGCCGAGTACGCCACGCACACGGTGCACCTGGACAAGGGCGAGCTGGCCGACGCGCCGCTGGCCCACTGACGGAGGCCACGGCGATGAAATACTTCTCGTTGGTGTGGGCGCAGCTGTTCCGCAGCCGTACCCGCACGTTGCTGACCCTGCTCTCCGTGGTGGCCGCGTTCCTGCTGTTCGGCATGCTCGATTCGGTGCGCGTGGCATTCACCTCCGGCGGCAGCGTGGAAGGCGCCAACCGCCTGGTGGTCGCATCGCGGCTGTCGATCACCCAGTCGCTGCCGATCCGCCTGGAGGCCCAGGTGCGGCAGGTGGCCGGCGTGCGCGACGTGGCCTATGGCATGTGGTTCGGCGGCATCTACCAGGACCCGAAGAACTTCTTCCCGAACTTCTCGGTGTCCCCCAACTACTTCGATGTCTACCGCGAGCTGCAGATCGACCCGGCACAGCTGGAAGACTGGAAGCAGACCCGTACCGGCGCCATCGTCGGCGAAACCCTGGCCAAGCAGTTCGGCTGGAAGATCGGCGACACCATCCCGCTGCAGGCCACGATCTTCCCGCGTGGCGGCAGCAACGACTGGCCGCTGGTGCTCAAGGGCATCTACCGTTCCAAGGACCGTGCGCTGGCCGCCAACGAAGAACGCCAGTTGATGATGAACTGGAAGTACTTCGATGAATCCAACGACTACATCAAGAACCAGGTGAGCTGGTACACGGTAACGCTGGACAACCCGGACCACTCTTCGCGGGTGGCGCAGGCGATCGACGCGATCTCGGCCAACTCCGACCACGAGACCAAGACCCAGACCGAATCGGCGTTCCAGCAGGCCTTCGTCAAGCAGTTCGCGGATATCGGCATGATCGTCACCTCGATCATGGGCGCGGTGTTCTTCACCCTGCTGCTGTTGACCGGCAACACCATGGCGCAGGCCGTGCGCGAGCGCGTGCCGGAGCTGGCCACGCTGAAGACGCTGGGCTTCAAGGACAGCACCGTGCTGACCCTGGTGATGGTGGAATCGGTGCTGCTGATCGGCCTGGGCGGCCTGATCGGCATGGGCCTGGCCGCGCTGATCCTGCCGGCCATCGGCCCGAAGAGCATGGGCATGCTGCCGCCGCACGTGCCGACGCCAACCTGGCTGATGGGGCTGGGCCTGATCGTGGTGATCGGCATCATCGTCGGCCTGTTGCCGGCGCTGCGTGCCAAGCGCCTGAAGATCGTCGACGCACTGGCCGGTCGCTGAGGAGAACACAGACATGTTCAAGAGCAAACTCAAGAAGTGGCTGGGCAACGGCGTGACGGTGCTGCTGCTGGCGGTCGGCCTGGTGCTGTGGATCAGCCTGCCGTGGACCGGCGTGCTGGCCGTGACCGTGCTGGTGGCCCTGTGGCTTCTGCTGACCCGCGGGGGGCGACTGGCGCTGGCCGCCACCCGTATCGGCGTGGCCAGCCTGCCGCAGCGCTGGGGCGCGTCCTCGGTGATCGTGGTCGGCATCGCCGGCGTGGTCGGCGTGCTGGTGGCAATGCTGGCGATGGGCGAAGGCTTCCAGGCCACGCTCAACAACACCGGCGATGACACCACTGCCATCGTGCTGCGCGGTGGCTCGCAGGCCGAGACCAACTCAGTGATCACCCGCGAGCAGGTACCGATGCTGTCCACCCTGCCCGGCATCAGCCGCGATGCGCAGGGCCGGCCGCTGCTGTCGCCGGAGCTGTCGCAGGTGGTCAACCTGGTGTCGAAGTCCGATGGCACCGACGTCAACGCGCAGTTCCGCGGCGTGGGCCCGCAGGCATGGGCGGTGCATGACAAGGTCAGGATCGTCGAGGGGCGCAAGTTCGCCACTGGCCTGCGCGAGATCGTGGTCGGCCAGGGCGCCAAGGGCCAGTTCCGCGACATGGAGGTGGGCAGGACACTGACCCTGGGCAACCAGACCTGGACCGTAGTGGGTGTGTTCGCCACCGGCGATGCGCATGATTCGGAACTGTGGACCGACGCCGATACGCTGGCCACCACCTACCAGCGCAGCGCCTGGCAGTCGATCAGCGTGCGCACCGAGGGCAAGGCAGGCTTCGATCAGTTCAAGGCCGCCGTCGCCGCCGACCCGCGCCTGAAACTGGACGTGGAAACCACCCGCGTGTACTACAGCAAGCAGGGCGGCGGGCTGACCAAGTTGATCGACATCCTTGGCAAGGTGATCGGCACGATCATGGCGGTCGGTGCGGTGTTTGGCGCGCTCAACACCATGTATGCGGCCGTCGCCACGCGCGCCCGCGAAATCGCCACCATGCGTGCGATCGGCTTCCGCGGCCTGCCGGTGGTGACGGCAGTGATGCTGGAGACGATGCTGCTGGCGCTGCTCGGTGGCCTGCTCGGCTGTGCGGTGGCGTGGCTGCTGTTCAACGGCTACAGCGTGTCCACCATCGGCAGCAACTTCAGCGCAGTGGTGTTCAAGTTCCATGTGTCGCCGGAACTGCTGTGGACCGGCCTGAAATGGGCACTGGGCATCGGCCTGGTCGGCGGCCTGTTCCCGGCACTGCGCGCGGCACGTTTGCCGATCACCACGGCGCTGCGCGAAACCTGAGCATCGCGCAGCGGTGGACTGCGCATCACGCAAGGGGACGGAGCGAAGGCTCCGTCCCTTTCACGTTGCCCAACTCAGAAATCCGCCGCCGCAGCATCAGACGGCGGGGCCGCGCGCGGCCAGATGCTGGCGAAGGACCTCCTCGGGCGGATACGCCGTGCCCAGCGCGTGCTGCTCGCCTGTGTGCCGGTCGACGAAGATCGGCCCATTGCCGGCCAATGCATCCGAGATTTCGCCGGATTGCAGGTAGCGCAGCGACTGGAAGCAGAACAGCCAGCCTTCGACCACTTCGTGCTCATGCGTGATGGCAACCGGCTCATCGTCGCTGGCAAGTGCAGCCTCCACGCGACGGCGTGCTTCTTCAAGCTGGATCATTCCTTCGTCTCCTGCCTTCGATGACAAGGCGAAGAGCATTTCATGCGGGCAGGTGCATCACAACGCCTGCGCGCCTGCATACAAGCGCGTACTGCGACGCGTTGTCGCAACCACTCAAGCGTGCCAGCTTCGTGCCGCTATCGATGCCTCTGCCCATCGCAAACGCAGCGCGCGTGACGCTGCGCACAGCGCATCTGTGGATTGTTGGTTGCGATTCATTTTCGCGCACTTCCAGCGGCGCCGAGACAAACAGTTACGAATGGAAACATTCTAGAATCGCGCCCCCCACGTTGGTTTGCAGCACCCCACGCGCCCATAGAACGGGCGCTTGTTTTTACTGAAACACGAGATTTCACGGATGTCCCTGAAAACCAATCCGCTGCGCAACGCGATCGTCATCGCGCTGGCCGCCAGCTGCGCCACCCCCGCCTTCGCACAGAGCGCCGGCGATACCCCGACCAACCTCGACCGCATCGAAATCACCGGCTCGCGCATCCGCCAGGCCAGTGTCGAAACCGCACAGCCGGTGGTCGCGCTCAACCGCGCCGAGATCGAGAAGAAGGGCTACGTCAACGTCGCTGACATCCTGCAGGACATTCCTGCCGCCGGTGCGCCGAGCATGAGCCGCGCCTCGTCGCTGACCTCCTCGCGCGACTTCGGCGGCATGTACGTCAGCCTGCGCAACCTGGGCCCGGAACGCAGCCTGGTGCTGATCGACGGCCGCCGCATGGGCGTCAGCGCCGGCGGTTACTCCGACCTGGCCTCGATCCCGTCGTCCATCGTCGAGCGCGTGGAAGTGCTGACCGACGGCGCCTCCGCGCTGTACGGCTCCGATGCCATCGCCGGCGTGGTCAACATCATCACCCGCAAGAATTTCGATGGTGGCGAAGCCAGCGTCTATGTCGGCCAGTACGGCCAGGGTGACGGCCAGAAGCGCGCCTACAGCGCGACCTTCGGCAAGACCTTCGAGCGCGGCTGGTTCAGCGTGGGCGCCGAGCGCACCAAGGAAGATGAGGTGCTGGGCAAGGACCGCGAGTTCAGCCGTTACACCAACGGCCCGCGCCACCCCAACGATGGCCTCAATGGCAACACCCCGTGGGGCTACGTCACCGTCGGTGGCAAGAACCTGACGGTAGGCCCGGGCGGCGACCCGGGCAAGGCCGGCAACTTCCATGCGCCGGACCCGGCTGATGGTGCCAACACCAAGTCGAACATGAGCCTGCTGACAGGCCTGGAACGCACCTCGGTGTTCGCCAACGGTGGCTTCTCGATCACCGACAACCTGCGCATCGTCGCCGACGCGTTGTACAGCAAGCGCGAGTCGACCAAGCACCTGGCCGGTTACCCGTACTCGGTCAGCGCCGCACAGGCCCGCAATGGCAGCCGTGCCGCCCTGTCCAAGGACAGCGCGTTCAACCTGTGGGGCCAGGATGCGCTGTTCGCGCACCGTACCGAGGAACTGCCGCGCGGCACCGAGAACAACCTGGAAACCAAGCGCGCCAGCATTGGTCTGGAAGGCAGCTTCGAAACCGGTTCGCGGTACTGGGACTGGAACGTCAACTACATGTACAACCGCAACGAAGGCGAGCGCATCGGTACCGGCAGCATGTACCAGCCGCACGTCAACCTGGCCGTCGGCCCGTCCTTCATGGACGGCAACGTGGCCCGCTGCGGTGCGCCGGGCGCGGTGATCGCCGGCTGCGTGCCGTGGAACCCGGCCGCCCCGATGGGTTACACCGGACCCGGCTCGCTGAGCAACCAGGACGTGCAGGACTACCTGTTCACCCGCTTCGTCGACAAGATGCAGAGCACCACCAAGGTCGCCAGCGGCAACATCTCCGGCTCGCTGTTCACCCTGCCGGCCGGCGACATCCTGGCCGCGATGGGCTTCGAGCACCGCAGCGAAGAAGCCAGCTACACTCCGGACACGATGGTGCAGAAGGGCGAGATCGCCGGCACCAGCGGCCAGCCGACCCGCGGCAACTACTCGCTCAACGAGGTCTACCTGGAGCTGCAGGTGCCGCTGCTGGCCGACCTGCCGTTCGCCCGCGAACTGTCGCTGGACATGGCCGGCCGCTACTCGGACTACAACAACTTCGGTTCGACCACCAACAGCAAGTTCGGCCTGAAGTGGAAGCCGATCGACAGCCTGCTGGTGCGCGCCACCTACGGCACCGGCTTCCGTGCGCCGACCGTGGATGACCTGTACGGCGGCACCGTCAGCAGCCGCGACTCGTTCACCGATCCGTGCGATACCTCCTTCGGTACCGCCGCCACCAGCCCGACCGTCGCTGCCCGCTGCCAGGCGCTGAAGGTGCCGGCCAACTTCCGCCAGCTCAACAGCGATGGCAGCGTGGCCACCAAGCCCGGCCAGCAGGCCACCACCGATTTCAGCTCGGGTTCCAACCCGGGCCTGAAGCCGGAAACCGCCAAGACCTGGACCGTCGGCCTGGTCTACAGCCCGGACTTCGTGCAGGGCCTGGACGTCAGCCTGGACTGGTGGAAGATCCGCATCGACAACGCCATCGTCGGTGAGTCGGCCACCAACATCCTGGAACAGTGCTACGTGCAGGGTTCGGATGCCGCCTGCGGCCGCTTCACCCGTGGCAGCAACGGCCAGGTCAACTCGCTGGACCGCTCGCTGGTCAACGCGGGCTACCGCGAAACCGCCGGCTATGACATCAACGTGCGCTACCGCCTGCCGGAAACCGCGTTCGGCAAGTTCGCCGTCAACTGGAACACCACGTACACCGACTACCTGGAGCAGCGCAACGACAGCGCCGCGACCACCCCGGTGGAACAGCGTACCGGTTGGGCCGGCGACTTCCGCGTGCGCTCCACCTTCAACCTGGATTGGCAGTATGGCGACCTCGGCATCGGCTGGACCGCGCGCTACTACTCCAGCATGAAGGAGAAGTGCTCGTACATGGATGAGTGCAACCTGCCGGGCTTCAACTCGTCGTACACCAGCGCGTCGCCGACCAACAAGGTGGGCTCCAACACCTTCCACGACCTGCAGGTGCGTTACAGCCTGCCGTGGGATGGCACCGTGTCGCTGGGCGTGAACAACGTGTTCAACCACCAGGGTCCGATCATGTACAGCCAGCCGAACAGCAGCTTCACCTACTACGGTGGCTTCGACATCGGCCGCTTCATGTACATGAAGTACCAGCAGCGCTTCTAAGCCTGCAACCGCGTTCCCGCCACGGCCATCCCTCTCTCCTGGCCGTGGACGGAAGCAGAACGGCGCCCCTCGGGGCGCCGTTCTTTTTTGGGTGGAAGCGGGTCGGATCCCTTCGCCCTGCGAAGGGCTCTGACCCCACGCGACGGATAGAACAGGGTCAGAGCCCTCCGCGTTGCGGAGGGATCCGACCCCGCAGCCCCGCCGGCGCTAGCGCTTGGCGCGCATCGTGCGGATGTTGTCGCCGACGAACAGGATCAGGCCGGCCCAGATCGCGGCAAAACCGATCGCCTTGGCGGTATCGAACGCTTCGTGGAAGAAGAACACGCCCAGCAGCAGCTGCAGGCTCGGTGCGATGTACTGCAGGATGCCGACCAGCGACAGCGGAATGCGCTTCACGCCGTAGGCAAAGCCGATCAGCGGTACGGCGGTGACTGCGCCACCGAAGATCAGCAGCAGGTCGTTGCGCCAGCCCCAGCCATGGAAGAACGCACCGCCATGGCCGTTTTCCGCCCAGATCGCGAAGGCCAGCGCCGGCAGGAACAGGTACATGCTTTCCACGCCCAGGCCGGCCACCGGGTCGACCGAGACCAGCTTGCGCAACAGCCCATACAGGCCGAACGAACAAGCCAGGCCGAGCGCGATCCACGGCGGTGTGCCGGCGTCGATGGTCAGCCAGGCCACGCCCACCGCCGCCATCGCCACCGCCACCCATTGCAGGCGGCGCAGGCGTTCCTTCAGCACCAGCACGCCCAGCAGCACGTTCACCAGCGGGTTGATGAAGTAGCCCAGGCTGGTCTCGATGACATGACCGGCGTTGACCGCCCAGATGTACAGGCCCCAGTTGAAGGCGATGGTCAGGCTCGACACCAGCAGGATCGGCAGCGCGCGCGGCTGCGCGGCGATCTTCTGCCACCAGCCCAGGCGCGAGCTGATCAGCAGCCAGCCCAGCACCAGCGCGGTGCTCCAGATGATGCGGTGGGCGATGATCTGGAACGAAGGCACCTCGTTGAGCAGGTGCCAGTACACCGGCACCAGGCCCCAGATCACGAAGGTGGACGCGGTGACCAGCAGGCCCCGGCGTTGTTCTTTCTCGTCCATGCTCATCTCTTTCGCGTCCTTGCCATCGTCAGTACCACCACACCCAGGAGAATCACCGCCATCGCCAGCAGGTCGCGCCAGCCGAAACGCTCACCGTTGAGCAGCGCGCCGAGCAGCACCGCGATCACCGGATTGACGTACGCATAGCTGCCGGCCAGCGCCGGGCGCACGTTCTGCAGCAGCCACACGTAGGCAGTGAACGCGACGATGGAGCCGAACACGCACAGGTACGCCATCGCCAGCAGGCCACCGGTATCGGGCAGCGTGCTCGGGCGCTCGCCGACCGCCAGGCCGATCAGCACCAGCAGCACGCCACCGCAGATCATCTGCCCGGCCGCGGTCATGAACGGGCCCGGCAGGTCCAGCCCGCGTGCCCACACCGAACCGAAGGCCCAGCCGATCGGCGCGATCAGCAGCAGCACCAGCCCGGTCGGCGAGGCGGTCAGGCTGCTGCCGGCATTGAGCCAGACCACACCGAGGAAGCCGATGGCGATGCCCAGCCACTCACCGCGGCTGGCATGCTGCCCGCGCAGCGCCGAGAACAGCGCCATCCACAGCGGCACCGAGGCCACCGCGGTGGCGGCCAGGCCCGAGGACACCTCACGCTCGGCCAGCACCACCATGCCGTTGCCCAGCACCAGCATGGTCACGCCCATGATGACCAGGTTGCGCCATTGCCGCAGGGTCGGGTTCGGCAGCTTCCAGAACAGGCGCAGCGCCAGGAACATCAGGCCGCCGGCAATGATGAAGCGGCTGCCGGAGACCATCGTCAGCGGCAGTGCGCCGCCGTGCAGGGCCTTGGCGATGCCCAGGTAGGTCGAGCCCCAGACCACGTAGACCAGCAGCAGTGCCAGCGCGACAAGGCCACCCCGGGGGGCAGCCGCAGACGAAGAGGGGGGAACCGACATGACACACCAGGGAGCCGGGGGAAGGCGGATTCTAGGACGTTTTGAGTATGGTCCGGGACCCCATGCGGTGGCACGCTGTCATCCATCCATGCACCCTGCTCTGGTCTGCTACCCCGTGTTGACGGTCGATGCAGTACCAAGAGGGCTGCCCGGCCGCGCCGCCCCAAGGCCGGGCGCCGTTTTCCCTGCGCACGGACGCGCCGCATCGAGGATTCCCACCCAGATGAGCACCACGCCCCAACCTGCTGTCCCCGCGAACGACCGCGCCGCCCTGCGGCGGTCGATCTCCAACACCCTCAAAGGCTCCGCCGGCAACCTGGTGGAGTGGTACGACGTCTACGTGTACTCGGTGTTCGCCGTGTACTTCGAATCGCAGTTCTTCTCGCCCGACGACAAGAACTCCACGATGTACGTGTGGGCGATCTTCGCCGCGACCTTCCTGATGCGCCCGATCGGCGCCTGGTTCTTCGGCCGCTTCGCCGACCGCCATGGCCGCCGCCTGGCGCTGACCGTCTCGGTCACGTTGATGGCGCTGTGCTCGTTCCTGATCGCCATCACCCCCACCGCCGCCAGCATCGGCATCTGGGCCGCGGTCATCCTGCTGTTCGCACGGCTGCTGCAGGGCTTCGCCACCGGTGGCGAGTACGGCGCCAGCGCCACCTACATGTCCGAAGCCGCCATTCCCGGCCGCCGCGGCTTCCTGTCGTCCTTCCACTACGTCACCCTGGTTGGCGGCCACGTGCTGGCCCAGCTGACCCTGCTGCTGATGCTGACCTTCTGGGGCAAGCCGGAAATCTCCGAGTGGGGCTGGCGCATCGCCTTCGGCATCGGCGGCATCGCCGCGGTGGTGGTGTTCTGGCTGCGCCGTGGCATGGACGAGTCGCTGTCGGAGTCGTCCATCGAGGCCGCGCGCGAGGGCAAGGCGCAGAAGTCCGGCTCGATGTACGAGCTGTTCGTGCACCAGTGGCGACCGCTGCTGCTGTGCTTCCTGATCACCGCCGGCGGCACCGTGGCCTTCTACACCTACTCGGTGAACGGCCCGAAGATGATCCAGAGCGCCTTCGCCGGCAACGATCCGATGACCGGCACCCTGATCAACCTGGGCGTGCTGGCCTTCCTGATGGTGCTGCAGCCGGTCGGTGGCTGGCTGTCGGACATCATCGGCCGCAAGACCCTGCTGGTGTTCTTCGGCGTCGGCGGCGTGCTGTACAGCTGGTACCTGATCACCCAGCTGCCGCACCAGCATGACGCCACCCTGGCCTTCCTGACCCTGGCGCTGGCCTTCGTCATCCTCACCGGCTACACCTCCATCAACGCGGTGGTGAAGGCCGAGCTGTTCCCCACCCACGTGCGTGCACTGGGCGTGGGCCTGGGCTATGCGCTGGCCAACTCGCTGTTCGGTGGCACCGCCCCGCTGCTGTACCAGGGCGCGCTGAAGACCGGCCACGTCGATTGGTTCGCCCTCTACGTGACTGCCACGATCGCGGTATCGTTGGTGGTCTATGTGTTCTTCCTCACCAACAAGGGCCCGAACTGGCTCGACGGCACCCGCAAGTAAGCGCGTTGCCCTGATCGCGGCCACCGGTGCAATGCCGGTGGCCGCTGCGTCTCCCGCTCCTCCACTGATGTGGATCGCGGTGACGCTGGCCGCAGCCACGGCACTGGCCTGGCTGCTGCGCCGCCCCAGCGCACAGGCCGCATGGCCACGCATCGGCTTCGGGATCGCCCTGCTGCTGTTCTGCGCCGCACTGGCGCTGCAGCTGGCAGTGGACCTGGGCAGCGGCCACAGCTCGCTGCAACTGCGCCTGCATCGCGGCGTCAACGGCGGATCGCTGGTCGGCCTGCGCACGATGGTGGCGTGCTATCTGGCAGCGCTCGCCGCCAGCGGCTGGGGCGCCTGGAAGCTGCTGCGCCGGCGCTGACGAACACCCGGTCGTGCCGCCCGCTGGCCGACACCTCCACATTCTTTCGGTCGTGCCGGCCGCTGGCCGGCAACTCAACATTCCTTTGGTAGTGCCGGCCGCTGGCCGACAACGCCACCTTCTTTCGGTAGTGCCGGCCGCTGGCCGGCAACCTCATGAACCTCCGGAAAGAGCAGGCAGTTGCCGGCCAGCGGCCGGCACTACCTCAGCGGCGGGCCGCTTCGCTCTTGTCGCGCGCGCCGCGGAACTCCGATTCCTTTTCCCACGTCGGCCAGCGGCGGCTGTTGGCCAGCTCCGCGCCCAGGTCGTAGACCAGCAGGGTATCGGCAGCGTGGCCGCTCGGGTCCCAGCGCGGCGTCCAGGCATCGCAGGCCTGGTGGTAGCAATCGGCGAAGTACTTCTCGCGCAGCGCGCGGCCGGCTTCAACCCCACCGTCCAGCTTGTCCAGGCCCGGGCCGATGGTGATTGCCGGCACGCCCAGGCGGGCGAAGGCGAAGTGGTCAGCGCGGTAGAAGAAGCCCGCTTCCAGGTTCGGGTCCGGGCTGTAGCTGCGGCCGCGGGCCTTGGCCACGCGTTCCAGGTCGCCTTCCAGCGAGACCCGGCCCTTGCCCCACGACGCGATGTCGCGGGTCGGGCCATCCGGGCTGAACATCTCGATGTTCAGCACCGCGGCGGTCTTGTCCAGCGGCGCCAGCGGGTGCGCGGCGTAGTAGCTGGCGCCCAGCAGGCCCTTCTCTTCGGCGGTCAGCGCCACGAAGTACAGCGTGCGCTGCGGCTGCGGGCCGGCGGCGAACACCCGGCCCAGTTCCAGCACCGTGGCCACGCCGGTGGCGTTGTCGATCGCACCGCGGCGGATGCGGTCGCCCTTGGCGTCGGGCTGGCCGATGCCGAACGCATCCCAGTGCGCAGAGAAGATCACCGCCTCGTCGCCATGCTCGCCACCGGGCAGCTTGGCCACCACGTTGCGGGTCACCACCTGCTCGCGCTTCAGCGCGAAGTCCACGCTCAGCTTGGCGTTGTCCAGTGCCACCGGGCGGAAGTCGGCGCGCATCGCCTTGCGCTTCTCCGCATCAAAGTCCAGGCCGGCGTCGGCGAAGATCGCCTCGGCCAGCTCGCGCTGCATCCAGCCACGCAGCGGCGTGTGCTGCGCCATCGCCTCGTCCTGGCCGCGCTCGATGTCGAACAGCGGCGATGTGCCCGAGCTCTTCACCGTGGCCCAGCCGTAGGCGGCCGGCGCGGTCTCGTGCACGATCAGCACGCCTTCGGCACCACGGCGTGCGGCTTCCTCGAACTTGTAGGTCCAGCGGCCGTAGTAGGTCACCGCCTTGCCGTCGAATGCGCCCGGTGCATCGGCTTCGAAATCGGCATCGTTGATCAGCACCACGGCGATCTTGCCGTGCAGGTCCACGTCCTTGTAGTCGTTCCACTGGCGTTCCGGCGCATCGATGCCATAGCCGACGAACACCAGCGGCGCATTCCTGATCTGCACGCGCTTGCGCGGCTGCAGGCTCTGCAGGGTCACGTCCACGCCATTGGCCAGCGCACGCTTGCCCTGCTTCAGCGACAGGCTGGCCTTGGCCGGGCCGTCCAGCTGCGCGCGCACCAACGGGACCGGCTGCACCCAGCTGCCATCCACGCCGCCGGGCTGCAGGCCGTAGCTGCGGAACTGCTCGATCAGGTACTGCACCGTGCGCTCTTCACCCTCGGTGGCCGGCGCGCGGCCCTCGAATTCATCCGACGCCAGAACGCGCACATGGCGCGACAGCGCCTGCGGATCGATGCCGCCACCCGGCAGGTCGTTGGCCGCATGGGCAAGGCCACCGACGAACAGGCAGGACGACAGCAGCAACACGCGCATCGGATTCACGGCAGTACCACGGCTAGCTTGGAAGTCACCAGAGTGTAACGTGGTCGTGACATCACGGCGCGGCTTGGGCCCGCGTCATCCACGCAGGGCGTGGATCTACCTGCTGATGCGATCCAGCCAGCAGGCCAGGCCCTGTGCATTGAGCTCGATATCCATCGCCAGCACGGTGGTCACTGCCGCATCGTCCAGCGCACAGCCATGCAGCTGTGCACGTTCCAGATACAGCGCCTGCAACGCGGCCAACAGGCAACGATGGCGGTCCGGTCGACCGTCGCACTGGCGGCCAATGGCGGCCATCGCATCGATCTGCTCGAACAGGTCGCCGGCCAGTTTCTCCACCTGTTCCACACGACCGTAGTGGGTCAGGTACATCGCCTGCGGGCCGTAGCCCAGCATGCGCTGGATCGAGGCCTTCATCGCCTCCGGGTCGAACTGCACCGGCGAGGAGGTCGGGAAGATGAAAGCGCCCTGCGCGCTGTCCAGCTCGCGGTAGGAGATACCGAAGGTATCGCCGGTGAACCAGCTGCGGCTGCGCGCATCCCATACGCAATAGTGGTGCAGCGCGTGACCCGGCGTGTGCAGCAGCACCAGCTCGCGGCCGGCCAGATCGATGCGGTGGCCGTCTTCGGCCACCACCACGCGCGACTCCGGAATCGCCTCGATGCGGCCATAGCTGCGCGCGATCTCTTCGGCGCCATACACCGCCGTGGCACCGGCGATCAGCCGGGTCGGGTCGATCATGTGCGGCGCACCGCGCGGGTGCAGCACCGCCTTTGCGTTGGGCAGCTGCTGCATCAGCAGGCCGGCGCCGCCGGCGTGGTCCAGGTGCACGTGCGTGAGCAGCAACCAGTCCACCGCTTCCACGCCCAGGCCGGCATCCGCCAGCGCCTGCAGCATCGCCGGCACCGACAGGCCGGTGCCGCAGTCGACAAACGCGGCGCGGCCGTTTTCAACGATCAGGTAAGCCGCGTCGAAGTCCGGGCGCTGGAAGCCGGTATCGATGGTGTGGATGCTGGGGTCGGCGGTCATCGGCACGCACCTGGCAGGATCGGGAACAGACGCCCATGGTAGGCGCGCAGGCGGCCCGGGTTCGATGCGGCTTTGGTCGGAGTCCAGATTCCGTAGAGCCGAGCCCATGCTCGGCTGCCTTTCTGCCAGACATCAGCCGAGCATGGGCTCGGCTCTACAGAGGGCGCGTGCAGTCGAGCATGGCTCGACTCTACAAAGGCGGGGTTACCGGTCCAGCCAGCGCGGTCGCAGCAGCAACGCCAGCACCAGCACCGCCAGGAACGCGCCGTAGGCGTACAGCACCGCCAGCACCTGCGGCCAGATCGGGCCGGCGCCGGGTTGCACCACGCCGATGCGGTAGCCCCACAGCATCGACACAATGCTCAGCGCGAACGCCAGTACCAGGGTGGTGCCATCGAACAGGCGCCGCCGCGCGGTACGCGGCTGGCGCGGGAACAGCCAGTACAGGCTGCCCAGCAGCAGGAACCAGGGCAGGAACAGCAGCAGCGACAACCAGGCCATCGCAGACTCCATGTCATCGCGCCGGCGGCGCGCGGACATCATGCCATGGGTGCTGTGCCACGGTCGTGCCGGCGGGGGGCTTCCCTGTAGAGCCGAGCCCATGCTCGGCTCTACAGGGGCGGAGCAAAGTCGAGCATGGCTCGACTCTACAAAGGGCAGGCAGGCCCGGCGATCAGGCCGCTTCGCGCAGCACGGCCAGTGCGGCCAGCACGGCGTCCACCTCGGCGTCCAGCTTGAACAGCTCGCTCTGCAGCTGGTCGCCCTGCTCGGCCTGCTTGATCACCGCGATCAGCTGGCCGGCATCACGCGGCGAATCGAAGCCTTCGCTCTGGATCAGCAGCGTGCCGTCGCCGGCGGTCAGCTTGAAGTAGAACCGGCCGTCCTTCTCGCGGTACTGCTTGAATTGCGGCGGCGCCACGCGGGCCACGCCGGCATCTTCGCTGGCGATGTCGCCCGCCGTGGACAGGTCGCGCAGACCCACGGCGTGGCGCAGTTCTTCCAGCAGCGGTGCCGCCAACTGCTCGCGCAGCTGCTGCCCACGGCGCTTGAGCAGCGCTTCGATCTTCTCCGGCTCGGCCATCAGCGCGTTGTAGCGCTCGCGCAGCGGCGACAGTTCGCTGTCGATGCGCTCGAACAACTGCTGCTTGGCGTCGCCCCAGCTGATGCCGGCAGCGAACGCCTTGGCGAACTCTGCGGTCTGTTCCGGCGTGGCGAACGCCTGGTACATCTGGAACAGCGCCGAGCCTTCGGTGTCCTTCGGCTCACCCGGTGCGCGCGAGTCGGTCAGGATCGAGAACACCAGCTTCTTCAGCTCCTCGCGCGGCACGAACAGCGGAATGGTGTTGTGGTAGCTCTTGCTCATCTTGCGGCCATCCAGGCCGGCCAGCGTCGCCACCTGCTCATCGATCACCACGTCCGGCAGCGGGAAGTACTCCTTGCCGTACACGTGGTTGAAGCGCTGGGCGAAATCGCGCGCCATCTCGATGTGCTGGATCTGGTCACGGCCCACCGGCACCTGGTTGGCCTTGAAGATCAGGATGTCGGCGGCCATCAGCACCGGGTACATGAACAGGCCGGCGCTGACGCCTGCGTCCTCGTCCACGCCTTCCTCGCGGTTCTTGTCCACTGCCGCCTTGTAGGCGTGCGCCCGGTTGAGGATGCCCTTGCTGGCGATGGCGGTCAGGAACCACATCAGCTCGGTGGTCTCGCGGATGTCGCTCTGGCGGTAGAACCACACATGCTCCGGGTCCAGGCCGCAGGCCAGCCAGCTGGCCGCGATCTCCAGGGTCGCGCGCTGGGTGCGCTGCGGGTCCTGCGACTTGATCAGGCTGTGCAGGTCGGCCAGGAAGAAGAAGCTCTCGATCCCCGGCGCGCGGCTGGCCGCGATGGCCGGACGGATGGCGCCAACGTAGTTGCCCAGGTGGGGCGTGCCGGAGGGGGTGATGCCGGTAAGGACTCGGGTCGTCATGACTGCGTGGGGTAACCTTCGATGAACGGGGCCAGTTTACCTTGCACGCCACCAACCCCGTCAGGGCCTGCGGCGCGTTCATTCACCCAACCCCGCTGGAGACGCCCGATGAAACGCCTGCTGCCCCTGCTGCTGATCCTGCCCCTGGCCGGCTTCCGCCCGGCGCCACCTCCGCCACCGGCCTACGAAGGCGGCCCGGTGCGCATGACCCTGGTCGACCGCGACCGTGGCACCGAACTGCGCAGCTACCCCGCCGAGGGCCAGCGCTGGGTGGCCGGCGAGCGCGGCCACCGCTACGCCGTGCGCCTGTACAACGACAGCCCGCGCCGGGTGCTGGTGGTGCTGTCGGTGGACGGCGTCAACGCCGTCTCCGGCGAGGATGCCGATCCCTCGCAGACCGGCTACGTGCTCAGCCCCGGCCAGCGCGCCGACATCACCGGCTGGCGCAAGAGCCAGGACGAAGTGGCGCAGTTCGTGTTCAGCAGCCCCAGCGGCAGCTATGCCAGCCGCACCGGCCGCCCGGACAACATCGGCGTTGTGGGCGTGGCGGTGTTCGAAGAGGCACGTCGCTGGCGCCCCGAGCCGATCCTGCGCCGTGGCCTGCCGCTGCCGGCCCCGGCGGCCGAAGCGGCGGCCGATGCCAGTGCCAGTGCCAATGCCAGCCGCATCGAAGGCTACGCCAGCAAGTCGCAGGCCCCAGCGCTGGGTACCGGCCACGGTGCGCGCGAGCAGTCCTCGGTGCGCGATACCGACTTCGAGCGCGCCAGCCGCAGCCCCGCACAGGTATTGCAGCTGCGCTACGACAGCGCCCGCAACCTGCGTGCGCGCGGCATTCTGGTGGATTCGCCCTCGCGCCTGCCGCGCGAACCGCAGGCGTTCCCCAACCGCTACGTGCCGGACCCGCCGGCGCGCTGATCGTCCGGCGCAGACAACACGACGCCCGCAACCTCACGGTGCGGGCGTCGTGTTGTGGGGGAAACCGAAGCGCTTACTTGTAGTCCGGGTAGTCCTTGCTCACCGCGTCCTGGAACTCGCGCACTTCCTTCTCCGCGCGGTCCTTGGCCCAGCCATAACGTTCCTGCAGGCGGCCGGCCAGATACTCGGCATTGCCTTCGGCCACATCGAAGTCGTCGTTGGTCAGATCGCCCCACTTGGCCTGCGCCTTGCCCTTCAGCTGCGACCACTTGCCGGAAATGATGTCTTTGTTCATTGCTGGGAGTCCTTGGTTGCAACGGCGTTCTTACCGTGGCTCCAGCTTCGCGCAGCGGCTGTTGAGTACCGGTCAACCGGCAATGAAATACATGCTCACCTGCTTGAATGGTTCACTCCGCTTCGACGGCCATGCGGCAAACAGCGCGCACAAAAAAGGCCGGGAAGATTCCCGGCCTTTTCGCTTTCCAATCCGCGCCGGGCTCACTTGCCCTTGGCGGCGTCCTCAACTTTTTCACCGGCCTTCTGCACGTCCTTGCCGGCACCGGCAACGGTATTGCAACCGGCCAGCAGGGCCACCGAGAACATCGACAACAGCATCAGGGCAACTACGCGCTTCATGGGCTTCTCCTTGGGTTCGCCGCTACACCGCTTCATTCGCGGATGGGGTTCTGTCGCTCGGCGGGAGGGCACACTGCCACCGCCGCCGCGTGAAGTGCAATCTGGCGGCAGCGGCGTGGAGCGGGTGTGAACGGATCGGCGATCCGTTCAGGCCAGGCCCTCAGTCGCGCATCAGGGTGGACTTGCCGAACAGGCTTTCGACCAGGTCCACGGCCAGTTCGGCGGTGGCATTCTGCTTGTCCAGCAAGGGGTTGAGCTCGACGATGTCCAGCGATCCCATGCGCCCGGTGTCGGCGATCATCTCCATCACCAGCTGCGCCTCGCGGTAGTTCACCCCACCCGGCACCGTGGTGCCCACGCCCGGTGCGATGCTGGGGTCGAGGAAGTCGACGTCGAAGCTGACATGCAGATGGGTGTTCTCATCGATGCCGGCCAGCGCCGCTTCCACCGCGCGCTTCATGCCGTTCTCATCGATGTAGCGCATGTCGTACACATCGACCTTGTGGGTCTTGATCAGGCGCTTCTCCTCAGGGTCCACCGAGCGGATGCCGATCTGGTGCATCTGCGCCGGGGTGATCGCCGGTGCGCTGCCGCCCAGGTGGGTCAGCGCCTCCGGGCCGAGGCCGCACAGGCAGGCCACCGGCATGCCGTGGATGTTGCCCGACGGGGTGACATCGCTGGTGTTGAAATCCGAGTGCGCATCCAGCCACAGCACGCGCAGGGTCTTGCCCTGCTCGCGGCACCAGCGCGCGACGGCGGTGATCGAACCGATCCCCAGGCAGTGGTCGCCGCCGAGCATGATGGGCATGCGGCCGGCCTGCAGCTCGGCGTAGCTGGCTTCCATCAGTGCATGGTTCCACGCCACCACTTCATCCAGATGGCGGTAGCCTTCCACCGGCGCGGTCCACGGGTTGCGCGGGCCATCCAGATTGCCCACGTCACGGACGTCCACACCACGTGCTTCCAGCGCCTCCGGCAGGCCCGCCACGCGCAGCGCCTCCGGCCCCAGCCGTGCACCGCGATGGCCCGCACCGACATCGGTGGGAACGCCAATCAGGGATACGGAGATGGGATGGGCCATGGGTGCCTCCTGCGGTGGGAAAAAAGAAGCACAGTCTAGCCAGAGCTGTGTGACACCACTCGCGGCGGTGCAGCAGGGCATGGGCCAGATCGCCGCAGCCTGGCAGCCGTATCCGGTCAGGCATTCCAGCGCTGAGTCGTCAGGAATTGGACCTTCCGCGATCCACCTCACATCCCGGTCGGATTCGCCTCTTACGCTAGGCTGCCGTTGTCTCCACCCTGCGCAGGCACCCTAAAGGTGCCGCCTCACTTCCTCGATCATGGAGCACCACACGCATGAAGCATGCACTCAATGGACTTGCGGTACTGGCAATTGCCCTGGGCGGACTGATTCCGTCAGCGGCCAGTGCCTCCTCGCAACGTATCACGCATACGGTGACCACCGACGCGTATCCCATGCAGACGGCGGGCGCACGCGAAGTGCTCGACTGGGTGGCGCAGCGGGTAAAGCCGACGTTCGCCCCGCAGGGCTACGGCAACGTACAGGTGGAACGGCGGGCGTTCTCCGTAGGGCGCGCGTCTGCACGCGCGGACGGATCGATTCCCGGAAAGCTGCCGGAGCAGGGCATTCCCGGTGAGATCTACCGGGTGGAGAACCTGCTTCCCGATGGCTCCATCCAGACGTGGGAATTCACCTGGGTGGAACCCTCATCCGGCCATGGCGGCGGCTGGGATGTCACCGGGTACTCCTACAAGAAGGGCAATGACCCGGTGAATCAGCAATAGCGGGACAGGGGCAATGCGTGCTGCGTTGCCCCGTTCCGGGCATACGCCAACGCCGAATGTGCCGCTGCGCTTCAACCGCCGCGGTGGCGAACCGGCGTCAGGCTTTGCACCTGGCCGCTGTTGCGCATCATGCACAGGAAACGGCCGTCGGGATAATCGATGATCAGTTCCTGGTAATCGCTGCCCACCGGCATCTGGGTGACCAGTGCGCCCTGAGCGCCCTTGCGCATGTTGCAGGCGCCCAACGCGGCATCGCGCGCCGGCGCCGGGGTGGTCACCGAAGACACGTTGCGGAACACCGCGCGGCATCCTCCATTGACCCACACCGAGTGCCGCGACAGGCCCCAGTTCTTGCCTTCCTCGCAGCGGGTGCGGCTGAGCTGGCGCACGATTTCCACATTGCCGCGAGTATTCAGATCGCACGACACCTGCTGCTCGTCAGTGGATTCGCAGGTGACTTCGCGCGGTAGCGCGGCATCGCCACCGGCGGCGTCGTGAGATTGCGCGCCACTTGCGGCTGGCGCGGGTGTGCCGCGAGTACTGACCTGGCAGATGCCATTGGCGCCGCCACGGCCGGTATAGCTGATCTGGGGCGTGCCGTCCTCGCTGCGGCTGATCGACAACGTGATGCCGCTATTGGCATCGCGTGCTTCGACGTAGCGGTCGTTGAAGCGTTTCAGCGCCGCCTCGCGGCCCTGCACGTAGACCGGGCCGCCTTCGTCGGCGTGCACATCGATACCGCCCGGGCAGCTGGCGTTGAAGAACGGCACCGCGGCCATGGCCGGGGCCACCAAAGCGGTGGACACCAGTGCGACGGTGAGCGACAGGGCATGGCGACGCATGTGCGGATCCCGAAGGGGCCCAGGGTGGGCGTGTAGCGGCAGTATGCGGTGGGGCGCCGCGGCCTGTCCGTGAGGAATATCAAGAACCCGGCGGCGCGCTTGGGGATTCAGGTCTGATAGGGTGTTCCTGGAGCCCTGCCGGGGCGGTTAAGCCAGCTTTACGTCGTGGGCCACGATGGGCCGCGATGGGCCGTGCGACAGCAATGGCACAGCCGGATGTATCGTGGTTCGCGGCACTGCGCGAACTGTCGCTTCTGGCATTGCACTGCTCGAAACAGGCCAAACGCGATAATTCATTTTTCCTTTCAGATCACTCGATGCCATCGAAACAAACGACTGGCAGGCAGTGATTTCGCATGTGCATGATGAATTGCCACCTTCAGCGGGGTGGCCGGGATTTCCAACCCGAAGACTGAAAGCTGTATACGCTTGCCAGCCGGCGTCGACTTCTCAAAAGCGGCGCCGGCTGGCAATCCGTTCGCCGATCGACGGCGGGCGGTGCGTGGGGGCCTCGTGCCCACCGGCTCATTCAGTCCCGGGATTGGAAACCACGTATCGCCCGCCACCCTATCGTGGCGGCACCTCTGTTCCTGACGAGGATGCCCGCATGTCCAGAACCCACCACCCCTACCTGACCGCCACCCTGGGCGAGGCCGCCCTGCGCCTGCCGCCCGAACTGGCGCAGCCGTTGGAAGCCGCTTTTGCCGCTGCGAACGAGGCAGCCGCGCCGATCAATCTTCCCAGCTGCCTGCAGCGCATCCGCGCCGGTGATGCCGCCGATGGACAGCCGTGGCAAGGACCGGCCAGCACACCCGGCCAAGCCGTGGCCGCCGCTCGCCGGGACCGCGCTGCGGTGGGTCTGGTGTCGTTGTTGGAGCTATATCACGCCGCCGAACGCGTGCGCGTGGACGGGGAAGAGAAGGACGATATCGGCGACAGCACGCGCGAAGGACTGATGCTGGCCTGCCGGGGGCTGGCGGAGTATCTGTCGTTGCAGGTGCGTAGCTGAGGCTGCGGCGGTCGCAGTGTCTGTGCGGCGTTGATCGATGGATTTGCCCACGTCATGCATTGAGCTGGCTCAGCGGGTTGGGGCGAGAAAACTGGCGAAAGGCGGTTCCTTCATTTTCGTTCCATCGCCTTCGACCGACGCGGTGCCGACGCATCATGATCGGCGCATGCGCTTATGCAGCGCTGGCGTGCAATCGCACACCCAGGGCCCGGGTCACCTTCAGGATGGTCGCGAAATCAGGGCTGCGCTCGCCGGACAGTGCGCGATACAGACTCTCGCGTGACAGGCCTGCCGCACGCGCAACCTTGCTCATGCCCTGAGCGCGAGCGATATCGCCAAGCGCCTTGGCGATGAAGGCAGAATCGCCCTCGCTTTCTTCGATGCAGGCGTCGAGATAAGCCGCCATCTCCTCCGGCGTCCGAAGATGCTCGGCCACATCAAATGATTTGAGTTCGACTTTTCTCTTGATGGCCATGATGGGACAGCTCCGGTACTTCGGTATTGAGTCGTTTCGCCTACAGCCGGTTCGACGCTCACAGGGCACGTGCAATCTCCCTGGCCTTTTCGATATCGCGTTGCTGTGAGCTTTTGTCACCCCCGACCAAAAGAATCAGCAACTGCCTGCCGCACTGGGTGTAGTACAGGCGGTAGCCCGGCCCTGCATCGATACGCAGTTCGGAAATACCGTCCCCCAGATAGCGGTGATCACCCGGATGGCCTTCGGCGAGCCGACCGATGCGAGCCAGGATGCGAGCTAGGATGCGAGCGCGTGCAGTTACGTCCTTGAGAGCGTCAATCCATGTCGCGAACTGACGGGTACGCTGGATCTTCATGGAAAAATGTAGCCTACTGGCTACACATTTTCAACTACGAGAAACGCGCATCAACCACGAAGCACGCGCACAGGCAGGTGGGACGCGCCTCGTCAGGTGCAAGATGAGATAACAGCAAGGAAGGAAAAGAAGGGGAGAGACGCAGCAGGGAGCAGTGCTCGACCGATTACTGCGCCGCCGTGTCGAGCTGCACAACTGGAGTTTGATGGTGCCGCTTATCCGAATCGAACGGATGACCTACTGTTTACAAGTCGGCGGGTGGATAGCTTGCCATGATTTGAAATCGGATGGCCCGGGGCCGCTTACACCGAGGAAAAACCGCGACTTAATGAGGCTTCAGGGGCACAAACGGCGCGTCTGAACACGGCACCTTGTGGTGCGAATCCGTGTCCGTGCCGTGGCCCCGCCACCCACGGAGCCAGCATGAAGTCGAAGATCACCCAGTCCCTCGTCGAAAGGACCCCGAAGCCCGACCAGGGCAAGTCGGTCCTATACGCCGACACCGAGATGCGGGGGTTCTACCTCATCGTCACCCCCACCAAGCGCAGCTTCTACGTCCAGTCCCTCGTCAACGGGCGTCAGGTCAGGACAAAGCTGGGCGACCACCCGGCGATGGATGCCAAGCAGGCCCGAGACGCCGCCCGACAAACGCTGGTAGGCATGCGCGGCGGCACCAACCCGAACGAGGAGCGCCGAAAGGCCAAGGCGCGCGGCATCACCTTGCGGGAGGGGCTGGACCTGCACCTGAACTCCCGGCGGCTGGCGGACAAGACCCGCAGCGGCTACGAGTACCATGTCACCTACTACCTCAAAGACTGGCTGGACAGGCCGCTGGCCGAGATCGGCGCGGACCGTCAGGGCGTGCGCGAGCGCCACCGCCGGATCACCGAGAGGAGCGGCGCCACCTCGGGCGACAACACCATGCGGGTGCTGCGCTCGGTCTACAACCGCGCACTGCGACAGTTCCCCGACCTGCCACCGAACCCGGTGGGCAACGTGGACATGAACGGCATGCGCCGACGGGAGGTGGACGCCAGCCCCGACAAGCTCAAGGCATGGGGCAAGGCGGTCCTGTCGCTGGGCAACCCGGTGCGCCGCGACCTCCAACTGTTCATGCTGCTTTCGGGCATGCGCCGGACGGCATCCTGCGAGGCGAGGCGCGCGGATCTCGGCGATGGCCACCTGCACGTGCCGAACCCCAAGGGCGGCGCGGCCAAGAAGTTCGATCTGCCGCTGTCGTCTGCGCTCGCCGACCTGCTCGCCCACCGCGAGGTGGAGGCCGAAGGCGTGAGGCGCAAGACGTCCTACCTGTTCCCAGCCGACTCGGCGTCGGGCCGGGTGGCGGAGGTCCAGCAGCACGAGCTGGGCGACCTCACCGGCCACGCGCTGAGGCACGCATACGCATCCCTCGCGTTGCAGGCGGGTGTCCCACTGCTGGAGCTGCGGTTTCTGCTGAACCACAGCGCGTCCAGCGGAGGCGTCACGATGGGATACCTGCACCCGTCGATCGACCACCTGCGCGAGCATCAGGAACGCGCGTCGAAGTACATCATCGATGCCCTCGGCCTCGTGCACGAGCCGGGCACATGGCCGCCGAGGCTGTCCACCTGATCCGCGGTCGGCGCGCCAATACGTACAAGGCGATGAAACGAAAGGGCCACCTCGACGGTGGCCCTTTTTCGCACACGGCGGGAGAAGGCAGTCAGCCGTCGGATGGCACGGGCGCAACCACCCGAACCGTGGACAGCGCCTCGGCCGACTGCTTCTCATCCATGTCGGCCGGGTGGTGCTTCTGACGCGGCGGCACCTCGACGCCCTTCTTGCGCATGTCGTTGGCGTACCAGCGAACGCTCTTTGCAGTCGCCGCCGCGCCCTCGATCTGCGCGTTGACCATGTCCGCCACCAGCGCGTGCGGGTAGCCCGCTGGGTCCATCAGGATCGCGCGTGCGAGCGCACCGACGCCGAGCCCGCGCGGCTTTTTCTCGTTCGCTTCGGGCGTCTCGACGAAGCCGGCCTTCGGCTCTGCGCGCTTCGCGGTCGCCTTGGGCTTCTTCGGCTGCCCGAGCGAGGCGAGGTCGATGTTTTTGTCGGCCGCGATCTGCTCGATCCTGGTTACGAGCTTGCCCCGGGTCGCGAAGGTTTTGGGGCCTGCGGGCTTGTCAGCGATCCGGTTGTGCAGGGCCAGCAGTTCCTTGGTGGGCCTTTCTTCCAGCTTCATGGCGTTCTCCTAAGCGTTGGTGGGCACGCAGGCATTAGGTCGCGGTTCCCTCGATCCGGGAGCCCCCCTTGACCAGCCCTGTGTACGCTGTACACTGATTCTGTGAATGATGTTCACAGGGCATGAGCGTGACTGAACAAACCGATGAATTGGTGGGGATAGGGGAGATCGCCGAGATAGCCGGGGTGTCGCGTCAAGCAGTCGCCAATTGGCGGGTGCGGGCAGCCGACTTCCCTACTCCGGTTACGGAGCTAGGTTCTGGGCCGATCTTCCGGCGATCGCAAATTCGAACTTGGCTAAGGCGAAACAAAAGGAATACTCCGATGGCGCATGTGATTTCTACGATCAACTTGAAAGGTGGTGTGGCGAAGACGACTACGTCCGTAGCCTTGGCAGAAGTCTTCTCAGCAGAGATGCGGAAGAAGGTCTTGGTCATCGACCTCGACCCGCAAACCAATGCAACCATCATGTTGCTTGGGGAAGACAAGTGGCTTGAGCTGAACGACCGAGGGCACACGCTCGCTCAGTTGTTTAAGGACGCAATGAATCCTGATGTAAAGAAGTTCGACCTGGACGCCACGCTTCAGAAGCGGGTAGGCGATGTCCATGAGGCCAGGACCATCGACCTACTGCCGTCTAGCCTGGATTTGATTGATGTGCAGGATCAACTCGCGTCCGCGCCATCGGGGAAGTTCTACGCCGTGAACCCTGTCGAACTTCTTTGGCGGGCAGTCAAATCAAGACTGGATGACTACGACATCGTCATTGTCGATTGCCCGCCGAACTTGGGCATCGTCACTCTGAATGGTCTACGCCTGTCGGACGCCTACATCATTCCGACTATTCCTGACCACCTCTCGACCTACGGTATCCCTCAGATCGTGACCCGCGTTGGTGAATTCGCACAGGCAATTGGTGAGGAGATTGACCCGTTAGGTATCGTCATCACCAAGTACCAAGCCAACTCGACGGTGCACAACACCGTACTGAGGCAACTCCAGACGGATGCAAACTTCCCCGATGTGTACGCGACGAAGATCAAGCAAACCAACACAGCGTCGGCGGCAGCGGAGTACACCGCGCATAAAAGAACGCTTAGGCAGAAGTACGGCTCCGATCCAAATGGCCTGACCTCGACCTTCATCGAGTTGGCTCAGGAGATTTGGAGCGATCTGGAGGGAGAGTCGTGAGTCTTAGAAACACACTCAATCGCTTGATCCGTGTGGTGATCGAGGAGGCGGAGCGCAACCCCGACTTCGAGGCTGCACTTACCGACGCCTTGGACTCGGCATCAAGTAGGCGCAAGTCAGCAAGAGCGGAAAGCCCAAGACAAGTGGATGCGAACGAGGCAAAGCGCGGGAAGAATCGGCGCGCTCCTGCCGTGCTCGATCCTGTTCAGGTCGCACGCGACAGCGAATCGGGCCTACGTAGCGCACTCGAAAAGCTATCACTGGATCAACTTCGAGACATCGTTGCCGAGTATGGAATGGATCCTGGTCGACTTGTGATGAAATGGAACACGCCAGAGCGCGTAATCGAGAGGATCGTCGAGATGTCAGTCGCGAGAGCGCACAAGGGCAACGCCTTTCGTAAGTCCCCTGACGACCCCGCACCTCTGGCCACTGATGTAGATGAAACGCCACCCTTCGATGCCCAAGTAGTGAGTGATCCTCCAAAAGGATCATGAAAAAGAAGGGGATGCCGTGAAGACATCCCCTCCGAAACACGGCCGGGCCACCCGTTGCCCTCTGCGCACCTAACCAACCCGGCCGGGTTTGCTCGGATCAGACCGGGAGGAAGGCCAGGTGCGCCATCCCCGACCCCAGGGCGTCCGCCCGGCGCTTGGTCTCGCGGTCCACGTACAGGTCCAGCGCGCGGCAGTAGGGCTGACCGGCCAGCGCCGCGGCCTCGTCGAACTGCTCGGAGCCGACGGCCACGCCGTTGCGGGCGGCGGCGGCCTCCAGCTCGGGGAACGGGTCGCAACGGTGCTGGATCGCCGCGACCAGGGCCGCGAGCGCCAACATCGCCGGGTGGCACGGCGGGTAGTGGGCGCGTCGGTCAGTCATCGCCGTCGCCCGCGATCAGGTCGTGGTCGATGTCCCGCTCGCGCATGGCCAGCTGGACCGAGCTCAGCGGGTTGGACCTGCCGGCGTTCCAGGCGCGGATGGCGACCAGGATGCCCTGGAGGCGCGCGTCGCCCAGCTTGATGTACTCCTGGACCTTCAGGAAGTCGTCCTGCCTCATCGCCGACGCCAGCTCGACCGGGCCGACCGGGCGGTCCTTGCTGGGCATGCGGTCGATCAGGGACAGCACGGCCGAGGCCAGGGCGACGTTGCGCGTGCCGACGGCGACCTGGGCCATGTGGCCGAGCTCGGCGGGGCCGGCGTGCTGGAGCTGCTGGAGGTACTCGGTGCGCTTCGGGTCGCCCAGGGCCGCACGGGCCAGGACCTTCGCCGGGGAGTCGTAGAACTGGCGCTGGCCGACCAGCTGGGCGTGCGGGGCGCCCGCGTCCTTGATGATCTTGTCGAGCTCGGCCTTGGAGTTGTCCTTGATCTCGCGGACGGTGGCGAGCGTCTCGGTCTCGGCGAAGCGCGCGACGTCCCCCATGCCGATGCCGGGGGCGCTCTTCCAGCGCGCGGCGATCTGCTGCTTGCGGGTCGCGATGTCCTTGTTCAGCCGCTCGATGGCGGCGAGGGTGCGCTTGTGCAGCAGGTCCAGGGTCGAGGCGAGCTCGCCGATCTGCTGGGTGCTGAGGAGGGGCGTGTCGCTGAGGGTGATCTTCATGGCTCGTGTGCTCCGGTGGGTTGTGGTCCTCCGGTCGCCTGTCACGAGCGCATCCCCGGCCTCGGGGTGGTCTGCGCGCCAATGCGCTGACCGGATGCGTTCAATGTGTCGGGGTGCGCTGGCCGCGAACGCCATCGTTCTCCGGACGTGTTTCCCTCGAAGCTGCCGTCGTCACTGCGGCTTGCGGATCATGGGCTTGGCGTGGCGCCGCCCGCCGATGGAATGTTAGAGGGCTGAAGTCGTCGCAGGATTTGCGACGCGCCCATGGTTTCATCTAGCTGCATCGAACCGATGCGCACAGGGGGAGACAACGAATGGCGAACAATCTGATTGTGTCTTACGACCTGTACAGCCCAGGGCAGGATTACTCGAAGGTTATTGATGCGATCAAAGCCCTAGGCTCGTGGGCAAAGGTCCATAAGTCCGTCTGGTACGTCAATTCCAACTACACGGCAGCCCAGGCCGTTGATAAAGTCTGGGCAACGATGGACCGCAACGATTCCCTGTTCGTGGCAGATGCCACCAACAACAATGCAGCTTGGCAGAACCTGAGTGACGAGGTCTCGAACCACATCAAGGATCAGTGGTTCAAATAGGAGGGTATTGACTGGGTGGCTGTGACTAGCTCCCGCGGTTGATGCTGCCATGCTCGCGCCGCGCCTCGTACTCCTGCGACATGCGCTCCCACTCGTCCGCGTCCAGGCGCGGCACCGGGCCGATGCAGGTCATCTCGCTGCGTCGGGCCAAGGCGTCGCGCCCGCCCATCGCCTGGACCGCGTCGGGTGCCGTGTCTTTGATCGCGTCCAGCATGGCGTCGATCTGGGCCGCGCGCTGCACCACCTCGGCGACCGTCAGGTTCTCACTCATCGTCCTGCTCCCTATTCGCGTTGTACTTGGAGAGCAGCGCCACCAGCTGGGCGCGCTCGTCGGCGGGCATCGCCAGCAGGGCGTCGGCCGACAGACCCGTGTCCTCGACCTTCACGCTCAGCCGGTCGGCCATCTGCTCGCCGTATCGGAACTTGAGCAGCACCTCCAGCAGCCTATCGCTGTGCTTGCGCACGGTGAGCGGCCTCTCCTCGCCGGTCTGCGGGTCCGCGGTGGTGGCGAGGCGTCCCCCGTGGATCACGGGCTCGTCGTAGCCGATCGCGGCGCGCCTGTACGCCTCGTCCAGCAGCGCGTCCAGAGCGACCTCGATGGCCTTCTCCCACCGGGTGCGGAACTCGATGTCGTTGGCCTTGTGGTAGAAGGCCGTCTGCCTGCTGATGCCGGCCGCCGCAGCGGCCTGCTTGGGCGAGCACGTGTCCTCCAGCACCTGGAAGAACACTTCGCGCCGCTCGGGCGAGAACGAGTTGGGGACAGATGGCACGGTCGCCGCCTCCATGAAAAATGGCTTACGGCGTGATCGTGTCGTGCTTACGCGCGCAGGCACGCCATCGTTCAAGCAGTCGGATCAACGGCTTGGATGGCGTCGGCCATCCGATGCCTGATTAGGTGGCGTGCGTCGGTGGGGAGCGCTCGGCCTGTTCGCCTCGCGCGCGAGGGACAGAACGCACACGGTCGGAAGGACGATCAGCCGCGCTCCCCGCATCGGTCGCCACGCTCGCCGCGCTCGGCCAGGCTCAGTCCACGCCGACTCCCGCACTCGACGCGCAGCACGACTTTCTCAAGGGCAACTCGGAATCCGTGCGCAAAGCTGTTCGTTGTTTTTCTTTGTTTTACTTAGCTTTATTGATCTATGAACAACTTGAACAACATGCACAGCATATTTCTCACCGACAACGAATCGGTCATCTCCCCGCGACTGTCTGGGGCGTCGGCGGGGTCTGCGTGGCTCCGAAAATCCTAAAACGATTTCGGAGCCGAAAAAATCGTTCAGATCGTTCGCCGAAACCTAAGCGCATGATCCGAAAAGCAAAACGAGCAAAGAGAAGCCGTGCGACGCGCCGCGCGTCGCACGGTATTGATGCCGTGCTCCTTCAGCCCCAGAGCTGCGAGGGGCTTGCCTTGACGATTTCGGCGAACGTGGCGCGCGCCTGGTCGAGTGCGGGGACGGCGTACACGCGCTTGTCCTTTCGGGTGCCGCTCCTGATCTGCCGCGATTCAACGCCAACCTTTGCGAGCAGCACCTTCGCCAAGCCGGGCAGCGGCCTCGGGTGTCTGGTGCGGCTGCGTGCGAACGCCAGGTAGCTGTCGTACAGGTCGACCTTGTCGAGCTCGACCTCGCCTGCCTCCCAGTCCCGCCCCTCGTCGTAGCCGGGCAGCTCGGCCGAATACAGCAGCGAGTACCACCAGGAAAACTCGACGTCCATGCCGCGCAGCTTCTGCTCGGCGAGCGCGCCGTTCTGCGGGATGTCCTTGCGCGGGTGCCAGCCCCGGATGTCGCGCGCGAGCATGTCGTGCAGGAAGGCCGCGCGGCCGCCCTCGTCGAGCTGGCGGTTCAGCGCGTCGAAGAACCCATGGTCGTCCTTGCGGGAGTCGTTCACCTCGAACACCGCGAAGCGCCGCTCGCCGTCCAGGCCAGCGGGGACCACCCAGTCGGAGTTGGACGCCATGACGATGTGGATCAGGTTCTTGCCCATCACGGCGTCGCGGCCCTTGCCCTCGTAGGCGACCGTCGGCTCCGTCACCAGTGCCTTGAGCTTCGCCTCGCCCGACTTGTCGCCCGCCCAGAACGCCTCGTCGGCGAACAGGCAGATGCAGTTCTGCAGGTGCGAGTTGAAGCGACCAGTGATGTGCTCCGGCGAGCTGATGTGCAGGCCGTGCGCCCCCGCGATGTGCTGGAGTACGCGGCCGAGCGTTCCCTTGCCCGTGCCCTTCGCGCCCTTGAACGCGATCGCAACCTCGGCGGCCTCGGACGGGCGCTGGAACATGGCGGCGATCCAGTTCAGCACGTAGCGGTGGCCCTGCGGGTCGCCGTCGGTCAGCACCTCGCGGATGAGCTGGTCCAGCAGCGCCCAGTCGCCCGGCGCCGGCTCGACAGCCCAGCCGCGCCACAGGTTCAGCCAGCCGCCGTGGTCGCCCGACGGGTCGAAGATGACGCCCTTGTACTGGCGCCGCTGCGGGTGCTTGAGCCAGAACTGCGCTCGCGTCGTCGGCCTGTCGTTGACCTGCTCCACGAAGCTGTTGCAGTACAGGTTCTGGAAGTCCTCCTTGGTGGATCGCTGGTAGAAGTGCCTGCCGAGCACCGGGTCGAACTCCTCGGTGAAGACGCGGAACTTGCCGTTTTCCATGACGACGCAGTGCTGGGCGTTCATCTCATCCAGGACGGCGGCCTTGCCTTCGGGCCTCGGCGGCTCGCGCAGCGCCGCGTCGTCCACGCCTCGGCCGAGTTCGGCCGGATCTTCGTATGCGTCGAAGTCATCCTCTGGCGCCCCGTGAGGGATGCCGATGCCGTGCCTCGCGAGCACCTGGTGCAGGTGGCGTACCGTGGTCGGCCTGCCGCCCTGGCCCGTGCGGGACGCGAGCGAGTCCCAGCGATAGCCGATGCTTTCGGCATGATCGCCGTAGCCTGCGGCCTGCGTGCTCCAGGCGATGAACTCCTCACGGCCCGCGCCCGCGGTCGCGTGGTGGCATGCGCACATGAGCTGGAACCAGTCGTCGTGCGTGCCCTCGCCGTAGTTGTCGGGCGGCAGGTCGGCCAGCGCGGCGGCGAGCTGCTCCGGCGTGACCTCGCCCCACCTGTCGGCGTCGCAGGTTCCCTCGGGCATCTCGACCTGGCGGACGCGCAGCAGTTCGAGCAGCGCGTCCGGCGCGTTGGGCGTCTCGTCCGGGCCGAGCATCCAGAACTCGGACTCGTAGCGGCGCCCGGTCTCGGGGTGAAGCGAGCCGGGGGCGACCACCTGCCCGCCCTGCTTCTTGAAGTCGATTCCGGGGTACTTCGACAGCATGCCGACAGTTGCGAGCCCCTCCGGCTTCCGCAGGTAGTAGTGGTGCCCGCCTCCGCCAGTCGCGACGTGCGGGCATCCGCCCGGGTCGAGGCCAGTGTCGGCGACCAGCGCGCGGAGCGAGTCGTCGCCCCCGTTGCGCGGATCCACGTCCACGACCAGGTCGGTCGCGCGAAGCCGCACGCCCAGGTTGCCGCCGCGGGCTCGCGCCTCGGCCAGCACGGCGGCGGGGTCGTAGCGGCGGTTCGGCCAGTCACGATCCCTCGGCGCCTTGCTGCCACCCCTCAGGGGGACCAGCTCGTAGCCGGCGCGGACCAAAAACTCGGCGTCGTCGAATGATGGCGTGTCGGCGGGGCGCCGCTCGGCATCATTGATCCCGTGAGCTCTGGCAGGCTCCGTCTCCCGGTCGGTTGTAACCTTGCGCCCACGGTCTAGCACGCCGTGGGTGTTTTCTTGTGCGACCATCGGTCAGCCCTCCGACTTCTTGCGAAGGCTGGCGGCACGGCGGCGGCCGGCGAGCGCGGCCTGGGCGGCGCGATGCACTCCGTCCCCCATCGCGTGCCCGCTCGCGTAGTCGCGCAGGTCGCCCACGCGGTAGCGGATCAGCTCCGGGCCGACGCGGGAGAACTTCGGGCCGACGCCCTGGCATCTGTACCAGGCTAGCGTCTTGTACTTGAGGCGCAGGAACTGCGCGGCCTCGTCGGCAGTGAGCAGGGCGGCGTCGGGCAGCGAGTGCAGCTCCGCGAGCAGGTTCGTTTCCATCTCTTGTGACTCCGGGCAGGCTCCCGGCGCGGCGACGTGCCGCGTCGGGACTGCCTGCTGTGCGTCGCAGAGAAGGATCCGTGATTCCCCTCAGTCGGCGGGGCGGGCCTCGGCTGTTTGGGCCACCGAAAGCCTGGCGGCGTCGGCGGCTGGTGGCGCCGACACGACACATGATGCAACAAGCCGGCGCGCGAATATGCCAACGTTTGTGCGGTCACCCCGGTGAGTCCAGGAGGCTCGGGACGGTCCGGGCGGCTCAGCGACAAGGCCGATGCGCCCGGACGCGATACGGGCCAGTCCGGGAGACCGTGCGGCCGCGCAATCTGCTAGACCGCAGCATTTTCACGAAATGCAAAATCGCAACGACTACACAAATGCTTTGGACCTTGTCGCGGAGGAGCGGCTCGAACGCACCTTGCCAGCCTTGACCTTACCATCCAGCAGTTGCAGGAACGCCTCAGCAAAGCACTGCGCCACGGTAGGCGGAACTGCATTGCCAATCATCTGGGAGACTGGATTTATAAGGTCCGGAAATCGGAAGTCATCGTCGAAACTCTGAAGCCGCGCAGCCTCCCGCATCGTGATTCCTCTATCTTCAACAGGATGAGCGAATCTCCCCGACCCTACGTGGTAGACCCATGTTGTTATCGTGAGAGAGGGCTCATCCCAGCTCAACCTACGATAGGCGCTCCCATAGAACTTCTTGGTTTTGAGCGAGTCGTCAATGTGCTTCATCCGACCCGTTCCAACCGCCTTGACACGTTCACGTGTCTTCGTGCTCAGCTCACGCGCGACATGGCTCGTAACCTTGCCTGCCGCAGATCTCATTTCTTCCGCGAAATCTCCCACTCGCTTCCGATTGTCGTAGGGAATTGCAACGCCGTGCTCGTAAGTTGGACTTGGAAGATCCCAAAGGGCGTCTCGAACTGTACGGTAGGACATCCCGTCAAAAAGTGACGCCTGACCACCAATCTTCTGAAACTTTGGCGCAGGAAATGGCAACTGATCCACTTCCAAGTTCGCGAACTCTCTGTTAACAGCAACAAAGAACACCCTGTGACGAATCTGCGGCACTCCATAGTCGGCCGCACAAACCTTTCTGTAATCTGCGGTGTATCCCAACTCGTCCAGTCTTTGAAGAAGATCTCGAGAAAACTTCCCGCCCCCATAGTTAAGAAACTCTCTGACGTTCTCGATCAGAACGATCTTCGGCCGCAAAGCATCCAACATGTCCAGGAACGCTTTGTACAGATGATTTCTAGGGTCGTCATAGAAGCGAAGCCCCTCATCGCCGTACTTACGCACCCCATTTCGACTGAATCCCTGGCATGGAGGTCCGCCCATTAGTACGTCGATCTGACCGGGACCCGTGATGCCTGCAGCGTTGAGCTCCTCCCATAGCGAATCCTTAGACTTGAGCAGGTCAAGAATGTCGCCTTGATAGACCCGTGCGGGATTGCCGAGCGAGTTCGTGATGTTCATTTCGAAAGTCGCAGCAGGATGCTTTTCCAACTCCACTCCGTACTCGACGTCGTATCGTCCAGTCCGTTGAAATCCACGACTCATCCCACCGCAACCGCAGAACAGGTCAACCACGCGAAAACGCTTCAACTCAAAATCCTCGAAATGGTACGCAAAGTCCGTGGACGCATGATCCTCTCGCGTAAACTATAGGTGCTCCCTTCGTGGAGCGCAATCGGTGGAGCAGTCAGAAGGTTGGAAGCTTGAGGTACGCCAAGCATTCGGGGCGAGAGTTCGTGAGATCCGCCTTTCAAAAGACGTCACCCAAGAGGGTCTAGCTCTACTCTGCGGCTTGGATCGCAGCTACCTCGGGCAGGTCGAGCGCGGCGAGCGGAACATCACTCTTGAGAACATCCACCGCCTAGCCCTCGGCCTCGAAGTGCGGCCACATGAACTGCTGCTCCCCCTGGGCTCACCGGCTTTCTGCGGCGGAGGCTCGGCATGAGTTACCTGAGCAAGGAGCAGGTCACTCACTTGGGCGAGCTACTGCGCACATTCTTTGCGTTGCCTTACTCAACTGACCTAGATGGTAAGGATGCTGAGACCCTCATTCGAATTGTGAAAGAGGCCGTCGGCACGAAGTCAAAACGAAAGGAGCTTTTTGACATCGTCGATGGGGACACTGGTTACTCGGTAAAAACTCTCTTTAAAGCCACCTCGGCAGTTCGTGTTGATCTTCAAGAGCAAAGATTCTGTGACGTCGAAGACGTAAGAAGGATGCGTTCCGATAGCAATACGGCGGCAGATCAAGGTGCCCTTCTTCTCAACTACATGCTGAGCCGAATCAAAGACCAGATGGCCGCTCGCGATCTCAAGCATGCTCGATCCTTGATTTTGTTGAAGCATTGGGACAAGTCTCGAACGAAGTTCTCATTTCGTTATTGGGAAGAAGACTTCATTGGCTACGTTCAGGACCTGGCTGATCGGAACGAGAAGGGCGAGATCGAATGGATTGTTCAAGGAGCCGGTCTTCACGCTAGGGATCGCCTCCGGCAGGCCTCACGAAGGAAAAGCGAGACTGATGAAAATGTCCGCCTACTGAGGATGCACTACAAGCACAATCAGATTTTTACTGACCATGACATCCCGAAGGACGCGGACAAGATCGAATTTTCCGTCAGTGGAATGTCATGGAGCGAACTCTCCAAGCTCATCGCTTTGGCAAAAGAAAAAACGTAAGGCATGCCATGGCCACACCTGCAGTAATGGTGAGGAACAAGAAGGCCGCGCAAAGTCGCGGCCTTCTTGTTCCAACGTATGGTGCCGCTTGTCCGATTCGAACGGACGACCTACTGATTACAAATCAGTTGCTCTACCGACTGAGCTAAAGCGGCGATGTCGTACTTCTCTTGCTCAAACCGTGTCCGGCTTTCCCCGCAGTCTACGCGCTGGCGAGCCTAAAGCCTTGCCGCGCTTAGCCTTCCGGCCGGTCACTACAACAACCGCGTCCGAGTTACAAGACAGTTGCTCTACCAACTGAGCTAAAGCGGCATGGGTGGTGCACCGGCGGCATCGCCGCGGTCCGGGGATTCTAGCGCAACCGCGTGCATTCCAGCGACCGGCTCTGTGCCGCCCCGCTGCGCTGCTGGGCCTGGGCCGGCTGCGTGCCCGCCGCCAGTTGTCCTTCCAGCCACCATTGGCCGGCGTCGCCGCTGGCCACCAGGCGCGGCTGGAAGCCGGCGGCCTGCACCGCTGCCATGCGGCGCTCGGCGCCTTCGCGATTGCGGTACTGGCCCAGCGCCACGGCGTTGGCCTCCTCCCCCTGGCTGATAATGTAGTAGTCGCTCAGGCCGGCGGCGACGATACGTTTCACGGTGGCCTGCGCTTCATCACGGTTGGCGGCGGCCGGCAGCATCACGCGGTAACGGGCGCTGCCGCTGGCAGCGGGCTGTTCGCGCAGGCGCACCTGGCTGAGCAGCGTGCCGGCCTTGCCTTGCGCACCGGTCGCGGCAGCGCGGTCGGCGAACGGGCCCAGCGCGACGCAGCGCGGCGGCTCGGCGGCCGCGGGCGGGGTTACGGGCTTTTCCGGTGCCGGAACGGGTGCAGGCGGTGTTGCCGGCTTGGCGGCGGCAGCAACCGGCGCAGCGTCAGCCGTCTGCGGCTTGGGAATTTCCGGCTTGGCCGGCACGGCCGGCGCGGGTGCGGGCGTCGCAGCCACTGCGGTCTTCGCGGCCGGTTCGCGCTCCATCAGCGGTGCGGTCGGGGCGGCGGCGGTGGCCTCGGCTGCGGCATTGGCATCCGCGCCACCGGGCACCCAGCGCAGCTCGGCGACACCAGCCGGTTGCGGTGCAGGCGCAGGCGGCTGCGGTGCATCGCGCAGCAGCCACCAGCAGGCGACGCCAAGATTGAGAACGGCCAGTACGACGATCAGGGCACGGGTCAGCATGCGCGGATACTAGCCTGCGGGCTGGTGCACCGCCCAGCGGGCGAGGCCATCCAGCACCAGCGAGGGGTGGTAGTCGGCACCCGGCAGCAACGGCATCAGTGCCGGTGCGCCGCCACCGTGCACCAGCAGCGAGGGCGCTACGCCCAGCAGCGCGTGCGCCTGCTGCGCACTGCGTTCAATCAGCGCCACCGCAGCGCCATCACAACCGGAGGCCAGCGCATCGGCGGTGTCGTTGGCGAACTCGCTGTAGTCGCCGCCGGTAGCCGGCAGCTGCACGGCACGGGCGTGCAGCGCTTCGCGCATGGTCGTGGGCGACGCGGAAATGCGGCCACCATGGTGCTGGCCGTCGGCGTCGAGCAGGTCAAGCGTCAGCGCGGTGCCCACGCCGACCACCAGCACCGGGCGCTGTACCTTTGCGGCAGCCAGCAGGGCCAGGAAGCGGTCGACGCCGAACTTTTCCGGCTTGGCGTAGGCAATGCGCACACCGGCGCATTCGGCGCTGGTGCGCACCACGTGCACGTTTTCAAAGCGGCGTTGCAGCTGGTCAAGCATGGCGCTGGTCAGCGAGGGTGCGGCCACGCTGGCCACGAACGCGGTGGTACCGCTGGGCAGGCTGTGCGGCGGCTGCCCGGCCATGCCTTCGGCGCCATGCGCCCAGGCCTGCACGTCACCGGCACGGTCACCCTGCAACGGCGCGAACTTGAAGCGCGAGTTGCCGAGGTCGAACAACCAATCGCTCATGCTGCCCTCACGCTGACTTCGCCGGCGTGCAGCAGGCGCTCCTGGCCATCGATGCGCACGCGCAATGCGCCGTCATCGGCCAGGCCAAGCGCGGTACCGTGCTGCCACTGCCCGTCCAGTTCCACGCGTACTTCGCGGCCGGCCAGCATGTCGAAGGCGGCGTAGCGCGGCAGGAACGGAGCGAGGCCTTCGCGATCGAATTCCTCCAGCGCCGGCAGCAGACGGGCCAGCACGGCGGCAACGACCACGTTGCGGTCCACCGGCTTCCCGGCCAGGGTGTCCAGGTCCACCCACGGCTGGCTGATCTGCTCGGCGAACGACGGCGGCATGTGCGTGTTGATGCCGATGCCGATCACCGCGCGCGCCGGGCCGGCGTATTCGCCACCGCCCTCTGCGAGCAGGCCGACCAGCTTGCGCTTGCCATCGACGATCAGGTCGTTCGGCCACTTCAGCTGTGCCTGGGCATAGCCCAGGTCGTGCAGCGCTTCAGCCACGGCGATGCCGGCCACCAGGCTCAGCCCGGCCAGGCGGCCGAGGCCACCGGAGTACAGGCGCAGCACCGACAGGTAGATATGCGCGGCCAGCGGCGAGGCCCAGGTGCGGCCACGACGGCCACGGCCACCGGTCTGGCGTTCGGCCAGCAGCACGCTGACCCCGCGCTGGGGCGCGCTGCACCGCAGCAATTCAGCGTTGGTGGAGTCCACCGTCCAGGCCACCTGCAGGTCGTGCAGCAGCGGCAGGACCCCGGCCGGCAGGCCACCACGGATCGCCGCCGGGTCCAGCAGGTCAACCGGGCGGGTCAGGCCATAGCCCTCGCCGGCACGGCCCTCGACATCCACACCGGCGGCCCTAAGCCCTTGAATACGCTTCCAAATAGCCGCACGGGTCTGGCCCAGCTCACGGGCCAGGGCGTCGCCGGACAGGCGACCGGCAGCGAGTTTGGCCAGCAATTGGCGATCGTCCACGGCAGCTTCCACAAAGTCAGGCAGGAATTATGCGGGAAAGCCGCCAGCGACGCCCGCCACGCTGGGTTCCGCGGGGGCTTCCAACGGGGCGCCGGGTTCGGGCTAGAATCGGGAACTCACCCTCCCTTAACGTGGATGTCGTCAATGCGCCGTTATGCCCATTGCCTGATCCTGCTGATGATGCCCTTCGCGGCGTCTGCGACGGCAGCGCTGGACGACAGCCGCGGCGCCTGCGTGTCCTCCAACGGTGATGCCGCCTCGCAGCGCGCGCCGACCGCGACTGCCTCGGCTGCGACCACCAAGCCGACACCGGTACGCCCTGCGGCCAGCAGTGCCACCAGCACCGGGGGCGGCGGCAGCGACGATGACGTGCTGCAGCGCATCCGTGCGCCGAAGTGGCACAGCTACCTGCCGGGAATGTTCCGCTGATCAAGTCGTTGCTGCAGTGGCTGCGGCCTACGCCGCGGCCGATCGACGATGCACTGTGGGAACACGCCTGCCGCCGCGCGGCCTGGCTGGACGGACTGGACGACGAACGCCGCGCGCGCCTGCGCGTACTGGCCACGCGCTTCCTGCACGAGAAGACCATCACCCCGATCGGTGAGCTGCAGCAGCAGGCCGGTGACGGCGTGCTGCTGGCCGCGCTGTGCTGCCTGCCGCTGCTGGCGTTCGGTGAGGTGGGGCTGGAGGGCTGGTCGCAGCTGATCGTCTACCCCGATGCCTTCCGCGTGCACCGCAGCCACATGGATGCGGCTGGCGTGCTGCACGAGTGGGATGACGAGCTGATCGGCGAGTCGTGGGACAGCGGTCCGTTGATCCTGTCCTGGGCCGATGTGCAGGCCGACCTGGCGGCGCCGCACGAGGGCTACTGCGTGGCGGTGCACGAGATGGTGCACAAGCTGGATGCGCTCGATGGTGCGATGGACGGTACGCCGCCGCTGCCGCGCGAATGGCAGCGCGAGTGGGCGGGCACGTTCCAGCGCGCCTACGACGCGTTCTGTGCGCAGGTGGACGCAGGCGAAGAGACGCTGATCGATCCGTATGCGGCCGAGGCGCCGGAAGAGTTCTTCGCGGTGGCCAGCGAGTACCACTTCTCGGCACCGGATCTGCTGCAGCAGGCGTTGCCGGAGGTGGCGGCGCAGCTGCGACGGTTCTACGGCGAGCCGCCCAGGATCGCAATGCGGTAGTGCCGGCCGCTGGCCGGCAACCCCATGATCTTCGATGGCATTGCTTGGTTGCCGGCCAGCGGCCAGCACTACCGATCAACGAGGCTTACGGCCCTGGCGGCAGGCGCACTTCGAAGCGGGCGCCGCCCAGTTCGGCCGAACGGCCCACGGTCAGTTCGCCGCGGTAATCCTTGATCAGGTCCTGCACGATCGACAGGCCGATGCCGTGGCCCTGCACGCGCTCGTCGCCACGCACGCCACGCT
Organism: Stenotrophomonas sp. YJH_SMC_65; assembly: GCF_059369475.1. Lineage (NCBI taxonomy): Bacteria > Pseudomonadati > Pseudomonadota > Gammaproteobacteria > Lysobacterales > Lysobacteraceae > Stenotrophomonas > Stenotrophomonas sp. YJH_SMC_65. The sequence goes on from NZ_JCAFSR010000005.1 coordinate 85,500, forward strand.
GCAGCACCTTGCCGATGTCGTCCGGGGCAATGCCCGGGCCGTCGTCATCCACCGCCAGCAGCAGGCCGGCGCGGCGCGCGTTCGGGGCCGGCAGCGGCTGCGCGGTCAACAGCACGCGGCGGTTGGCCCACTTGAAGGCGTTCTCCAGCAGGTTGCCGAGCAGTTCCTGCAGGTCGCCCGGTTCGCCGTGGAAGCGTGCCGCCGGGTCGATGTCGAACTCGCACAGCACGCCCTTGGAGGCGTAGACCTTCTCCAGGCCACGCACGATTTCCTCGGCGTTGGACTCGATCGGCAGCGGCGCGGAGAACAGCTTGTGGCCCGACGAGGCCGCGCGTGCCAGCTGGTACGAAACCAGGTTGTTCATGCGCTGCAGCTGCACGTCCAGTTCCTCACGCAGCGCGCCGTCGCCGGCACCACTGTCCATCTGCGTGCGCAACACGGCAATCGGCGTTTTCAGGCTGTGCGCCAGGTCGGCCAGGGTGTTGCGCTGGCGCTCGAGGTTCTCGCGCTCGCTTTCGATGAAGGCGTTGATGCTGTCGGTCAGCGGTTCCAGCTCGCGCGGGTGGCGCTCGCTCATGCGCTCGGTCTCGCCGCGCTGCACCTTGGTCAGCTCGGTGATCACCCGGCGCAACGGGCGCAGGCTCCACTGCAGGATGACGGTCTGCAGCAGCAGCAGGATCAGGCCGATGCCGCCCAGGTAGAACCAGACGCGGCCACGGAACACGCGCAGCTGGGCACCCAGCGCGCGCGAGTCTTCCATCACATAGATGGTGTACGGGAATTCGGTGGCAGGATCGGCGTCGGCGCCCCAGACCAGGCCGAGGCCGTAGCGGTACACCGAGCCTTGGCTGCCATCGATCTGGATCATCGGCAGCGGGCCTTCGAACACCTCCTGGCGCGGTGCCAGCAGGCCGCCGCCGACGGTGGGCAGCATCGGGCCTTCAGCGGACATCGAATTGCCCTTGCCGTGCGGCATCACCACCTGCAGGTACAGGCCACTGCCGGGCACGTCGAAGCGGGAATCCGGCGGCTGCTCGCGGATGTACAGCGAGCGGTCGCGGGTGAAGTCGATGCCGGCCGCGTAGGAGGTGGCGTAGTTCTTCAGGCGCTCACGCAGGTTCGCCTTCGCCGTGTCGGCGAAGGCAGCGTCGAGCGCGTAACCGGCCAGGGCCAGGAACGCCACCAGGCCCACGGACGCGGCGAGCATCTGGCGCGCCTGCAGTGAGCGCGGCCGCCAGCGTCGGAAGAACCACAGACGGCCGGACATCGTGTTATCGCCAGGGTGAGCCGGCTCAGCCCTCGTTGCGCGGGATCGCGAAACGGTAGCCGCGACCGCGCACGGTCTCGATCGGCTTCAGTTCGCCATCCGGGTCCAGCTTCTTGCGCAGGCGGCCGATGAACACTTCCAGCACGTTCGAGTCGCGGTCGAAGTCCTGCTGGTAGATGTGCTCGGTGAGGTCGGCCTTGGAGACCAGTTCACCGGCATGCATCATCAGGTACTCCAGCACCTTGTACTCGTAGCTGGTCAGGTCGACATTGCTGCCGGCCACGCTGACGGTCTGGGCGGCGAGGTCCAATGCGACCGGGCCGCATTCCAGGGTCGGCTTGCTCCAGCCGGCGGCGCGGCGCAGCAACGCGTTGACGCGGGCCAGCAGCTCTTCGACGTGGAACGGCTTGACCAGGTAATCGTCGGCACCCTGCTTCAGGCCCTCGACCTTGTCCTGCCAGCTCGAACGCGCGGTCAGGATCAGCACCGGGAACTTCTTGCCTTCATCACGCAGGGCCTTGATCAGCTCCATGCCCGACATCTTGGGCAGGCCGAGGTCGATGATGCCGACATCGAACGGAACTTCGCGCCCCATGTAGAGGCCTTCCTCGCCGTCCTGCGCAGCATCGACGGCAAAGCCTTCGCGCTTGAGCCGGGCTGCCAGGGTCTCACGCAGCGGGGCTTCGTCTTCGACCAGAAGGATACGCATGAACTCTCCCTAGTGTCCTGGGTGTGGCCCGGAGGCCTGTGGGGTACGGGTTGATAGCGACAACTATCCCTGTTCAGGGGTTATCGCCGCGTAGTGATGACATATCCGACCGCGGCGTGCGCGGCTGTGAACGCGACGGGGCGGGGTCGTCCATGTAGCGGACCCGGCCCCGGTCGTCCATGTACTTCACCCGGTTGATATCACGACCATCGAACGGCACGCGCTCGGCACCGAGGATGTGACCACCCGTGGTGCGCTGCACGCGGCGCACGGCATCGGACAGCGAACGCTCGTCGCCACGGTTGCCGCGCTCGCCCCGCTCCATCATCTCCGCACGCCCCTGCTCACCCCGCGGCGGCTGCTGTGCCAGCGCCGACGACAGCGGCACGGCCGACAGGACCACGCAGGTGGCCAGGGCAATGCGGCGATGGAAGGGAGCGGAAGACATCGATGCGATCCTAGCCGAGCACGGCGATTCGTTCAAAAGTCGTAAATCCGGATGCCGGGTTCGGGGCCCGGCGCTTTACAAATCCTTTGCAAATTCTTGGTTTGGGGCAGTGAATCCGGTCTGAACTTTTCCGGCCGCGACCCGCGATGTTCAGCTAGGTGAACATTCGGAACGAATCACCGCGCCTTGTCAAGTCAGGAATGTGACAGCGGTCACGCTGCGGCGCGATCAGCGTCGCGTTCGGTCACGGTAAGCGCCTGCTCGACCAGGCTCCAATCGGCGCCCGGGCGGTGTGCGCCCTCGCTCAGCACCTGGCGGAATGCGCGGCCACCGGGCTGGCCATGGAACAGGCCGAGCAGGTGACGGGTGATGTGCTTCAGCGCCAGGCCTTCGCCCAGGCGCGCTTCCACGTAGGGGCGCAGCGCGCGCAGCAGGTCGCCGCGGGCCTGCAGCGGGGCGCCGGTCTGCAGCGCCTCCAGCTGATGCAGCAGGTAGGGATCGTGGTAGGCCGCGCGGCCCAGCATCACGCCATCGACGTGCGCGGCCTGCGCCTGCACCGCCTCGACGCTGGCCAGGCCGCCGTTGAGTACCACCGGCAGCGCCGGGCGCTCCTGCTTCAGGCGGTAGGCCCAGTCGTACTTCAGCGGCGGAACCTCGCGGTTCTCCTTCGGCGACAGGCCCTTCAGCCACGCGTTGCGCGCGTGCACCACCACCATCGCGGCACCTGCGGCGACCTGGCGGTCGACGAAGGCGGCGAACACGTCGTAGTCGTTGTCCTCGTCCACGCCCAGGCGGCACTTCACCGTCACCGGGATCTCGACGGCATCGACCATCGCCGCCACGCACTCGGCCACGAGCATCGGCTCGCGCATCAGGCAGGCGCCGAAGCGTCCGGCCTGCACGCGGTCGGACGGGCAGCCGCAGTTGAGGTTGACCTCGTCGTAGCCCCAGTCGGCAGCGATGCGCGCAGCCTGCGCCAGCAGCGCGGGATCGCTGCCCCCCAGCTGCAGCGCCAGCGGCTGTTCGCTGCGGTCGAAGCCGAGCAGGCGCGCGCGATCGCCGTGGATGACCGCGTTGGCGTGCACCATTTCCGTGTACAGGCGCACACCCGGTGCCAGCACGCGATGGAACACGCGGCAATGGCGATCGGTCCAGTCCATCATGGGGGCCACGGACAGGCGCAGGGAATCGGCGTAACGGGCGGTGGCGGACGTCATCGGGGTGTTGATCGTGGAGACTGGCATTGCCAGTGAGATCAATAGTTTACACCGGACGGCTGAATGGCGGCGGGTGGCTCCGGGGCTGGCCGCTCGACCGGCCCCGGGGACACCGCGTGGCTTACAACCCGCGGTTGCGAACCTGTTCCTGCTGCTGTTCCTGCGCACGCTGGTTGAACTGACTGTCCAGCGCTTCGCTCTGCCGGCTGCTGGCCTCGACCGAGTGCGACACCGCCTGCTGGCGGTCGACGAAGGTCCGCTGCGCTGCCGGGTCACCCAGCTCGCCCTGCACCGCGAACAGGCCGGTGCCGTCCGGGCGGGCCACGACATGGTCGATCTGGCGCATGCCGGACACCTTGCTTTCGTAGGCCAGCTGGCCAGCCGCTCGTTCGGCTTCCTGCGGGTTGGCGAACAGCGGCTTCAGGCCGGCCTGGGCGCGCTGCTGTTCGAGCGCCTGCAGCTTCTCCAAAGCCTGGCCGAAGCGCGCGTTGTCGGCATGCCCGGCGTCGCGCATGCTGGCCGGCGCTGCAGGTTCGGCCTGGGCCGGTGCCGCCGGCGCGATACCGGCCTTCACCGCGTTGGGCGCATCCACCTGCGCCAGGGTCCTGCGGCCGGCCTTGCCATCGTCGTCCAGGCCATTGTTGGCCTGGAACTGCTTGACCGCTGCAAAGGTGTCCTTGCCATACACACCATCGGCGTGCAGCGGCTTGCCGTCGGCCCCGGCGTAGCCCAGCGCCGCCAGCTTGCCCTGCAGGGCCTTGACCTCATCGCCGCGCTCGCCCTGCTTCAGCACGCCATCGGCCATCGGCGCCTGCTGTGCACTGCGTGCGGCCTGCGCGGCCTCGGGGCCCTGCGCGTGGACCTTGCCGCCCAGGGTGATGCGGTCGTTGAGCATGTCACCCAGGAACCTGCGGTACTGATCGGGCTCGAGCTCGATATGAGCGTGCACGGCACCCGGGGTACCGGCATCGGACTGGCGGATCAACGGCGCACCGTACTCGACGAAATCACCGGTCTTGTAAGGGGTGGTTCCACGCGCACCGTGCAGCACCTGCCCGACCAGTTCGCGCTGCGGATGCCCGGCCGGATGGCTCCAGATGCTGATCGAATTCCACTTGTCATTGTTGACCTGGACATACCCGGCGACCGGATTGGGAATCATCACCTCCCGATCGCCGCGCGCATTGCTCAGGATCAGATCCTTGTGCACCAGCGGGATGCCGTTGCGATCACCGCGGGTCCGTACCGTTTCCAGTTCGCCCTCGACCATGGCCGACGGGCGGTCAGCCTTGGCGGCATTGCCGGTGCGCACGGCCTCGGCATTGGTGTTGGGGTGATGGATCTTCAGTTCGCGATAGGCATCCTCGCCACTGGTGCCATGGCGCAGTGTGCGGTTGCTGCTGCCGTTGCCAAAGGGTTCGACCACGACGATGCGCTGGCCACCGGGCGCGGCGGCGGCATCGGCTTCCCGCGCAGTCGCGGGTGCGGGTGCCGCAGCAGGAGTGACCGGTGCAGGCGTGGCCGGTGCCACAGGCTGCGCCGGCGTGTGCTCGCGTACCGCCGTATCCAGGGCCTGCAGGGTCTGCCGGCCGGCCTTGCCATCGACGGTCAGCCCATGCGCCTGCTGGAACTCGCGCACTGCATGCTCGGTATTGGCACCGTAGTGGCTATCGGCTGTCAGCGGTTGCCCGTTGCGACCGCTATGGCCGGCCTGGATCAGCTTGGCCTGCAGGGCCTGGACCTCGGTACCACGCTCGCCGGGTGCCAGCACGCCGTCGGCCATCGCCGATGCCGCCGCACGCTGGCCGCGCTGGCCGCGCTGGCCGGGCTCAGGTTCACCGAACACCTGCTGGTAATCCTTGCCCCGGTAAGCCTCGGGGTTGTGGTTGACCTGGTCGTAGCGCGCCAGCCCGACCAGTGCGGTCTTCTCGGTGAGCGCACGATCACGCAGCGAATCCCACAGGGTGGGCGAGCTCTGGAAGTGCACCTGCACATTGGCGTGCTTGTAGTCCTGCACCGCGCGGACGATCTGCTCGTCACTCAGCTCAGTCAGCTTGAAGTCTTCGCCATAGGCCTGCTGCAGGCCCTTCTGGAACACCGACCGGGTCATGCCGCGGTACTGCACCGAGGTGCTCCACAGCGCATCCTGCACGGCCGCACCACGGCCGGAGAGATCGATGCCCACATCCTTCAGGCGGCCCATCTGCACGTCGTAGTACTTGTGCTGGATGAAGTCGTGCTGGTCCCTGGCAAACCCTGCCGGATCGGCGGCCGCCACTTCCTTCCAGCGTTCGGTGAAGGCCGGGGTTCCTGCCTGCAGGCCGTTGAAGCGGTTGCCATAGCGCGAGGCGGCGACGTACTCATCCACGCCGCCAACGTTGGTGGCGTACTGGTAACTGCCATACGACACGCCGCCATGGTCGCCCCTGCCGGTGGAAACGTGGCCGGGGCCGCGACCTCCGGTTTCGAAATGCGCCGACGTCTGGCCGCGATGCCAGTTGTCCATTGCCTGCTTTGCCTGGGTCACAACATCCATTTTCCTGCACTCCTTTGCGGGGGAATTACTTCGAGGTCAGTGCCTGCAGCACGTCGGCACGGTTGGCGGTGCGATTGATCCGGCAGGACTGCGCGTCCAGCATCTGCCCCTGCCCGTCTTCGGCAGGGTTCCAGCTGCAGTAGCGATTGGTATCGGACATGTAGGCGGCCTGCTCGTCCATCAGCCTATCCTTGTCCTTGCCATCGGGACCGTCGACGATCTTCATGAAGGCCTGCTCGAGTCGCTGCTCCTGCCAGGCAAGCTCCTCATCGCCACACGCCTGCAGTGCGGGGGTCTCGCCGCCGCTGGAGTTCACGCACGTGGCGTACTGCGGCCGCAGCGTGGCTTTGTTGTAGGAATCATCCGGGCGCTGCGGCGGCATGTCCTGATCATCGGCATCGGCCGCTGTCGTGGCAGGTGCGGCGCGTGCAGGCTCTGCAGTGGCGGGCGGCGATGCGGTGGCGGGCGCGGCGGCCGCGGGGGCAACCGCCGTATCCGCCTCCGGGCTCTTGGCCTGGCATGCTGCCAGGCTGAGGCCCAGGGCCAGCGCAAGCGCGATGGCCCCGGCCCTGCCGAACGTTTCGCGGGGGGCCGCTGGAAGGTGGTTTGTTCCCTGCATTGCTTGCATCTCCTTGGCATCCAGGCACGTGGCCCGTCAACGCGGGGCCGTCCATCGGCCCCATCGGGAATTGCATGCTACGCCAGCGTGGATTTCAGATGCCTGACTGGATTCAGAATGTGTGCACCTTGTCCCAACTGCAATCTGCACGGCGCAACGTCCTCGCGATCGCGTTCGCGAATTCGTATGTTGAGGTCGCTCACATGATGCCCAATGCTCACGAATCTCAACGAAACTGCCGTTTCAAGGACATCTTGAAGGCTTGACCGCAGTCAATTCCGCTGCCCTGCCAGCAGACGGGCTTTCGGATCGGCGTCGAGGCCCCCTGCAATGCCGCCATCGAGGCTCATCATCGCGCCAACACGCCCTTCTGCAGTTCCACCGCACGGTTGGCGTAACGATTGATGAGGCACGACTGTGCATCCAACGCCGGGCCCACGCTGTCAGTGGCCTGGCTGCAGTGTTTGTCCGTGTCTGCAGCCCAGTTGGCCTGCTCGTCCATCCAGCGGTCCTTGCCCGGGCCGTTGGGGCCGTCCATCAGTCGCGCGACCTGTGCTTCCAGCAGCGCCTTGTGATGGGCGAGCTCGGCCGTATCGCAGGCTTCCAACTGGTCGTCCATGCCGCGGGCGTCCTGCACGCAACGGGTGTATTCCGGACGCAGCGCTGCCTGGGTATACGAGGTATCCGGCGGCGCGCTCTGCGCCAGCAGCTGGTCGGCACGGTTGGCAACACGGTACAGGCGGCATTCCTGCGCGCCCTGCAGCTGCTGCACGCTGCTGTTGGGGACATCGCGGCAATAACGGTCTGTATCGCTGCGCCAGCTCGCCTGGGTGGCCTGGAATGCCGTCCGGGCAGCGCCGTCGAGTCCGGCCAGCGCCTTGCTGGCCGCCGCTTCGAGACGCCCTTCCTGGTAGGCGAGTTCGTCCTTGCCGCAGGCCTGGAGCTTGCCTGCATCTTCCACCCCATCCACACACCAGCCATAGGCTGGGCGCAGGCGACCGTCGGTATAGGACGCATCCGGGTAGTGGAGGGAATCTGCCGATGCCGGGCCGGAAGGGGCTGTCGGCGATGCCGCAGCAATCGACGCGGGGGCCGCCGTTTCGGTCGATGCCTGGGAAGAAGGCGCCTGGCATGCGGTGAGCGCCAGGCACAGGGCCAGCACCTTCCAATACCCATGGCCGACGCCGACCCGTTCGCTGCGCCCAAGCGCGCCCAATGCCTGCATTGCCAGTTTCTCCCTTGCGTGTCGCCAGCGGGTGCCGGCAAGGAGGGGCCGTCCATCGGCCCCATCACGCGGGCAATGCTACGACGGCGCCGGTTTCAGGTGCCTGACTGGATTCAGAATGCGTGCACGTCGTCTCAGACGCGGACGCTGGAACCTCAATGCCCGCCTCCGCGCCCGCCTACCTGTTCGATCAACGTCTGGCTGGCCGCATTCAGGCCCACCACCGTCACCCCCGCCCCATGCGCGGCCAGCTTTTCCTGCGCGCGTTCCAGCGCGGCCACCGCCGTCAGATCCCACAGATGGGCATCACGCAGGTCGATCTGCACCTTCGGTGCCACATGCTGGTAGTCGAACGCGGCGCCCAGCTGGCCGGCGGACGCGAAGAACACCTGCCCGCGTACGCGGTAGACCTGCGTGTCTGCGACATCCTCGCGCTGCACATCCAGCATGCGGCCAACCTTGCGCGCGAAGAACAGCGCCGACAACAGCACGCCACTGAGCACGCCCTTGGCCAGGTCGTGGGTGGCCACGGTGACCACCACGGTCAGCAGCATCACGGCCGAGGAACTGCGCGGATGCGTGCGCAGGTCGCGCAGCGATCGCCAGCTGAAGGTGCCGATGCTGACCATGATCATCACCGCCACCAGAGCGGCCATCGGGATCTGCCGCACCAGGTCGCTGCCGTACACCACCAGCACCAGCAGCAGCACGCCGGCCACCAGGCAGGACAGGCGGCCACGGCCACCGGACGTCACGTTGATGACCGACTGGCCGATCATCGCGCAGCCGGCCATGCCGCCGAGGAAACCGGTGACCGTATTCGCCACGCCCTGGCCGACGCATTCGCGGTTGCGCTCGCTGGGCGTCTCGGTGATGTCCTCGACGATCTGCAGGGTCATCATCGATTCGAGCAGGCCGACCATCCTGAGCCGGGCGGGCCGGCTGCCGATGTGCGGCAAGGGTCAGGGTGGCGTGATCACTGCAGTGCGTCGTCGAGGAGCGTAGGAGGGGCGCAGTCTAGGCCCAGGCGGCTCAAATGGCCGCCTGCACGGGCCTGATTCAGGCTAGTAGGTGTGTGCGGCAATCAGGAAGTTCGGCAACTGCCCCGTGAAACTCTGGTAGGACGCGCCGCTCAACGAACGTTGACGGTTCTCTCTACGCCTGCAGTAGTTCAATCGCACCTGCGAAGCATTTGGAGTATTGATGTACGGCTGATAGCGCATGTTGCCGCGAATGGTCGGGCCACTTCCGTAGTAGGCGTAGATGTCATGGCACAGTCCAATGTCGGACATCAGATAGGCGAGATTCTCACCAGGACCGTTGAACAGTGGCCCTTGCCTCACATTGTCGGTGGACATCTCGGTAAAGCCTGGAACACTTCCACCCGATTTATCGACCAAACCAGCGATGCGCAGTGGACGGTTTGACATATCCCACTGGATGGATCCGTCGGCGTTGTAGACCTGCATGCCTGTACTTCCACTGTTGACCGCCCGCCCCCATGCCCACCACTCGAAGCTGGTGGTCCCTTGCCCCATGCTCCAGTAAAAGCCATTCAGCGCTGACATCACCTGTGCGGATCCGCCATTGCAGCGGATGAACACCAGGTACGGCACGCTCTGTGCGGGAAGGCTTACAAACCCGCTCGCGCCATAGGCGGACGTATTGCTTGCAATGGACTGCGTGCCCTTGGCTATCGAAAAGAAGACGAAGGAATGTGCGTTCACAAGAACCGGAACGCCGCTGTCATTGGTGACTTCAAGACCAACAGACATCAGAAGACTCCGTAGTAGATGGAAGCAGTCGGGTTGGCAATCGGCGAGAACGTGAACTGCATCCGCAATGTATTGCCGCCGTCGACAAACGACATGTACCCCAGCGCAGGCGCGGAAAACTGATTGCCATTCTGGTCCTGCCAACTGTCGGAGCCAGGGCTGGGCAGGATGGCAAATGGCTCACCCAGGCCGGCCAGGCCCACGCTGCTGGACGAGCTTCCAACGACCGAGAGAGTGCCCATGATCTTGCCGGCACGATCATTGGTGTCGAACCACATCTGCCCATCCGGGCCGAATATCTGCATACCTGTTGCCATTACCAGATCCCCATGCGGACGCGGACGCGGCCGTTGCTGTCGTAAACGTGGATGACACTGTCATTGATGGTCAGGCGGCCGCCGTTCTCGGGGCCGTTCATCGTCAGCGTGCCGTTCTTGTCGAGCCTCCATCGCGGTTGCCCGCCGGCACCGACCGCATTGGACTGGATCACATCGCCGATCATGGCGTTCTGGATCCAGCCGTTGCCGATCAGTGCCTGGCTGATGAAGGTCTGCCCGCCCTGCACCACGAAGGGCGCACTGACCTGCCCGCTGTTGGTGTTGATCAGCGCGAAGCGATCAGCCTGCATCAGGATCTGGCTCTGATAGCTGCCATCTGGCTGCTGCTCCACGCCCAGACCCATGCCGGCCATGTAGATCTGCCCGGCGCTGGTGATCTGCGCCTTGACCGTATAGGTCGCGCTGACCTTGCCATCCAGGTTGACCACGGCCTGCGAGACCTGCTGGACCGCGGCGCTGACGCCCTCGATCTTGCCTGGAACACCTTCGATGGACGCTTCGACCGTGTCCACGCGCTTAGCCAGTGCCGCGTCCTTCTCGGCCATCACGCTGTAGACGGTGATGGCACCGGCGCTGACATCGTTCTCGCCGACGTTGTAGTCCTCCTCGCCGGCAGTGTGGTCGCTGACCTGGGCGAACAGGCCGTCGACCTTCTGCCCCTGCGCAGCCACCTTGCCATCGACGTCGGTCACGTCCATTTCCAGCTGGTCGACACGGCCGACGATGGCACCCGCCTCGGCGATCGCGTCGCCGATGTTCTTCCAGTGGCTGCCCGGCGGCGTCTCGTTGCCTGCAGCGGCGCCCTGCCAGCTCCAGATCCTGCCGTCGTGGATGACGGTCTGCCCTGGGCTGTAGGTTGCCTCGGCATCCCAGACCAGCGGCAGCACTTCGGTGACGCGCTCGATCTTGCCCTTCAACTGTTGGCCCAGCGCGCTTTCGTTGATGCGGCCGGCGAAATAGGCGTCGTAGTCCGATGGGTTGCTGCTGGACTCGCCCAGAACACCCATCTCCACCGGATGCCACGGACCCACGTTGCCGCTGCGATCGACCAGGCGCCCCCAGAACCAGAAGCGTGCGCCCGCCGCGAGACCGTTCATCTGGTGCCGCGACTGTGGATAGGCGAAGTCGCCAAGCTTGATGGCCGCTGCGCGATCCGGGCTGGTGCTGTACCAGAGCTCCGTGCGTTCGGTATCCGTGGCGCCTGCCGGGAATTGCCAGCCCAGCTCGATGCCGAACACCCTGCTGCGCGCGGTCAGCGAGGTCAATGCCGGTGGCGGCGTCGTCTTGCCTTCAATGGCGGTGAGCGCGCTGAGCGTCGGCTGCGACACCGCGCCCAGCGCATTGACCGCGCGTACGCGCGCCAGATACTGGCCGGCGTAGACGCCCCGCACTTCCAGGCTCTGCGTCCCGACGCGGCCGACGCGGACCCAGTTGAGATCACCACGGCGCCATTCCACGTCATAGCCGATCGCCTTGTCCGCAGCATCCCACTCGATCGTGAGCACGGAGGTAGCGATGCCCTGGTCGACCACCACATGCGAGGCCATCCGCACGTTGGCCGGTGCCGGCTGCACGCTGGGCGGGATGATGCTGATCGGCGGCTGCTCCAGGCGCGTGCCGTCGTCGATGGCGGCGTACTTGCCCGGCACGTGCTTGAGCGCGGTGATCTGATAGGTCAGGTCCTCGCCTTCGCTGATCGACAGCACGCGATAGTGCTGCAGGGCCAGCTCCGGCGATTCCAATGCCCAGACCGACTGCGCCACCGGCACCGCCGACCAGGGCGCGCTGACGGTCACCGTCTCGCCGTCCACCGACTGCACCGTGCGTGCTTCGGTCTGCCCGCTGGGCAGGGTGGCACGCAGGGTGTCACCGGCCGCGATCTGTTCCGGCATCCGGTCCAGCACCAGGCTGCGCGTGCCCGCACTACGGATGCGGCCCGCATTGCGGCGGCCGGCGCGGTTCGGGTCGGCCACCTGGATCACATCACCGGGCATGCAGCCCAGCGCATCCAGGCCCACCGAGAAGCTGATCGTCTCGGTTTCCAGCATCTCGGTATGCAGGATGTGGTTGCCCACGCGCTGCGCCTGCGAACGTGAGTGGCAACCCACCGCCGTCACTTCAGTTTGGTTGATGCCGTAGCGGGCCACGCCGGGCAGGTGCTGGACCACTTCGACCTTCTGCCGACCGAAGTCGTCCGGATCGATCCACGACACCAGGGCCACCGTGTGCCGCGCCGTGCGGCTGCTGCCAGCATAGTGGAAACGCCCTTCGATGACGTTGGCCTGGCTGTAGGTCAGCACCGGGTCCTTGGGCATGTCGGCCGAGGCCATCACCTGCCCCGCCGCATAGAAGCTGATGCCGCGGAACATGGTGGCGATGTCCTGCAACACGCGATAGGCCTCGGCGCGGGTCTGCAGATACAGGCTGCAGGTGAAGCGCGGCTCCTTGCCGCCCTGGCCATCGCTGACCAGTTCATCGCAGTAGCGCGCGATCTGGTACAGCCGCCACTTGTCCACCCAGTCCAGCGGAACACGATGGCCCAGGCCGAAGCGATCGTTGGTGACGATGTCGAAGAACACCCAGGCCGGATTGTTGGTCCAGCCACTCTTGAAGGTACCGTCCCACACACCGCTGTAGAGACGGCTGAGCGGATCGTAGTTGGAGGGGATGCGTACGATGCGGCCCCATAGCTGGTAGGACCGGGTGGGAATGTTCTGGAACTGGCTGGCATCAACCTGCACCGCCGCCAACGCACAGTTCGGATAGCGCAGCTTGGCATCGATGATCTCGGTCATCGACAGCACGTTGATGGTATCGGCGATAGTGCTGCTGTTGGCGTTGGCGGTCAGCCGGCGGATGCGCACCTGCCACTGGCTGCCGGCAGGCAGATCGATGCGGCGGCTGCGCTCGTACTGGCTGGTGGTCTTGCCGCTGAAGGCATCGGTCAGCACCGTGCTGAACGGGCCGCCGTCGGTGGACAGATCCACCGCGTACATGATCCGGTAGCCTTCAGTGTCGCCGTTCTCGGTGTTGGTCTTCTGCAACGCCGGCACCGCAAAGCGGATACGGACGGCTGACAGATCGGCACCCGATACGGTGCGCACCACCGGCGCATCACTGCGCAGCTCGACGTTGACCCCGACTTCGTTCTCGATGGAGGGGAAGCCGCTGATGTGCTCCTGGTCCTGGGTGCCGGAACGCGTCTGCACGTCCACGCCGGAGAAGTTCAGCGTGCCGTCCGGATTCTCGATCGGCACCTGGTCCAGGTAGATCGACTGCTTGCCGGCAACCAGGCCACGGATCTCGCCCTCGCTGGCGAGGTCGATGATGCGGGCCACCGCCATCGAGTGCAGGCTGTCGGCGGTTTCGACCGGGGTTCGGGCGTTGCTCGCGCCCTTCTTGGCGCCCGCCAGCACTGGCGTGGCTGCGCCACGCGTGCGCGGCGTGGGATGAGTGGTCTGATTCAAAACTGGTCCTCCGCCAGGATGCCGCCGCTGATCACGGCCGAGCCGATGAACATGCCCTTGGTGTCATGGCCGCCATAGGCGACCGGCACGGGGTTGCCTTGCGCCTGCGTGTTGACGGTGCCGTTCATGCTGTAGCTGGGCGCGTTTTCGGGTGTGTCTTTGGCACCCAGGCCTTTTGGCTGGGGGGAGAGCATCTGGGCGACGCCACCGACCACCATGCCCACACCCATCTGGATGAATCCGGTACCGGATCCACCGGCCGCAATGTTCATGTAGACGCCAACAACAATCAAAACAACGCCCATGATCGTCTGCAGAATGCCTCCCCGCTTGCTGCCCACCAGAACCGGCGCGATGCGGATGTCATCCTGTCCGGGCGGGTCGTGCAGCTGATCCCGCGACAGGTTCTGCCGCCCGTTGAACACGGCAAACTCCATGCCCTTGGCCTTTGCGCCCATCAGGTACTGCTGGAATCCTGGCAGCATGGTGCACAGTGCATGCACCGCCTCGGCCGGGCTGTTCACCGCCAGCCGGAACCTGCGCCCAAAGCGGGCACCCAGCTTGCCGTACAGGCGGATCGTACGAAGACGGTCAGTCATGGCGCACCTCGCGATGGCGGACGATGCAGCGGGTGCGCTCGGCCCACATGCCGCCGTAGGGCACGGTCTCGGACAGGCGGCCATGCAGGTGGTGCAGCATCTGCCCGTCGCCGAGGTAGATGCCCGCGTGGTTGGTGACCGGCGAGCGGATCTGCATCAGGATCATGTCGCCCCGCTGCGGCTCGCCCTCGATCAGGTCGAAGCCCTCGGCGTGCAGCCGTTCAAGGCTGTACAGGTCCTGGCCGTGGCTCCACCAGTCGTCCTGGCGTTCGTACTCGGACAGCGGGATGCCCAGTTCGCGTGCGTGGAAATCGCGGACCAGGCTGTAGCAGTCCAGCACACCGTGGGCGAACTGGCGACCGACCAACGGTGCCATGTAGCCAGTGGGATGCAGGGTCTGCAGATCACCGCACAGCGGTGCCTCGCCTGTTACCTGGCCGACGCTGACGATGTGCCAGGTCAGCCCGCTGCGCTCGCACATGACCCGATCGGCGTCGGACGGCGTTGCGGCGGCATCGGGATGGCTGTGCACCAGGGCCAGCACCTCGCCCTTGTCCTCGGCCACGGCATAGTCCTCAGCGGGCAGGCGGAAATGCTCGCTGGGCGTGGCGGCCACGTTGCGGCAGGGAAGATAGCGTTCGTGGCCTTCAATGGCCACGATCAGCCCGCAGCATTCGCGCGGGTACTCGGCCACGGCGTGCGCCTGGATGGCCTGCAGGGTTGTCGGTTGCATGTTTCACCCATGAAAAAGGCCCGCGCGGGCGGGCCTGGAAAGTGGAATTCGGGAGGGGATCGATCAGGAGCGCAACAGGCCCGCGGCGGGGAAGCCGCCATAGGGCAGCGGCTTGTCCTGGCCGAAGCGCAGCTTGCAGCTGCGTACCCGACCGCCGCACTGGTCACGCGCCGGATCATCGGTGGCGACGTCGTCGCTGTCGGCCACCGCTGGACCGTTGTAGCCGCAGTACGCGCCGCGATAACCGCCACGCACCAGCCAGCCACACATGCCGGCGATGATCTGCCTGCCCGGCAGCTGCTGCCCATTGAGATCGATCGCGGTGGTCAGCTCGAATTCGACCATCTGCTTGTCCTCACCGATCTTGCGCTCGATGAACCAGACTTCATCAGGGAAGTGCTCGCCAGGATCCGCGCTGGGATTGCCTTCCTCGAAGTTGGCGGCATCCAGGTACTTGGCCAGTGTCTGCCGGCGGATGATGCGGGCACCGACCAGGTCATCGAACAACAGGCACATGGCGGTGATGCGGCCATCGATGTTGCTCACGCGCAGGCGCGGGTTCGGCGGCTGGTCGCTGGTGCGCTCGAAGCCGCTGGCCTCGATCGGCCAGGGGCCATATTCCTGGCCCTGCCACCAGATGAGGCCACTCTGCAGGTGCGCGTGGAAGAAGAGCTTGTCGGCGCCGAAACTGCTGGCGTCGAGTTCATAGACGGTGATGCGGCCACCCGGCTCAAGCTGCTGGGCATCGGCGGTGATCATGGGGTGTTCTCCTGTGCGGCATTGGGAAGAGGGGGTGGCACGGGGTACCGTTCCTGGCCGCACGGTACGATGACGTGGTGGCCTGGGCGCAGCGAGGCAGTGGTGGTGAAGCAGGCGTGCTTTGGCGCCTGCGGAGCGGGGGTTGTCATGGCTCAGAGCTCCGCATCGGCCTGGACCAGCACCTGCGAGGTGGTCGACCACACCACCACCGCGCCCCAGAGCTGCATGTTGTTCGGCATCGAGGCGATGACTGCCGCGTCAACCGTGGACTGCCAGCTGGGCGCTCCGCCGTCGAAGTTGACCAGGTTGCCGGCATTGCCGAAGCCCACCAGGTTCAGCGCGGTGGACGGCGAGGAGATTCTGGGTGCTGAGCGTTTGCGCACCTTGAACGGGATGCACGCTCGCGTGTCGCCGTTGGCGGTGTAGGTGATGCCGATGATCCGGTTTACATCCACCGTCTCGTAGTAGCGCTGGCACAACAGCAGCTCCAGTGCTTCGGACCGGCGGTCGAAGTCGGTGGCGGTATCGCCTTCTTCGATCTGCACTTCGGCCACTTGCACGCTGCCGCTCTTCTGCCCGGCGGCGAACGCGCGGCCGCCGAAATCGGCACCTGCGTCCAGCCAGAAGCTCAGTTGCAGGTAGCTGTCCGGGCCCAGCGTCTTGCCGGCAAGACCGGGAACTTCCACGGTGACCTGGTGCCATCGCCACAGCGTATCGAGCACGACCGAGGCGCCGATGCTGTCGCGCGCGGTAGACCCACCCGTTCCGTAGGACTGCTGCAACTCCACGCCGATGCGGAAGTCGTCCACCGAGGCGCGAGCCTTGAAACTGATCGTGACGGTGCGCCCGGCCAGTGTCCGGACATCCTCGATGCGCTGTTGGACCAGCGCCATGTTGCCGGCACCGGCAACGCTCTGCACCTCCAGCCGAAGCAGGTGGCGCGACCCAGCCAGCAGGCGCCCTCCCTGGCCGCCGCCTGGAGGCACATCCTCGCGTGAGGCAGCCACCCTGGTGCCGATGGCATTGACCGCCCAGCGGTCAGCGATGTGGCGAGAGCCCGTGGATGCAGGGAACGCTGCACCGCGCTGCCAGAACCGGAAGTCGCCGTTGATGAGCGGGTTCCTTCCGGCCATGCGGCCTTCCAGATGCATGAGCGCCGATTGCGCGTCGTCCAGACCAGCGTAGATCTCGGCGAAGTTGTCGTTGATCTTGGTGAATGCCGGCCGCTGGGTCTCACCCCGCTTGCCGTTGGGCTGGACGGTGTCCAGGTCGATGATTCTTCGTGTCATGTGCAGTCCTCGCTGCGTGCGCCGGTGTTGACGGCCAGGGGGTCAGATCTCGGCGTCAGCCGCCCAGTTGCCGCCCACCAGATAGGCATAGAACGGCGTCAGGCCAGAACCGAAATCAAGCTGAAGCGTGAATCCATCGGGACGAAGGAACAGCGGGACAGCCATTCCGCGTGACCACCCGTTGCCGTTGAACAACGACCAGTAACCGAGGGCCGGCGCCACTTCACTATTGGAGTAGAGCGTGAGTGCGGGCACAGTGCGTTTGGCGACCTTGAAGGAGATCTGCTCACTGCGCGCCAGGCCTGCCTGGAACGCGGCGGCGACGCCCTGCGGTGACGGCATGCCAAGCTGCGGTGCCTGTTCCAGCGGGAAGCTCTTCTCGTAGTACCGCTGGCACAACATCAACTCGGTTGCGTCATCACGCATGTCGTAGTCGGTAGGTGTCGCCCCCTTCTCCAACTGCATGCAGGTCAGCGAGAAGGACCCAGACTGGCCGACAAGCTGTCCGCCATAACCACCGGGTGTCGCAAAGTCGACGATGGCGTGCAGCTTGCTGTTGGCTCCCACGGTCTTGCCAGCAATGGATGGCAACTCGACGGTGAAGTACCTGAGCGCGGCCGCGGTGCCGATCTCCTGGACGCCTGCCCGGACCGTCACATCCGGAGACCCATTGGTACCAAACGTCTGGATGAAGCGAACGCCGATGCGGCAGCCCGGCGTCGCGGCCCATGCCTGCATGCTCAGCGTCACGGTACTTCCCGCCAGCGTCTGCACGCCTTCCACCGGCTGGGTGACGAACGCCTCGGTCGCGGCCGTCGATCCGGTGAGATCGCAGTTCATGAATCCCGTGACCCCGAATGCCGGGGCATCGAAGCTGCGGCGTGACACCGCGACCTGCCCCGCCCCAGTGCATACCACCTGGAAGCGATCGGGAACATACACCGCCAGAGGCGACACCACAGTGCGGCTGCTGCCCCGTTGCCAGAACCTGAAGTCACCGTTGATCAGCCGGTTCCGGCCGTTCTGCCTGCGCCGGAGATCCTGCACCGTGGTTTCGAGTTCATCCAGATCCGTGTAGAGATCGGCGAAGTTCTCATTGACCTTGGTGAAGGCCGGCCGTTGCGTCTCACCCCGCTTTCCGTTCGGCTGCACGGTATCAAGGTCGATTGTGCGTCGTGCCATGCGTCGTCCTCCTCAGCCGCCGATGATTTCCGGCGCCTGCTCGGCAGGCCAGCCGAATGCATCCGGCTGCGGCAGTTGCGCCTGGACCTGCCGCCAGTCCGGCGCGGTCTCCTCGGCGGTGGACTCAATAGTCTCCAATGCGAGGTTGACCCCGTCGCGCCAGGCAATCATGGCGATGGCGTCCTGCGCATAGCGCGGCACCGCACTGCCCGCGTAGCTGCAGCAACTCTCGATGCTGTCATAGCCGCGATCGCGGGCACACTGGGCCATCCACTCCCACGCCTTTCCGCGGATGAAGCGATGGAACTGCGCCGAGCCGGGTGCGAACAGCGGCGGTACCGGCTCCGGCTCATTGCCTGCCGTACACCAGGCTTCATAGTCATTCCACAGACGGTGGCCACGTGGAATGAAGGCACCGGTCTGCAGGCACTTGATGGTGTCGATCTCTTCGGTCAGTTGATACATGTCATAGCTCCGCGTCGGCGGTCCAATGGAAGGAGGAGCCCCAGTTGCCTGCGGCGGATTGGTAATTGACCTGTGCGCCGGACTGGCCGGCATATACGATGGACGTCACCGTGCCGATGCCGCCGCTTGCGCCGGATATGCGCCCTGCCTGCCCGTTCACATCGCTGTAGACCGTGTAGGCTGGGATGGCCCGCTTGGGGACGCGACACCGGATATGCGAGGTGCTGCCAACGCCGACGCTGCGGTCGTAGAACTGGTTGTCGCGTCCGATGCCATCGGCCGTGCCAGGCGGCACATCCAGGTTGTAGCTCTTCTCGTAGTAGCGCTGGCACAGCTGCAGCTCGTGGGCCAGCGGGCGCAGGTCGAATGCCGTTGCCCTGTCGCCGCGCTCCAGCTGCATCATCGCAAGGCCGAACTCTCCGCTCTGACCGGAGATGACACCGCCATAGGCATCGGCGCACAGATCCACCACCAGCCACAGGAAATCGCTGTCGGCATTGCTGCCCAGCGTCTTCCCCTTCACCGATGGCAATCGCGCACTGAGCTGGAAATAGGTCCAGGACGCGGCGGTGACCGCTACGGTTCCCAGCTCTACGCTGACCGCGGCGGACGGCGAACCACCGGTGCCAAAGTGCTGGATGAGACGAACACCGATGCGTTTTCCTGGCGGGCCATAGGCGAAGCCGGAAACCACCACTTCGCCGTCGGACAGCGTGGCGACCCCTTCGACCTTCTGTGCGACATAGGCGCTGCTGCCTGCACTGACCTTGGAGACAACGCTGTTGAGGAAACGGCGCGATTCCGGCGCGGCACCGCCGGCAGGAAGATTGGCCCCGCGATTTGCGGTATGCGTGCAGCTCAGCGCTGCCACGGTCCAACGATCGGCCACATAGATCTCGCCGCCTTGGGTGGTGCCAGTGCTGGCCCGCTGCCAGAAATCGAAGTTGCCGTTGATCAGGCGGTTCCTGCCTGGAGCCGCGCTCTGCAATGCGCTTTCCAGCGAATCCAGCGCGCCATACACTTCGGCGAAGTTGTCGTTGATCTTGGTAAACGCCGGGCGCTGTGTTTCACCCCGCTTACCGTTCGCCTGAACGGTATCGAGGTCGATGATTTTTCTCGTCATTGCTGTCGTCCTGTTCCCTGCGGGCGCCCCGTCAAAGCTCGGCGTCGGCCCACCAATGCCACCAGCCGCCCCAGCGGCCTGGATTGTTGTTCCAGCTGACTTCGTACCCGGAAGGCGAGGCGTAGTTGACCAGGCAGGGCACGCGGGAGATGTTGTCTTCCGCGATGTGCCCATCCTGCTGGATGTTGTCGGCCGAGATGATCATCACGTAGGGATGGGCGCGCTTTGCCGTCTGGAATCGCACGCTCTGGTAATGCGCCATTCCCGGTGAGTTGATCGAGAATGCCTCGCGCCCTTCGTTGTGCGCCGTGTTGGGTACGATGTCGAGGTTGTAGCTCTTCTCGTAGTAGCGCTGGCACAACGCCAGTTCCACACCTGGCGGCCGCCAGTCGAAGCGTGTCGCTGCGCGGCCCGATTCGACCTGGAACTGGGTAAAGCCGAACGAGCCGTTCTGTGCCACCAGCTCGCCCTTCTGACCAGCACCGCACAGGTCGAACACTACGTAGAGGTGGTCGTTGCCGTTGCTGCCGAGCACCTTTCCCCGGGTACTCGGCAACGTCACCGTGATGCTGTGACGTTTGGCGGTGGTGCCCAGTGTGAGCACACCGGCTTCCAGCACCACCTGCGGCGAGGGTGAGCCGCCGGTTCCGAAATCCTGGATGACACGCACGCCCACACTGCGACCGGGCGCATCAGAGTTCGCCCATACCGAGATCGTGATGTCTCCACTTGCACTGCCGACACCCTCGATCTTCTGCCCCATCCAGGCGCCACTTCTGGTGATGGCCTCGGATACGGTGCAGACCAGAATCGACCGTGTGTCTTCCGGAAATCCGGCCTGCCCGTCGTACGCCACCCGCTGTACGTCGTGGTTGCAGACCAGCGCCGAGTTCGTGAAACGGTCGGCGAAGAACACTTCCGCGCCCAGCGTCCCCGACCCAGTGCCGACACGACCAGATGTACGGCGCTGCCAGAACTGCAGGGCACCATTGATGAGCAGATTCCTGCCTGGAACGCGGTCGGTGATGGCATTCGCCACGGTTTCCGGGATCTTCGCGACCTCGGTCAACGCGTCGTAGACCTCGGCGAAATTCTCGTTGATCTTGGTAAACGCCGGGCGCTGTGTTTCACCCCGCTTTCCGTTCGGTTGAACGGAATCGAGGTCGATGATCTTTCGTGGCATTTGTGCTGTTTCCTTGATGGTTTCGGTTGCGAAGGAACGCTCTCCAGCCCTCCCGCGGACCTCAGATTTCGGCATCCATGGTCAATCCAGTGCCCTCCGCTGCCGAATCTCCGCTCTGCAGGATGCCGGCCTGACCCGCTGCGGCAGTGTTCAGCGCACCGATGATGGTCATGCGGGTCGACGTAACTTCCGCCGCACTGAGCGCTGTCAGGCTGGTTGCACCGTCTCCCGTGAGCAGCCGCCATTGCGATGGGTTCGAGAAGGCGACCGCGGGTACCGACCGCATTCGCTGATTGAATCGGTAGGTGAGGTACACCGCGTTGTCGCCCCGAATCAGGCCCACGCCAGCGTTGAAGCGCGATCCACCGTCGAACGGCACGCCAGTGGCATCCACCTGGTAGTAGCGTTGGCACAGCCGCAGCTCTTCCCCCTTCGGCCTCCACTCGAACGGCGTCGCGAGCGGGCCCGCCTCCCACTGGAACTCTCCGAAGTACAGCTGGCCCTGTTGCGCGCCCAGTCCTGCGGTGCGGCTGGCGAACTGCGTGCCCGCCGTTACCCATATGCAGACCACGGCCGCACCGTCACCGGACAGTGCCTTCCCTGAGATGGAAGGCAGGGTCACCGTCCTGCGGATCCGGTTCAGGCCGGAGGCCAGCTCGACCACCTCCGGCGCGATTCCCAGCACAGGCGTGCTTCCCCCCGCGCCAAAGGTCTGGGCGAATTCAAGGGCGATCTTCCGCCCGGCGGCGCCGGCGTTGAACACCAGGAACGAAACGGTGCTCTCCACGCCCGCGAAGTTGCGGACGTCTTCCACGCGCTGCTCGAAGACAAAGAAGTGGTTTGTGCCATCCGTATTGCCACTCGAACTGACCGACAACGTGAAGGTGCTGAACGGGAAGTTGTTGTCGCCTGCCGCTGCAGTATTGCGCTTGAACACGGCGTCTTCGACGTTGCCCATCTGCAGGAACCATCGGTCGGCTGTGTAGTTCCCGGAGATGCCGAAGCTGCTGCCGCGCTGCCAGATGTCGAAATTGCCATTGATCAGGCGATTGCGCCGTGCCGGCGCGCGCATCATGGTATCGGCGAGCTGCCCGGGCAGGCCGTCGACTGCCTGACCAACCTGCTGAAAGTTCTGGTTGATCTTGGTGAAGGCCGGCCGCTGGGTCTCCCCACGCTTTCCGTTGGGCTGGATGGTATCCAGGTCGATCCGTTGAAGATCCATGCTCATGCCTACGCGTGGAAGGTCTGCTCGAAGGTGGCGGTGATGGTCGATACCTGGCCGCCGAGATGGCTGTCGGTGTAGGAATCACACATGTACAGCCCCTGCCCCAGTGGCCCTTTCCACAGGAAGCTGCGGCCGGCATGACCATCCAGGAAGGTCACGATCTCGTTGATCGTTTTGCGGTTGCCGACGAACTGCAGCTGGTAACTGCGTGAAGTGGCGTTCAGGCCATCGGCAGCGGCCTGCGCATAGCCATCTCCGAACTTCGCGCGCTTCACTGCGGCGGTGGTGGTTCCAGTACTCTGGCTGGTTGCCGGCCAGGTGAAGGTGTCGGTCATTGCATGGCACTCCTGCTGAGCACACCACCTGCCTTCAGGTCACGACTCTGCAGCTCGCGGTACTTGCGTTCCACGAACTGGCCGATTTCGTTGCCGAACTGCTGCAGCATGCTTTCGTTGGTGGTGACTTCCTTGCCACCGTTGTTGTCGATGCGGATGCTGACTCCCACTCCGCCACCACCCCCGCCACCGTGCGCGGCCACACCCAGGCGGCCGTCCGGCCCGCGCCGCAGCGGCATGATCGCTTCCGGTCCCGCTTCGCCGAACACGCCGGCGCCCTTGGCGAAGGCGAACAGCTGCGGAGTGTTGTAGACACCGCCGGAATAGGCCGACAGGCTCGGCGACTGGTAGACGCCACCGTTGGCGTTGGCCTCCACCCCCGTGCCATATCCGAACAGGCCCGCGATCTTTTTGACGCCCCAGACGATTGCCTGTTGGATGGCGATCATCTTTAGATCGGCGATGATCGACTTGGCCAGATCCTTGTAGTTGGACTTGCCCGTCTTCACGAAGCTCTGCAGTGCCGCCTCTGCGCCGGTGAACGCCTTGGAAAAGGCATCCTGGGTGGACTTGGCGGAGTTCTCGGTCTTTTCCATGTACTCGCCGAGCGCGCTGCCGAAGCCCTTGCGGAACCCCGAAAGTCCTGTGGTGCCCTTGGTGTCCTTGGCGTCCTTGGTTTCGCCCGCCTTGGCATCACCGGCCTTGGCGTCCTTGGCAGTCGCCACGCCTGCAGCCACCGCCGCCGCGTCCGTCGCTGCATCCTTGGGCGTCAGGTCGACCCCCATCAAGCCGGCGATCTTCCTCGCCCCCCAGACCAGTGCCTGCTGTGCGGCGATCATCTTGAGGTCGGACAGGATGGACTGGGCCAGTTCCTTGTACTTGGACTTGCCGGTGGTCACGAAGCTCCTCAACGCTTCGTCGGCGCCGGTGAATGCTTTGTCGAAGGCTTTCTTGGCAGCCGTGGCGGTGTTTTCGGTCTTGCCGATATAGTCGCCGAGCGCGCCGCCCAGGCCCTTGCGGATGCCTGCCAGGCCCTTGTCGTCCTGTTGGGCCTTCTCTTCCTTCTTTGCAGCCTTGCCGGCGTCCGCGCCCGCTGCGGTTGTTCCTGCCTTCGCCGCCGCCTGCAGCTGCGTGTTCAGGGCGGTCAGCTGCGTGGACAGTGCGGTGACCAATGATGCGCTGGTGGTCAGCACGGCATTGAAGGCCTGCTGCACCGTGTTGATCTTCTCCAGCTGCCGCTGGAACTCCTGTGTGGTGCCGGTCATCTCGGTCATGCCGCGCCTTGCTGCCTGCATGGCCGTTTCCAATGCGTTGCTGGCCTCCACGGTGGTCCGTGTGCTGCCAGGCGATGTAGTGCTCATTGAGTGTTCCTCGGGAGAGTCGGCTCCGCTTCGGCGGAGCCGGGATCGGCCATCGGCATTGCCGCGATGGCCGGCTCATTCCTGTTGCATCTGCTCCAAGGCAGCGCGTTCGATGATGCGGATGGCCGCCATCACCTCGTCATGCTGGTCGCCGTCGAGCGCTTCGCGCTCCAGCTCCCGGTAGACCACGTTGTAATCCAGCCCGATCGGGCCACCTGCGCCGACGCGCCACTGGGTGGCAACCCGCGAGAAAAGTTCGATGGGAAGCACGCACTCCGGCCACAGCTCGACCTGCGGCGGTGGAAAGTGCTTTGCCTTCAATCCAAGCTTCATCAGCTCGGACTCGGTGGGGGCCCGCCAGTACAGGGCCCCCACCGCCTCGATCAGTTTCCCTTGCGTGCGACCTGCAGGGCCTGGGTGTAGCCACCGATGATGGCGCCATCCAGGCCGGCCTGCTGCTGCAGCGCCAGCTCGACGCCGGCGGTGTCCAGCGCCACATCGGCATCCCAGTCCACCACGATGTCCAGGATGGCCTGGGCCACGCTCAACGTGTCATCGCCCAGACGCTCCAGCAGGCTGGCGTAGTCGGCTACCGACAGGTGCCGGTAGGTCAGGTTGAGCTTCTGCTCGCGGCCGTGACCGACGATGGTCAGGGTGCTCTTGAAGCTCTCCGGCGCCTTGACCTGGAACATCAGGCGCCCTCGACCAGGATGGAGTCTGCCAGCGCGGTGAAGGTCGCGGTGGTGCCCATCGGGGTGTTGGCGGCCATGGTCGGGTCGCCGTTGTAGCTCAGGTAGCCGTACCAGTACAGCACGTCGCCGCCGACCAGCTTGGCCCGCAGGATCACCGGCTCGCCCTTGGCGTCAGCGTTCTTCAGTGCCGAATACCACGGCTTCTTCGGATCGTAGAACAGCGGCAGGGTGATGGTCTTGGCGTTCTTGAAGGTCGGCATCTGCACCTGGCGACCGGTCGGGTCTTCGAGCAGCGTGCCGCTCCAGTACTGCTGCTCGCCACCGGCGGTGGTCGGGTCGCCCTGCTGGTCCAGGTCGACGAAGGCGCCCGCCTTGCGCAGTACACCGGCACCGCTGGTACCGGGGAACAGCACGGTATCGGTGGTGTCGATGCCCAGCAGTTCAACGCTGCCGGTGGCTTCAGCACCGGCGCGGGTGGCGCGGTTGTTCAGGGCCGGCCAGCCCGGCAGTTCAATGACCACCACATCGCCGGTGTCGACGCTGTTGGCGGCAACGCTGGCCAGCGCCGGCGCAGCCTTGGAGATCGCGCTGGTAGCGATCGCGGTGGAGACGACCGGTGCGAAGCCGAACTGGGTGCCCTTGGGAAGCTTGAGTGCCATGGTGTATTTCCTCGTTGGATAAAAAAAAGCCCGGCGAATGCCGGGCTGGGGTGTTGCACGGGTGATGCGGTTTACGGGTCGACGTACCACAGGCCGAAATCGAGCCGCGCGCCGTACTTGTGCAGCATCGGCTCATGCACGGCAATTGCAGCGCCGAACGATTCGGCGGTCGGCAATCCTGCGCATACCTGATCCTCGATGTTGCGGATCAGGGTGTTGGCCTGGGCGCGGCTGTCTGCCCAGACGGTCAGCTGCACGCGAGCGTGCTTCTGTTCGGGAATGGAACCTTCGTTGAACCACACGGACTGTCCACCCATCTGCTGGTAGACGGCACACGGATAGATGACCGGTTCCGGCGGAAGGTCGGGATACAGCCGGCCCTGCAGCAGCGGGGCCAGCAGCGCGTGCAGCTGTGCTTCGTAACTCATCGCGGTGTCCTGGTTGGCGTCGCTCAGGCGATGCCTGAAGACTGTTCGGTGAGCAGCACCGTGGTCTGGCGCCGGCTGAAGTCGGGCGCAACGCCGGTGATGTTGAAAACACGACCGTCATGCACGATGCGCATGCCGGCCTGGATGCCTGCCTGTCGTGCGGCTGCCAAGCGGACATGGAAGCGCTGGCGCCGGATCGTTGCCGGCAGGCGGCTTTCCAGCGTCAGCCGCTGCACGCTGTCTGCGCGGTCGGCGATGATGGCGGCCCACAGTTCTGCCACCGGCTGCCAGGCGTCCAGCGGCTGCCCCCACGCATCGAGCTGGCCGTCCTGGCGCTCGATGCGGATGCGGCGATTGAAGTGGCCGGCGTTCATGGCGTTGCTGCCGATCGGTACGGATCAAGCAGCGCGGCCACGCCGAACGGCAGCTCCATTGCGATGGCAGCGGCGCCTGCCGGTGCATCGAACGTCTGCGCAGAGACGACCACGGCTTCGCGATGGGCGTACAGGTGGCCCAGCAACAGGCGCACCGCTGCACGGATGCTGTCGTTGACCGGCATACCCTGCAGCAGGCGCGCACTGCGCGCGGTCGCCACGGCCAGGCGGCGATCGGCCACATCACGCATGGCCTTGGCCTTGGCCGCGTTGGTCTCGGCATTGGCGGCGGCAACCGCGGCTTCATGCCCGGTCACCGCCGCCGCCA
Organism: Stenotrophomonas sp. YJH_SMC_65; assembly: GCF_059369475.1. Lineage (NCBI taxonomy): Bacteria > Pseudomonadati > Pseudomonadota > Gammaproteobacteria > Lysobacterales > Lysobacteraceae > Stenotrophomonas > Stenotrophomonas sp. YJH_SMC_65. The sequence goes on from NZ_JCAFSR010000005.1 coordinate 111,836, forward strand.
TGTCCTGCGGCAGCTGGTCCAGCGCCTGGTCCAGCGCGGCCTGGTCGGCGTACAGCTCGCGGCCCAGGTAGGCCGCGGCTGCGTCGCTGGCTGCGGCCAGCAGGTCACCCAGGATGGCGTCGTCAAAATCGCCGTCGATACGGCAGTGCGCGCGGCACTGCTCAAGGGTCAGCAGGGGCATCGAATCCTCCTTCGTTGATGGATGTGGAGTGCCCCGATCCTGCGCGCACGGCGGCGCCCCACACGATCACCAGGACGGCGCGGGAAAGGCAGGATCGGGGCGGAAAACAGAACGGCTGCGACGGGGACGTCAGGGCCGGTGGCGGTGACCTCGCAGCGCGCGACGGCGCAAACGAAAGAAGCCCCCGGGGTCACCGGAGGCTTCTATGTCATCGTGGTACAAACGATACGCTTCGGGTGTGCACCCGTCAATCCGCAAACGGTTACCAGTCTGGTGACTTTTCCTGGCGCTGTGCGGGCGTGGTCATGGCGACGTGCCGCAGGCTGGATAGAATGGCAACGCGCTGCTTCCGCAGCCCATTTCCCGCTGGATTCCCGCATGCCTGCCACCCCCGAACGCTTCTTCGATGCGCGTACCGAACAAGGCGTGCTGCGCCTGTCCATCGCAGGCTCATTGCTGCTGGCTGCCGCTGCGGTGGTATTTGGTCTTCTGGCCAATTCCTCGCTGATCATCTTCGATGGCATCTACGGCCTGATCGATGTGGTGATGACGTGGCTGTCACTGCTGGTCGCGCGTCTGATCGCACTGTCCACCAGCACCGACGCGCTGCAGTCGCGGCTCAACCAGCGCTTCACCATGGGCTTCTGGCACCTGGAGCCCATCGTGCTGGGGGTGAGCGGCACGCTGATGATCGGCGCGGCACTGTATGCGCTGGTCAATGCGGTGGATGCGCTGATGTCCGGCGGCCGCCACATCGCACTCGGCCCAGCCATCGCCTTCGCCGGGTTGTCGATCATCGGCGAAGGTGCGCTGGCCTGGTTCGTGCTGCGCGCCAACCGCCGCATCGGTTCGGAGTTCATCGCGCTGGACGCGAAGAACTGGGTGATCGCCGCCAGCATGTCGGCCTGCTACCTGCTGGCCTTCCTTGGCGGCGTACTGGTGCGCGGCACCTCGCTGGCCTGGGTCGGGCCGTACATCGACCCGGCCATCCTTGCCTTCGTCTGCGTGCTGGTGATGATCGCCCCGCTCGGGACGGTGCGCCGGGCGCTGGCCGGCATCCTGCTGGTCACCCCGCCGGAACTGCAGGCGCACGTGGACGCGGTGGCACGCGCGATCGTGGCCAAGCATGGCTTCGTCGAGCATCGCAGCTACGTCGCCCAGGTGGGGCGTGGCGAGCAGATCGAGTTGTTCTTCGTGGTACGCGAGGACGACCCGCCGCGGCCCCTGCTGGAATGGGACCAGCTGCGCGACGAGATCGGCGATGCGCTGGGCGAGGCCTCGCCGGACCGCTGGCTGACCATCATGTTCACCACCGACCGCGAGTGGACGATCTAGGCCAACAGGACGATCAATCAAGTTTTTCGTACGGACTGCAACCCAACGTACGCAGAAACCGGGCAAAGTAGGCTCCATAGCAGTACCCACCCACTGACCAGGAGCATCCCGATGTCCATCGAAAAGGTTCTGTATACCGCCCAGGCCACCTCCACCGGCGGCCGTGAAGGCCGTTCCGTCTCGTCCGACAACGTGCTGGACATCCAGCTGTCGACCCCGCGCGAGCTGGGTGGTGCCGGCGGCCCGGGCACCAACCCGGAACAGCTGTTCGCCGCTGGCTACTCGGCCTGCTTCCTGGGCGCGCTGAAGTTCGTGGCCGGCCAGGCCAAGGTCGCGCTGCCGGCCGACACCACCGTCACCGGCAAGGTCGGCATCGGCCAGATCCCGACCGGCTTCGGCATCGAGGCCGAGCTGACCATCAACGTGCCGGGCGTGCCGCGCGAGCAGGTGGAAGAACTGGTGCAGAAGGCGCACATCGTGTGCCCGTACTCCAACGCCACCCGCGGCAACATTGATGTAACGCTGATCGTTGCCTGATGCGGTGCCGGGGTCGGATCCCTTTGCCACCGGCAAAGGGCTCTGACCCCATCCCAGGCCCGCACGGCTATATGGGGTCAGAGCCCTTTCGCGTTGCGAAAGGGATCCGACCCCCAAAAAAATGGGCGGATGCCGGTCGAAACCGAACATCCGCCCATCCCACCTCCGTTGTCCCGCACGGGGGCATGAGGTTGCCGGCCAGCGGCCGGCACTACCAGGTCACTTCTCGCTCGTGATGAGCTGCACGACGCTGGAGAAATCCAGCTTGCCGCGGCCGGCCTGGTGGTTCATCGAGTAGAGATTGCGGGCCACTTCGCCCAGCGGAATCGAAGCGCCGACACTCATCGCCGCTTCCACCGCCAGGCCCATGTCCTTCAGCATCAGATCACTGCCGAAACCGCCGCTGTAGCCACGCGAGGCCGGCGCATTCTCCAGCACGCCCGGCCACGGGTTGCACACTTCGGTGGCCCAGCTGCGGCCGGTGCTGACCGCCATCATCTGCGACAGCACCTTGGGGTCCAGCCCGTGCGCCACGCCCAGTGCGATGGCTTCACCGGTCACCGCCATGATCACGCCCAGCGCCATGTTGTTGCACAGCTTGGCGACTTGGCCAGCGCCGCTGGCGCCGACGTGGAAGATGTTCTTGCCCATCGCCTGCAGCACCGGGCGTGCGCGTTCCAGCGCGTCTTCCTCGCCGCCGACGATGAAGGTCAGGGTGCCGGCCTGGGCGCCGGCGGTACCGCCGGACACCGGCGCGTCGATCATCTGCAGGCCACGCGCGGCGGCCGCTTCCGAGACCTTGCGGGCACTGGCCGGGGCGATCGTGCTGCAGTCGATGACCAGTGCACCGGCCGGGATCGCGGCAAGAATGCCGTCGTCGCCCAGGTACACGCCTTCGACATGACGGCTGGCCGGCAGCATCGAGATCACCACCTCGGCATCGGCCAGGGTGTCGCGCGCCGACGATGCAGCGCTGGCGCCGGCGTCGACAGCGGCCTGCACCGCGGCCGGAACCAGATCGAACACGCGCACGCTGTGGCCGTTCTTGACCAGATTGGCGGCCATCGGGCCACCCATGTTGCCCAACCCGATGAATGCAATGCGGCTCATGCAAGGCTCCTTTCAACAAGGGGAGTGCCCAGGTCGGCCAGCGGATGCGCGGCGTCGGCCCAGGGGGAAGCGAAGAAGGTGTCTGCCCACGCGCCAGTGGCCTCGGCCAGGGTGGCCGGGTTCCACTGCGGATTGCGGTCCTTGTCGACCAGCAGCGCGCGGATGCCTTCGGCGAAATCACCATGGGCGGCGCAATGCAGGGCGACGATGTACTCCAGGCGGTAGATCGCGGCCAGGTCCTGGCCGGCACTGCGGCGCTGCAGTTCGTACGCCAACCGTGCCGAACCCGGTGCACCGGCAGCAAGGGTCTTCTGAGCCGCCTGCAACCAGGCGTCGTCGGTCTGCAGGCCGGCAATGCGCGCCACGATGGCTTCAAGGTCATCGCCTTCGCACAACGCATCGACCTGCGCCGCGTGGGCCAGCAGTGGACCGGTGGCGGCATCGCTGGCATGCGACTGCAGCAGATGGGTCAGGCGTTCGTGGTTGTGTGCGGTGTCATTGGACCAGGCCACCTGCAGCAGCGCATCGAACACCGCGCTGCGGCGTTCTTCGGCCACGTGCACGTCGGCCAGGCCGGCGTAGATGGCATCGCCCGGGTTGAGCAGTGCGCCGGTCAGGGCCAGGAACAGGCCACCCTTGCCCGGCACGCGCGGCAGCAGCCAACTGCCACCGACATCAGGGAACAGGCCGACGGTGATTTCCGGGAAGGCCAGCTTGGAGCGTTCGCTGACCACACGGTGGCTGGCGCCGGACATCAGGCCGATGCCGCCGCCCATCACGATGCCGTGGCCCCAGCACAGGATCGGCTTGGTGTAGGTGTGGATGAGGTAATCGACGCGGTATTCGACGTCGAAGAACTCGGCGGCATAGGCGTTCTGGCGGATGTCGCTGTGGCCGGCCTCACGGAAGGCGACCATGGCCTTGTACAGGCTGTGCAGGTCGCCACCAGCACAGAACGCCTTTTCGCCGGCGCCCTGCAGCACCACCATGGCGATGCCATCGTCGTCGGCCCAGGCGTCGAGCTGCTTCAGCAGCAGGTGCGCCATCGGCAGCGAGAAACCGTTGAGCGTACGCGGCGCATTGAGCGTGGCGATGCCGATGCGCGTGCCGTTGCCAGCCACGCGCTCTTCGAACAGCACCGGTGCGTCGTCGGCAGCGGTATCCGTGCTCATGCGTTCTTCCACTGCGCGGCGCGCTTTTCCAGGAAGGCAGTCACGCCCTCGACCTGGTCGGCGGTGTCGAACAGGTCGACGAAGGCTTCGCGCTCGGCCACCAGCGCCGAGGCGTGGGTGCCGGTGCGGGTGGACTGCACCAGGGTCTTGCAGGCGGCGATGCTGGTCGGGCTCTGCTTGCCGGCCTTCTTCGCCCATTCCAGCGCCAGCGCCTTGGCTTCGCCCTTGCCGACCTTTTCTTCGGCCAGGCCAATGCGCAGCGCGGTCTCGGCATTGATGCGCTCACCCAGCAGGATCATGCGCTTGGCCCAGCCCTCGCCGACCAGGCGCGGCAGGTTCTGGGTACCGCCGGCACACGGCAGCAGGCCGACGGTGGCCTCCGGCAGCGCGACCTGGGCATGGTCTTCAATGATGCGCAGGTCGCAGGCCAGCGCGCACTCCAGGCCACCGCCCATGGCGTAGCCGTTGATCGCGGCGATCGACACGCCACGGAAACCGGACAGCGCTTCGAAGGCTTCACCGAAGCGGCGCGCGGCCTCACGTGCAGCGGCCTTGTCGCCGGAGGCGAACTGGTTGAGGTCGGCACCGGCGGAGAAGAATTTCTCGCCGTCACCGGTGATCACCAGCGCGTAGATGTCGCGGTCTGCGTTGAGCGCGCCGACCAGGTCGCGCAGCGCCGACAGGCTGTGCACGGTCCAGGTATGCGCCGGCGGGTTGTTCAGGGTGACCACGGCGGTGTGGCCATCCACCTCCACCTTCAGGCCCACGTGCTCCTGGGTACGCCAATCCTTCATCGCAGTTCCTCTTCGGTGTTGAGCAGGTGACGGGCAACGATCACCCGCATGATCTCGTTGGTGCCTTCCAGGATCTGGTGCACGCGGCAGTCACGCAGCAGGCGCTCGATCGGGTATTCGCGGATGTAGCCGTAGCCCCCGTGGATCTGCAGCGCTTCATTGCAGACGTTGAAACCGGCATCGGTGGCGAAGCGCTTGGCCATCGCGCACCACACGTTGGCATCGCTGGCACCGGCATCGAGCTTGCGTGCCGCGGTGTGCACCATCTGCCGTGCAGCCACCAGCTGGGTGACCATGTCGGCCAGCTTGAACTGCAGCGCCTGGAACTCGGCCAGCGCCTTGCCGAACTGGCGGCGCTCGCCCATGTAGCGGCGCGCAGCATCCAGTGCACCCTGTGCGGCACCCAGCGAGCAGGCGGCGATGTTGATGCGGCCGCCGTCCAGCCCCTTCATCGCCAGCTTGAAGCCGCCGCCTTCCTCTCCCAGAAGGTGGCTGACCGGCACGCGGACGTTCTCGAAGGTGATGCCACGGGTGGGCTGGCTGTTCCAGCCCATCTTCTCTTCCTTGCGGCCGAAGCTGATGCCCGGCAGGTCCGCCGGCACCGCAATGGCGCTGACACCGCCGGCACCGGCACCGCCGGTACGCGCCATCACCACCAGCAGCTCGGTGGCACCGGCGCCGGAAATGAAGGCCTTGGAGCCGTTCAGCACGTAGAAGTCGCCATCGCGCACGGCGGTGGTCTTCAGCGACGCCGCATCGGAACCCGCACCCGGTTCGGTCAGGCAGTACGAGGCCAGCTTGCTGCCCGAGGACAGGTCGGTGCCCCACGCATCGCGCAGGGCCGGCTGGCCCCACCTGGACACCATCCACGAGGCCATGTTGTGGATGCTGATGTACGCAGCGGTCGACGGATCGACGTTGGCGAGCTCCTCGATGACGACGGCGGCGTCCAGTCGGCTCAGGCCGCTGCCGCCCACTTCCGGGTCCATGTACAGACCGCAGAAGCCCAGTTCACCGGCCTTGGCGATCGCCTCGCGCGGAAAGATGCCCTCCGCATCCCATCGCGCGGCGTGCGGCGCCAGTTCGGCCTGTGCGAAGTCGCGCGCCGCCTCGCGGTACGCCTGCTGCGCTTCTTCCAGTTCCGTCGTCATCGAGTGGCTCATGGCTGCTCCTGCCGTTACTTCAGGCTGATCGTGGTGTTGACGCCGTGGCTCAGCGTCTCGTCATCGAACCAGCGCGCGGTGACCGTCTTGGTCTGGGTGTAGAACAGCACCACCTGCTTGCCATACGGGCCCAGGTCACCCAGCTTGGAGGCGCGCGAACCGGTGAACGAGAACAGCGGCACCGGCACCGGGATCGGCACGTTGATGCCGACCTGGCCGACGTCGATGTCTTCCTGGAACTTGCGCGCGGCAGCGCCGGACTGGGTGAACAGTGCGGTGCCGTTGCCGTTCGGGTTGCTGTTGACCATCGCGATGGCCTCTTCCAGCGTTTCCGCTTCGAGGATGACCAGCACCGGCCCGAAGATTTCTTCCTGGTAGATGCGCATGTCGGTGGTGACACCGGCAAAGATGGTCGGGCCAACGAAGTTGCCCTTCTCGAAGCCATCGACCTGCGGCTTGCGGCCATCGAGCACCAGCTTGGCGCCCTGCTCCACGCCCGAGGCGATCAGGCCTTCCACGCGCTCGCGGGCGCTGCAGGAGATGACCGGGCCGACGTCGGTACCGGACACGGTGCCGGCGCTGACCTTCAGGGTCTGGGCCTTGGCCACCAGGTCCTGCACCCAGTTGCGCGCTTCACCGACCAGCACCAGCGTGGAAGCCGCCATGCAGCGCTGGCCAGCGGCACCGAAGGCGGCACCGACCATTGCGTTGAGGGTCTGTTCCTTGTTGGCGTCCGGCAGCACCACGGCGTGGTTCTTGGCGCCCATCATGCACTGCACGCGCTTGCCGGCCAGCGAGGCGCGGTTGTAGACGTGGGTGCCGACGCGGGTGGACCCGACGAACGACACGGCCTTGATGTCCGGGTGGTCGCAGATCGCGTTGACCACTTCCTCGCCGCCGTGGACGACGTTCAGCACGCCCTTCGGAATGCCGGCTTCCAGGGCAAGCTCGACCAGGCGCATGGTGACCATCGGGTCCTGCTCGGACGGCTTGAGGATGAAGGTGTTGCCCGTTGCAATCGCCATCGGGAACATCCACAGCGGGATCATCGCCGGGAAATTGAACGGGGTGATGCCAGCGCACACGCCCAGCGGCTGCATGATCGTGTAGGTGTCCACGCCATTGGCCACGTTGTTGGCCAGCTCGCCCAGCTGCAGGTTGCCGATGGCGGCGGCGTGCTCGACCACTTCCAGGCCGCGGAACACATCACCTTCGGCGTCCGGCAGGGTCTTGCCCTGTTCGGCGGTGAGGATGTGGGCCAGCTCACTCATGTTTTCGCGGATCAGCTGCTGGTACTTCAGGAAGATGCGCGCGCGGGTGCCGATCGGGGTCTTGCGCCAGGTCTTGAAGGCTTCCTTGGCGGCGGCGACGGCGGCGTCCACTTCGCCGGTGGTGGCGAACGGCACCTGGGCCAGCACGTCCTGGGTGGCCGGATTGATCACGTCCTGCCAGTGGGAAGTGGCCGATTCAACGAACTGGCCATCGATCAGCATGCGGATACGGGGCGCTGCAACAGTCATGACGACAATCCCACAGGGTGCGAAAGATGCTTGGCATTATTCACAGCACCCGGCTCGATTTCCGGGCTGAATCCGCTTAATCTGGCCAATGCGCCCCACGATTCCTGTTAATTCTGTGAATTATTCAGCTCCCCAGCGGCAACTCGGCCTGCGCCTGCTGCGGCTGCGCGAGCAGCGCGGCTACAGCCAGGCCGATCTGGCGCGTGCGCTGGGGCTGTCGGCCAGCTACCTGAACCAGATCGAGCGCAACAAGCGCCCACTGACACCGGCGGTGCAGAAGAAGCTGGGAGAGGTGCTGGGCGACGTTTCCTCGCTGTTCGATGACGATGAGCCCGCCGCCCTGCAGGAGGCGCTGGGCGAAACCCTGCGCGACCTGGGCCTGGCCGAGGTCAGCGCGACCGAACTGCGCGCCCTGGCCGGCAACCTGCCGCAGGTCAGCCGCGCGCTGTTGGACCTGCACCGTCGTCACCTGGCGCTGCGCGAGCACGCGGCCGCACTGGAGTTCCAGCTGGGCGAGCCCGGCGCCGGCAGCACCCTGCCCGCCGGTGACCAGGTGCGCGAGTTCTTCAACCGCATGCACAACCACATTCCCGAGCTGGACGAGCTGGCCGAGCAGCTGTTCGCCGAATGGGGGCTGTCGCCCGGGCATGTGGCACCGCGGCTGCGCCAGCTGCTGGCCGACCGCCATGGCGTGCTGGTGGAAGTGGCCGCACTGCAGGCCGGGCGCGAAAAGCGGCACTACGATGCCGGTGCGCGGCGGCTGTGGCTGCCCGATTACCTGGAGCCCGGACAGCAGGCGTTCCAGATGGCGGCCGAGCTGGCCCTGCACGGCTACCTGCCGCAGATCGATGCGGTGGTGGCGCGCGCCGGGTTCACCGATGAGGCACGCATCGCGCAGGCGCGGATCGGTCTCTCCAACTATTTCGCCGGTGCGCTGGTGATGCCGTACATGCGCTTCCTGCGTGCAGCCGAAACCAGCAGCTACGACATCGAACTGCTGGCGCACCAGTTCGGCGTCGGCTTCGAAGCGGTCTGCCACCGGCTGAGCACGCTGGCACGGCGCAGCGCGCCCGGCCTGCCGTTCTTCTTCATCCGCGTGGACCGCGCCGGCAACGTCTCAAAGCGCCATTCGGCCACCGATTTCCACTTCTCGCAGGTGGGTGGATCGTGCCCGCTGTGGATCGTCTACGAGGCGTTCAACCAACCCGGGCGCATCCTCACCCAGACCGCGCGCATGCCCGATGGCCGCCGTCATTTCTGGCTGGCGCGGCAGGTCAGCAGTGGCCCGGTCGGCCATGGCCAACCGCGCAAGACCTTCGCGGTGGCGCTGGGCTGCGACCTGCAGCATGCCGAACGCCTGGTGTATTCACTGGGGCTGGATGTGCAGAGCCCGGGCAATTCGGTATCGATCGGCCCGGGGTGCCGGGTGTGCCCGCGCGAGGACTGCATGCAGCGCGCGTTCGCGCAGTTGCCGGGGCGATAGGGCGGGTTTGGCAGGGCCGCGCCCTGCACCCGTGGTAGCGCCGGCCGCTGGCCGGCAAGAGCAGCAACCACTGCGGGGTCAGATCCGTTTTCCTGCGGAAACGGATCTGACCCCGATTCGACCGCAGGACCGGCTCAGTAGATCGGGGTCACCTTCATCTGTGGCAGCGGACGCGGTGCGCCGTCGGTAAGGTCCGGGCCGAGGTCCTCCCAGGTGCGGCCCTGCTCGACCATCAAGCCCCACAACTGCTGCGAGGCCAGCCGTTTGTCTTCCGAGCCCAGCTTGTACGACGGTGGCGTCGGCTGACCGCTGGCGACCATCGCGTACGCCGCGCGGTAGGCCAGCACCTGCTGCGCCGGATCATCGGTGCGCGCCACTTCCAGCGTGTAGCGCTGGTAGGCCGAGGCCAGGTTGCGCCAGCGGATCCAGTAGTGGTTCTCGAACGAGAACGAACAGAAGCGCGCACCGGCCAGGCTGCCCTTGTCGGCGATGCGGGAGAGTACCTCCTGCGGCATGTCCAGGTTCATGCCGCCTTCGTCGCCCTGCAGGCTGACGTGCACGATGCGGTCGCGATAACCCGGTGCGCGCGCCTGCAGCAGGTCGCGCCAGTTCTGCATGGTCGCCACGACGGCGAAGAGGAAGCGCCCCAGTTCGGCTGCGGCCAGTGGCGTGGCGATGGACTGGTAATGCCGTTGCCAGCCGTGGCGGTTTTCGGTGGGCAGGAACACCGCATGTTCCAGCGCCTGGCGGCCGCCGCTGCCCTGGCTCACCGCTTCGGCGTGCTGTGGATAGACCAGGTTGATGGCGAAGGTCGGCCAGCGCGGCAGGGCGGCATCGAACAGATGGATCGGGAAGTTGCTGCTGATGCCGCCATCGGAGAACCAGCAGATGCGGAAGGCGGTGATCACCGGGCCGCAGGTCTGCCCGGCACTGGTCAGCCCTTCCATGCTGTCGGCAACGTTGTGCTCCTGGTCGGCCGCAGGGGCGGTCGGTTCGCAGCGTCGTTCGCGGCGTGAGGGTTCATGCAGCGGCACCGCGCTGATCAGCAGCGGGAAGCTCAGGCTCATGCGCGTGGCCACCAGCACCGGCAGCTTCGGGCCCTGTGGCAGGTGGTAGTACTGCCGCCCTTCCACCTCCAGCGGCGGGCCGGCCTGGCTCACCAGCCACTGCACCACGCTGGCGGGGAACAGCTGCTCGAACTCCTCGCGCAGGAACCAGAACTGCGCACCGCCCAGCGGCAGCGTGCGCGGCTCATTGTGTGAGATGCAGGTGGTGATCATCTGCAGGCTGATCGCATGCGGGCTGTCAGGCTCACCGGCGTAGCGCGGCGCATCGTGCAGGTCGGCGAAGGTCAACGGTGCATCCAGCGGCTTGCCGGACAGCTGCTGCAGGCATTCATGCAACCACTCGGTCAGCGCCGGCCTGCGTGGATCGCGGCTGAGGCCGCTGCACAGGCCCAGCAGGTTGCGACGCGCCACCCGCGCGACCCGCAGCGCGGCACCGGCCACACCCGCACCGTAGGCGCACAGCAGTGATGGCAGCAGCGTGGCGGCCACGCCGCTCCAGCCACCGCCCCACCAGCCCAGGCCGAGCAGCAGCGCCAGCGACACCAGCACTTCCAGCGGCGCGATCTCGAATACCGCAACGGCCAGGCACAGCAGTTTGTGCGGCAGGCGGGCATTGCCGGTCAGCACCACCAGCAGCCGATAGGCCGCGCGCGCGCCGCGCGCCGGCTGGAACAGGCTGTAGATGAAGCCGCGCCGGGACAGCTGTGCCGACACCGCCGACAGCCCGCCATAGCCGGCGTCGCCAGCCAGTTGCTCGCCGGCCTGCTGGCGGCGATCGCCGCAGGCCGCTGCAGCCGCCACCGCTGCCGCAATGGCGCCGGCTGAAGTGCCGCCGATGCTCTTGAAGCGATACTCGCGGGCCAGCGCCAGTACCGCATTGGGGTACACGATGCCGCTGGTGATGCCGCCTTTCATGACCAGATCGCAGTACTTGTCCGCCACTGTCTTGCCCCCGAGCATGCCGTCCGCCGCGTGGGTTGCAGTATGGCGCAGGGGCTTCTCAGGGCCTGAGAACAACGGCGCAGTCCGCGCACGCAATGCGCCGTTCAGCAGAAAGCACGGCTGCAGGCTTGACCCGCCCCGCCATCGGCGTAGCATCTGCAGCAAGCCAAGGGACAGACCCGCGGCTGCCACAACGACATGAGGGATTCTCATGGAATTCGACTATCTCGTCTTCATCGGGCGATTCGAGCCCTTCCACAACGGCCACGCCGCCGTTGCCCGCCTGGCCCTGAGCCGGGCCCGCAAGCTGATCTTCCTGGTCGGCTCTGCCGATACCCCCCGCAGCCTGCGCAATCCCTGGACCGTGGCCGAACGCGCCGTGATGATCCAGGCGGCCCTCGACGGCCACACCGACCGTCTGCTGATCCGCCCGCTGCGTGACCACCTGTACAACGAAGCACAGTGGATCGCCAACGTGCAGCGCCAGGTGGCTGACGCCCTGCGCAACGACGGTGCCGCCGCCGATGCCAGGGTGGGCCTGATCGGCATGGACAAGGATGCGTCCAGCTACTACCTGCGCGAGTTCCCGCAGTGGCCGCTGGTGGACGTGCAGCACACCGCCACCCTGTCGGCCACCGAGCTGCGGCGCTACCTGTTCGAAGCGGGCGACGTCGACTTCCACGGCGCGCTGCTGATGCTGCGTGGCAATGTGCCGGCGCCGGTGTACGACATGCTCGAAGCGTTCCGCAAGAGTGCGCCTGCGTATGGCCAGCTGGTGGCCGAGTACCGCTTCATCGAACAGTACAAGGCCGCCTGGAAGGATGCGCCCTACGCGCCCACCTTCGTCACCACCGATGCGGTGGTGGTGCATTCGGGCCACGTGCTGTTGGTGCGTCGCCGCTCGGAACCCGGCAAGGGGCTGTGGGCATTGCCCGGCGGCTTCGTCGGCCAGGAACAGAGCCTGCTCGACAGCTGCCTGCGCGAACTGCGCGAGGAAACCCGGCTGAAGATTCCGTTGCCGGTGTTGAAGGGGTCGCTGAAGGGCCAGCAGGTGTTCGACCACCCGGACCGCAGCCAGCGTGGCCGCACCATCACCCACGGTTTCCACTTCGAGTTTCCGGCCGGCGAGCTGCCGCCGGTGCGCGGTGGCGACGATGCCGACAAGGCACGCTGGATACCGGTGAGTGAAGCACTGGACATGGGCCCGCAGCTGTTCGAAGACCACCTGCACATCCTGGAGTACTTCCTCGGCCGCGGCTGACCGGCCCGGCTTTCCCACTGGCGGATAGACCGCCGGTGCCACCCGACGCGAAGGAGCTTCCGTCATGCACTACCTCGATAATCTTCTCCTCAACACCGACAGCTACAAGGCCAGCCATTGGCTGCAGTACCCGCCGGGTACCGATGCCACGTTCTTCTACGTCGAATCACGTGGCGGCCTGCACGATCGCACGGTGTTCTTCGGCCTGCAGGCGATCCTCAAGGACGCGCTGGCACGGCCGGTCACCCACGCCGACATCGACGACGCTGCTGCGGTGTTCGCCGCGCATGGCGAACCGTTCAACGAGGCCGGCTGGCGCGATATCGTCGACCGGCTTGGCGGCCACCTGCCGGTGCGCATCCGCGCCGTGCCCGAGGGCAGCGTGGTGCCCACCCACCAGGCGCTGATGACCATCGAATCGACCGATCCGGCCGCGTTCTGGGTGCCGTCGTACCTGGAAACGCTGCTGCTGCGCGTGTGGTACCCGGTCACCGTGGCCACCATCAGCTGGCACGCACGGCAGACCATTGCCGCGTTCCTGCAGCAGACCAGCGACGACCCGCAGGGGCAGCTGCCGTTCAAGCTGCATGACTTCGGCGCGCGCGGTGTCTCGAGCCTGGAATCGGCCGCGCTGGGCGGTGCCGCGCACCTGGTCAACTTCCTCGGCACCGATACGGTCTCGGCCCTGTGCCTGGCGCGCGCGCACTACCACGCGCCGATGGCCGGCTATTCGATTCCCGCCGCCGAGCACAGCACCATCACCAGCTGGGGCCGCGAGCGCGAGGTGGACGCCTACCGCAACATGCTGCGCCAGTTCGGCACGCCCGGTGCGATCGTGGCGGTGGTATCGGACAGCTATGACATCTACCGCGCCATCAGCGAGCACTGGGGTACCACCCTGCGCGATGAAGTGATCGCCTCGGGCGCCACCCTGGTCATCCGCCCGGACTCGGGGGACCCGGTGGAGGTGGTGGCCGAAAGCCTGCACCGGCTGGATGAAGCGTTCGGCCATAGCCTCAACAGCAAGGGCTACCGCGTGCTCAACCACGTGCGGGTGATCCAGGGCGATGGCATCAATCCGGACACCATCCGCGCGATCCTGCAGCGCATCACCGACGACGGCTACGCCGCCGACAACGTGGCCTTCGGCATGGGCGGTGCGCTGCTGCAGCGGCTGGACCGCGATACGCAGAAGTTCGCGCTGAAGTGCTCGGCGGCGCGGGTCGAGGGTGAGTGGATCGACGTCTACAAGGATCCGGTCACCGACGCCGGCAAGGCCAGCAAGCGTGGCCGCATGCGCCTGCTGCGCCGCCTGGACGATGGCAGCCTGCACACGGTGCCGCTGCCGGCCAACGGCGACGACACCCTGCCGGACGGCTTCGAGGACGCAATGGTGACCGTGTGGGAGAACGGCCGCCTGCTGCACGACCAGCGGCTGGACGACATCCGCACGCGGGCGGCCGCGGGGCATTGAAGGTGCATCCCGACCGGGGTCAGAGCCCGCTGCGTGGCAGCGGGATCCGACCCCTTCCTTCCGCTGGGGTCGGATCCCGTTGCAGCGTAGCGGGTTCTGACCCCTGCGCTCTTGACCGGCGCCACCAACAGGTCCACCTTGCACACGCCGAAGGTATCCCTCCCATCGCTGCGGCGCGGGGAGGGATTTAAACGGGAATCCGGTGAAGGCGCCTCGCGCGTCCATTCCGGAGCTGCCCCGCAGCGGTGAATGGAAACGAATCCTGCCAACAGCACTGGGCTCGCGCCTGGGAAGCGGCGGGTAGTAGGTGGGCTGCGGCCCGTGTCCATCAGCCCGAATACCGGCCCCGGCCGGGGGACACGACCGTCCCCTGACTCGACCTGGAATCTCCGCGGGGAGGTTGCCGGGGCCGTCGTCGTCCTGCGCGTGCAGGCGGTGTGGCCGCGCGCGTCCTGTTCACGGTATCCGGCCAGACCCGTTCACCCACGCACTGATGCATGGGCCACCGCCGTTGCCGGCGGTCCATGCGGTACCTGACGATGACCGAGCTCCAACGCCCCACCCTGACCCTGCCCGCCGACGGCAAGCGCCTGCTGCTGCATTCGTGCTGCGCGCCCTGTTCCGGCGAAGTGATGGAGGCGATCACCGCCTCCGGGATCGACTACGCGATCTTCTTCTACAACCCCAACATCCACCCGGTGAAGGAATACGAGCTGCGCAAGCAGGAGAACATCCGCTTCGCCGAGCAGCACGGCATTCCTTTCATCGACTGCGACTACGACACCGACAACTGGTTCAGCCGTGCGCGGGGCATGGAAAACGAACCCGAACGCGGTATCCGCTGCACGATGTGCTTCGACATGCGTTTCGAGCGCACCGCGCTGTATGCGCACGAGCACGGCTACGACACCATCAGTTCGTCGCTGGGCATCTCGCGCTGGAAGAACATGGCGCAGATCAACGACTGCGGCATCCGCGCCGCCTCGCGCTATGAAGGCCTACAGTACTGGGACTACAACTGGCGCAAGGGCGGAGGCGCCAGCCGCATGATCGAGATCAGCAAGCGCGAGCAGTTCTACCAGCAGGAATACTGCGGCTGCGTGTACTCGCTTCGCGATGCCAACCGCCATCGCCGCGAGAATGGCCGCGAGCGGATCAGGATCGGCCTGCTGTACTACGGGCAGGACGCTGGGACGCCACAGGGCGATTGACGTGCAGGCATGGGGCGGCCACGCTGGTCGCCCCTTCTGTTGTAGCGGAACTGCCATGACCGCCCTGCCCGCCGATGTCGCCCTGCTGGTGATCGACCTGCAGCCGGACTTCATGCCCGGTGGCGCCTTGGCCTGCGACCAGGGCGATGCGCTGGTGGCACCGATCGCCGATCTGCTGGCGCAGCGCCGCTACCGCACCGTGGTGGCGACCCAGGACTGGCACCCGGCCGACCACGCCTCGTTCGCCAGCCAGCACCCCGGCCAACGCCCCTTCGAGACCATCCTGCTGCACGCGCAGCCGCAGACGCTGTGGCCGGACCACTGCGTGCAGGGCAGCGCCGGTGCCGCGCTGCACCCGGGCGTGGACTGGACCGTGGCCGACCTGATCCTGCGCAAGGGCACACGCCAACAGGTGGATTCGTACAGCGCCTTCCGCGAGAACCACGGCCCCGATGGCGAGCGCCCGGCCACCGGCCTGGCCGGCTGGCTGCACGAGCGCCGCATCCGCGAAGTGCACGTATGCGGCCTGGCCCGCGACTACTGCGTGCTGTGGAGCGCGCAGGATGCGGTGAAGTCCGGCTTCCGGGTGAAGTTCCTGTGGGAGCTGACCCGGCCGGTGACCGAAGCCAACGACGCGATGGTGCGCGATGCGCTGGGCAAGGCGGGGATCGCGACCGCCTGACCCACAACGGTAGTGCCGGGCGCTGGCCGGCAACGCCTGGATCCCTGCAGTTGCCGGCCAGCGGCCGGCACTACCGGATCACACCCGTGGGTAGCGCCGGGCCATGCCCGGCGGACGCGGGATGGGCGATTACCGGAACACCACCGTGCGATGCCCGTTGAGCAGGATGCGGTGCTCCACATGGCGGCGTACGGCGCGTGCCAGCACCAGCGATTCGGTATCGCTGCCCAGCCGCACCAGTTCGCGCGGTGCCATCGCATGGTCAACGCGGGCCACGTCCTGTTCGATGATCGGTCCTTCGTCCAGATCCTCGGTGACGTAGTGCGCGGTGGCGCCGATGATCTTGACCCCGCGCGCATGCGCCTGGTGGTACGGCTGCGCGCCCTTGAAGCTGGGCAGGAAGCTGTGGTGGATGTTGATCGCACGCCCGGCCAGCGCGCGGCACAGCCTGGGTGACAGGATCTGCATGTAGCGTGCCAGCACCACCAGGTCGATGCGCTCGCGCTCGACCAGGTCGATGATCTGCTGCTCCTGCACCGCACGCGTATCGGCGGTTACCGGCAGGTGGTGGAACGGTACCTGGTAGGACGCGGCCAATGGCGCGAAGTCGGCGTGGTTGGAGGCCACCGCGGCAATGTCGACCTTCAGCTGGCCGCTGTGGGCGCGGAACAGCAGGTCGTTGAGGCAGTGCCCCTGCTTGCTGACCAGCACCAGCAGGCGTGCCCGGCGGCGGCCATCATGCAGCTGCCAGTCCATGCCGAAGCCTTCGGCAAGCGTGGCCATCGCGGCGTGCACGGTCTCCAGCGGCAGGCCGGCGTCACGGTCGAAATGCACGCGCAGGAAGAAGCGGCCGCTTTCCTCATCGCCGAACTGCTGGGCGTCGAGGATGTTGCAGCCGTGGTCGAACAGCAGGCCGGACACGCGGTAGACGATGCCGGTACGGTCGGGGCAGGACAGGGTGAGGATGGAATCGGGGCGCATCGCCACAGTGTAGGGCAGCTTCCTGCCCAGCAGCCGGATGATCACCGATGCAACCGAACCGCTTGGTTCAGTCCCAAGCGATACTTGGCCATCACCGTGGCAAGCTGGTCGGTCATGAACCTGTTGCAACTGATCCGCAGCTTCACCCGCACCGCAGAGACCGGCAGCATTGCCGCCGCGGCCCGCATCCTTGGCATCAGCGCCACCGCAGTCGGCCAGAACATCAACCGGCTGGAAGCGCATCTGGGCGTACGGCTGCTGAACCGGAGTACGCGCCAGCTGGCGCTCAGCGAGGCCGGCGCGCTGTACCTGGCGCAGGTGCGCCACATCGAGGCCGACCTGGCGCGCGCGCAGGCGATGGTCACCTCCGGTGATATCGAACCGGCCGGGCCGCTGCGCATCGCCAGCAGCAGCGCGTTCGGCCGCCACGTGCTGGCCCCGTTGCTGCCGTCACTGCAGCAACGCTACCCGCAGCTGCAGCTGGAACTGCGGCTGACCGACCGCGCCGTGCAGCATGGTCCAGAGGCGGTGGATGCCAGCATCCGCATCGGCGCGCAGCTGGAAGACGGCGTGGTCGCACGGCAGCTGGCACGCGTGCCGTTCGTGTTCTGCGCCTCGCCGGCCTACCTGAAGGCCCATGGCACCCCGCAGGAACCGTCGGATCTGGGCAGCCATCGCGGGCTGCTGCATCGCTTCCCCACCGATGGCCGGCCGTTGCGCTGGGGCCTGCTGAAGGACGGCCAGCGTGTGGACGCCGTGCTACCGCCGAGCATGGTCTGCGATGACATCGATGCGCTGGCGTCGCTGGCGGCGGCCGGTGCCGGCATCACGCGATTGGCTGCGTTCGTGGCCGAGCCCTACCTGCGCGATGGACGCCTGCAGGCCGTGTTCGGCGCCGACAGCACGTGGCGTCCGGAGCCGATGGAGGTCTATTTCTGCGTCAGCGATCGCCGCGACTTCACCGCCAAGATCCGCGCGCTGTTCGAGCACCTGCGGGCCGGCATGGCGCCGGCCTGGCGGGTGTGAGCCTCAGCGCGCCTTGAACACGCCGCGCGCATCGCGCGGCTCGCAGCGCAGGTACTGCGGCGCCGGTTCCACGCTGTCGCGCAATGCGGCGGCGGCATGCCACGGCCAGCGCGGGTCGTAGAGGATGCCGCGCGCCAGGGCCACGGCATCGGCGTGGCGATGGCGCAGGATCGATTCGGCCTGCTCCGGTTCGGTGATCATGCCCACGGCGATCACCGGCATGCGCACCTTGGCCTTGATCGCCGCCGCGAACGGCACCTGGTAACCGGGGCCGACGGTGATCTTCTGGCGCTCGTCCAGGCCGCCACTGGAGACATGCAGGAAATTGCAGCCGCGCGCGTCCAGCACCTGGGCCAGTGCTTCGCTCTGCACCAGGTCCCAGCCACCCTCGACCCAGTCGCTGGCGGAAATGCGCACGCCCACGGCGACCTTGTCGGACACCGCCGCGCGTACCGCGTCGAACACTTCCACCAGCAGGCGCAGGCGGTTCGGCAGCGACCCACCGTAACCATCGGTGCGGCGGTTGCTCAGCGGCGACAGGAACTGGTGCAGCAGGTAACCGTGCGCGGCATGCAGCTCGATCAGCTCGAAGCCCAGGCGCTCGGCGCGCACCGCACTGGCAGCGAAGGCGGCGATGACCTCGGCGATGCCGGCTTCGTCCAGTTCCTGCGGTGCCGGATCGGCGGCATGGAACGGCAGCGGCGACGGCGCCACGGTGGCCCAGCCACGCGCATCGCCGGCCGGCAACTGGCCACCCCCGTCCCACGGGCGGGCGGTGGATGCCTTGCGGCCGGCATGGCCCAGCTGGATGCCCAGCGGCATCGGCGACCAGCGGCGGACGCTGGCCAGCACCTGTGCCAGCGCGGCCTCGGTGCCGTCATCCCACAGGCCCAGGTCGGCCCAGCTGATGCGGCCGCGCGGCTCGACCGCGGTGGCTTCCAGGATCAACAGGCCGGCGCCGGACTGCGCCAGGTTGCCCAGGTGCATGGCGTGCCAGTCGCTGGCGCGGCCGTCTTCGGCGGAGTACTGGCACATCGGCGCGATGACGATGCGGTTGGACAGGGTCAGGGGGCCGAACGAGATCGGCGAAAACAGCTGGCTCAAGGGGGTGATGAACGACGTAGGGGGTGTGTATTGCACCGCTGCGCGGCTTCTGGATCAACCGTCTGGATGGATCGCTGTTTCGCAGCCGATCATGCCGCCGAGCGCCGAACAGCCCCTTGTAGAGCCGAGCCCACGCTCGGCTCAGCCCGCCACCCAACCGGACAAGGCTTCAGCGCAGTCCCGCTCATCCTTGAACAACAGCAGGTCGTCGGCACGGGTGCGGCCGCGGTTCAGCGCCGCCACCGGCAATCCTGCCTTCGCCGCCGCCTGCACGAAGCGGAAGCCGGAATAGACCATCAGTGACGAGCCCACCACCAGCACCGCATCGGCCTGCTGCAGATGATCGTGCACCGCCGCCACCCGCTCGCGCGGCACGTTCTCGCCGAAGAACACCACGTCCGGCTTCAGCACGCCGCCGCAGTGCGGGCAATCGGGCACCACGAATGTGGAGAAATCGGTCTCCAGGTCGGCATCACCGTCGGGGGCGATGCCGGCCTCCAGCGCGTCCCAGCCGGGATTGGCGTCCAGCAGCCGCTGCTGGAAATCCTCGCGGCCACTGCGGCGCTCGCAGCCCATGCAGCGCACCAGATCCAGGCGGCCATGCAGGTCGATCACGTTGCGGCTGCCGGCGCGCTGGTGCAGGCCGTCCACGTTCTGGGTCAACAGCACCTGCAGCTTGCCGCGGCTTTCCAGGGCGGCCAGGGCCTGGTGGGTGCCGTTGGGCCGGGCCAGGCCGAAGCGCGGCCAGCCCAGCAGGCTGCGCGCCCAGTAACGCTGGCGGGTGGTCGCCTCGCCCATGAAGGCCTGGTAGGTCACCGGCGGCGTGCGTTTCCACTGGCCGTCGGCGTCCCGGTAATCGGGTATGCCCGAGGCGGTGCTGCAACCCGCGCCGGTCAGCACGAACAGGCGCTCGGCGCGGTCGATGAAGTCGGTCAGTGGCGGGGTCATGGCTGCCAGATGGGGGCGCCGCAGCGCCCCCGCAAGCACCGGTTCAGCCGCTGGTCTCAGGCGGCCGGCAGCGGCGGCACCGCGATCGGGTGGCCTTCCTCGTCCAGCGCGATCATCACGAAGTGGCCGCGGGTGCACAGCTTGCGCTCGCCGCTGTGCAGGTCCTCGGCGACCAGTTCCACCTCGACCTTCATCGAGCTGCGGCCGACTTCGACGATGCGGCCGATGGTTTCCACCATCTGGCCGATGCGGATCGGCAGCTTGAAGTCGACCTGGTCGCTGCGCGCGGTCACCACGGTGCGGCGCGAATAGCGGGCGGCGGCCAGGAACGCGGCCTTGTCCATCCATGCCAATGCCTGGCCACCGAACAGGGTGCCCAGGTGGTTGGTGTGGTTGGGGAAGACGATTTCAGCCATGCGCACTTCGGTGGGCGGCACGGTCTCGGGGATCGGGGTCATGGGGGTGCTTCGGTGTGGGGTGCTGCGGATTCTAAGCGACCGGCGTGATGGCCATCGGCATGCACGTGCAACAGGCACCCGGCAGCGGTGCCTGCGCAGGCCGCGCCTGCGGCAGGCGTTACACTGCGCCACGCCCACTGCCAGGACTGCCCATGCCCGCCACTTCCGACCTGCTGGCCTTTGCGCTGGTTTCGCTGGCCATGGTGCTCACGCCCGGGCCGAACATGATCTACGTCATCTCGCGCTCGATCTGCCAGGGGCCGATGGCTGGCCTGATCTCGCTGGGCGGGGTGGCGCTGGGCTTTGTGTTCTACATGCTGTGTGCGGCACTGGGCATCACCGCCCTGCTGATGACCGTGCCGTTCGCCTACGACGCGCTGCGCATCGGCGGCGCGCTGTACCTGCTGTACCTGGCCTGGCAGGCGCTCAGGCCCGGCGGCCGTTCGCCGTTCGCGGTGCGCGACCTGCCGCAGGACAGCCCGCGCAAGCTGTTCACGATGGGCTTCCTGACCAATCTGCTGAACCCGAAGGTGGCGGTGATGTACCTGTCGCTGCTGCCGCAGTTCCTGCACCCGGACGGCGAAGGCAGCGTGCTGATGCAGTCGATCGTGCTGGGCTCCACCCAGATCCTGGTCAGCGTCAGCGTGAACGGCATGATCGCGCTGACCGCCGGCAGCATCGCCGGCTTCCTGGCCGCGCGCCCCACCTGGCAGATGGTGCAGCGCTGGCTGATGGGCACGGTGCTGGCCGGGCTGGCGGTGCGCATGGCGGTGGAAGGGCGGCGCTGATTGTAGAGTCGAGCCATGCTCGACTTTCTTGCGAGCAGCAGTCGAGCATGGCTCGACGCTACGGAAACAAAAAACCCCGGCATTGGCCGGGGTTCTTCGTTGCGGCAGGCCTGGCCGGTTCGATCAGAAGTTCATGTCGAAGGCGACTTCGCCCTGAACGCCGACCTGGTAGGCCGAGACGCGGCGTTCGAAGAAGTTGGTCAGCTCCTGCACGTCCTGCAGTTCCATGAACGGCAGCGGGTTGCGCACGTTGTACTTCTTTTCCATGCCCAGCTTGGCGAAGTGCTGGTCGGCGCAGTGCTGCAGGTACTGGCGCATGTCGCGGGTCGAGATGCCGGCCACGCCGCCGGACAGCACGTCCTCGGCGAACTGCACTTCGCATTCGATGGCTTCGGCCAGCATGTCGTAGACCTGCTGCTTCATCTCGTCGTCGAACAGGTCCGGCTCTTCCTCACGCACCACGCGCACCGACTCGAACGCAAACTCCATGTGCGCGCTCTCGTCGCGGAACACCCAGTTGGTGCCCGAGGCCAGGCCCGGCAGCAGGCCGCGCGAACGGAAGTAGTACACGTAGGCGAACGCAGCGAAGAAGAACAGGCCTTCGATGCAGGCGGCAAAGCAGATCTGGTTGAGCAGGAACTGGCGGCGCTGTTCGCGGGTCTCGATGCGGGTCAGGTCTTGGATCGAGTCGATCCACTTGAAGCAGAAATCGGCCTTCTTCTTGATCGAGTCGATGTTCTCCACCGCCGAGAACGCCTTGGCGCGCTCTTCCGGATCCGGCAGGTAGTTGTCCAGCAGGGTCAGGTAGAACTGCACGTGCAGTGCTTCCTCATACAGCTGGCGCGACAGGTACATGCGCGCTTCGGGCGCATTCAAGTGCTGGTACAGGTTCAGCACCAGGTTGTTGGACACGATCGAATCGCCGGTGGCGAAGAACGCGACCAGGCGGTGGATCAGGTGGCGCTCACCCGGCGACATCTTGCTGTGCAGGTCGGTGATGTCGATCTGGAAGTTGATCTCTTCCACCGTCCAGGTGTTCTTGATCGCATTCCGGTACATGTCATAGAACTGCGGGTAGCGCATCGGGCGCAGGGTCAGTTCAAAACCGGGATCGAGCAGCATCTGCTTGGGCTTGTCGGCCATGGGTGTTTCCTTGAATTCCTGGGTGAGCCGCCGGGCGTGGCCCGGCGCTACCGTGGGTGTTTTTCCGCAGCCGGGCATGGCTCGGCTCTACAGGTGCGAGGTGTTCGAGTGCCGACCAACGGTCGGCACCCACCGCGCGGTGTCTTACTGGCAGGCCTCGCAGGCTTCCGGGTTTTCCAGCGAGCAGGCGATGGCTTCGTCCGGGCTGAACACCTTGGCCGGGGCCGCAGCGCTGACCGTGGTCTTGGCGATCTTGGTGGCCGGGCGCGAACGCAGGTAGTAGGTGGTCTTGATGCCCTGCTTCCAGGCGTACATGTACATGGAGGACATCGCGCCGATGTTCGGGCTTTCCATGAACAGGTTGAGCGAGGCCGACTGGTCGATGAAGGCGCCACGCTCGGCGGCCATGTCGATCAGCGAACGCATCGGCAGTTCCCACGCGGTGCGGTAGACCTCGCGCAGCGTTTCCGGAATCTGCGCAACGCCGGCGATGGAGCCTTCGGCCAGCTTGATGGCATCGCGCATGTCGGCGGTCCACAGGCCCAGCTTCTTCAGCTCGTTGACCAGGTAACGGTTGACCTGCAGGAAGTCACCGGACAGGGTCTCGCGCTTGAACAGGTTGGACACCTGCGGCTCGACGCACTCGTAGCAGCCGGCGATCGAGGCGATGGTCGCGGTCGGGGCGATCGCGATCATCAGCGAGTTGCGCAGGCCGTGTTCCTTGATGCGGGCGCGCAGGGCATCCCAGCGCGCGGTGTCTTCCGGCACCACGTTCCAGGCGTCGAACTGCAGTTCGCCACCGGCGGCACGGGTGTCGTTGAACGACGGGTGCTTGCCACGTTCCTGGGCCAGCTCGCAGGAGGTTTCCAGCGCGTGGAAGTAGATCGCTTCGGCAATCTTCTTCGACAGGGCGCGGGCTTCGGCGCTGTCGAACGGCAGGCGCTTGCGGAAGAACACGTCCTGCAGGCCCATGCAGCCCAGGCCGACCGGACGCCAGCGCAGGTTGGCGCGGCGGGCGGTTTCGATCGGGTAGAAGTTCAGGTCGATGACGCGGTCGAGCTGGCGCACGGCCAGGCGAACGGTCTCGGCCAGCTTCTCGAAGTCGAACTCGTTGTGCTCGTCGAAGTGGTTGCCCAGGTTGATCGAACCCAGGTTGCACACGGCGGTTTCATCGTTGGAAGTGACTTCCAGGATTTCGGTGCACAGGTTGGACAGGTGGATCACGTTGCCCGGGCGCAGGGTCTGGTTGCTGGCGCGGTTGCACTTGTCCTTGAAGGTCATCCAGCCGTTGCCGGTCTCGGCCAGCGTACGCATCATGCGGGCATACAGCTTGCGCGCGGAGATGGTGCGGTTGGCCTTGCCCTGGGCTTCGGCCTGCAGGTAGGCCTGCTCAAAGGCTTCGCCGAACAGGTCGGTGAACTCCGGCACGACGCGCGGATCGAACAGCGACCATTCCTGGTCGGCTTCGACGCGCTTCATGAACAGGTCCGGCACCCAGTTGGCCAGGTTCAGGTTGTGCGCACGACGGGCTTCGTCACCGGTGTTGTCGCGCAGCTCGAGGAAGTCCTCGATGTCGGCGTGCCAGGTTTCCAGGTACACGCAGGCCGCGCCCTTGCGCTTGCCGCCCTGGTTCACTGCGGCCACCGACGAATCCATGGTCTTCAGCCACGGCACGATGCCGTTGGAATGGCCGTTGGTCGACTTGATCAGCGAACCACGCGAACGCACGCGGGTGTAGCTGACGCCGATGCCGCCGGAGAACTTCGACAGCTGGGCGATGTCGCCGTACTTGGAATAGATCGATTCCAGCGAGTCCTGCGGCGAGTCCAGCAGGAAGCACGAGGACAGCTGCTCGTGGGTGGTGCCGGAATTGAACAGGGTCGGGCTGGACGGCAGGTAGTCCAGGTTGCCCATGCGCTTGTACAGCGCCAGGGTCTCGGACACGTCCTCGCTCAGCGCGCTGGCGATGCGCAGGAAGAACTGCTGCGGGGTCTCGATCACCTTGCGGGTGTGCGGGTGGCGCAGCAGGTAACGGTCGTACAGGGTACGCAGGCCGAAGTAATCGAAGTTCAGGTCCAGCGAGATGTCGATGGCATCGTTGAGCTTGCGTGCGTTGGTCTGCACGAAGTTCAGCAGGCGGTCGTTGATCAGGCCGACTTCATGGCCACGGCTGACCGACTGCGAGAAGGCGTAGATTTCCTGGCCCGAGACTTCCTTGGCGATGTAGTTGGCCAGCAGGCGCGCGGCGAGACGGCCGTACTCGGGCTCTTCACCGATCAGCAGGGCGGCGGTGCGGATGGACAGTTCGTCCAGCTCGCGGGTGGTGGCACCGTTGTACAGGCCGGAAATGGTGCGGGTGGCCACGCGCATCGGGTCGACGGCGTGCAGGCCTTCGGAGGAACGCTGCACCGCACGCACGATCTTGTTCAGGTCCACCAGTTCGGTGGTCCCATTGCGCTTGGTCACACTCATCGCGTTGGCCGTCGGCGGCGACGTCAACAGGAATTCGCTTTCCTTCTCGATGGTGGCGCTGGATTCGGTGCTCACGGCGTGTGTCCTCTTGGCGTGATTTGGGGGTGCTCGATGCATCGGGTGACGCGGCCCGGGACATGACAGCCCAGGATGGCAGGACGGCGTCGCAGGGGATGAGACCCTGCGCCTGCCACTGCCGTTGACGATCGCGGATGGGTACCCCGGGGCAACCCCTGGAATGGGGGTTGCTGCGACCGACGGCCACAAGATAGTGGGGGTAATGGGGTCCGTCAACGCCAAATGTAGTGAAATTCGGCAATCCCTTGCGCCGCAAGGATCGTGCCATCGGCGCCCTGATCAGACGCTTCAGACCTGCCGGAACGGGCTGCGCAGTCAAGTCCGAAAGGCGTCATTGCGGTGGCACAACGCACCGCGAAAACGGAACAATGACAGCTTCACATGACAGTGATGAAACTGGCTAGGGACAACCCTGTGGATAGGTGGTGGGCAGCCGGTGGGAAAGCCGGTATGGCCGGACGAATCGCCATCGCGCAGTGACTTTCGGCGGGTGACGGCGCCTGCCGAACGCGGGATGCTGGGGTCCTGCAATGACCGGAAAGGATTCCACCATGCGCCTGTCAGCACCCGCCTTGGCCCTGTTGGCTGCTGTGGTCACCGTACCTGCAATTGCCGCTGACACCCCGAAGCTGCGCGCGGACCAGTGCGGTATCCACACCGACTATGACGTGCTGGTGGACAGCGGTGGCATCTGGCTGCGGCATGGCCCGCAGGCACCGCATGAGGTGGTGTTCCACGATGGCGTGCTGAGCCTGGACGACACGGTCGTGCCGGTCAGCGAGGCCGACGCGGCCCGCCTTCGGCAGATGGAGGCCGGGGCACGGCAGCTGATGCCGGCCGCCACGGCGCTGGCCCATGAAGTGAGCGGACTGAGCTTCGACGTGCTCGACGGGGTCTATGAAAGCCTCACCGGTACCGCCAACAGCCGCAAGGTCCGGCGCCTGCGCCGGCAGGCCGATGACTGGATCGGCGGCACGCTGGGCAAGGGCTACTGGGAACAGGCTGTGTTCGGGCCAGGCTTCGAGGCCAAGGTGCAGGACATGGCCGAGTCGCTGTCCGCCTCCATCGCCCGCAGCATGCTGTGGCAGATCTTCACCGGACGCAGCGATGCGATGGAGGCACGCGCCGACCGTCTGGACGCGCAGATGGAACAGCAGCTGGAAGGCCGCGCCGAACGCATCGAGGCCCAAGCACAGTCGCTGTGCCCGCTGGTGCAGTCGCTGGCCGACACCCATGACGCGCTGGAAGTGCGCTACCAAGGCCAACCGCTGCGGCTGCTGGAGCGCAGCGAGAGCGTTCGGGTGGAGCACGGCGATGGCTCGGGCCTGCAGGTGTCGGCCGGGCCGGATGAGCGGCCGCGTGGGAATGCGGTGGCGCCTTCCCGATAGCTGCGCGGCGCTGCTGTAGAGCCGAGCCCATGCTCGGCTCCCTTTCGGCACATCATCCAGAAGCAGCCGAGCGTGGGCTCGGCTCTACAGTAAACCGCCCTCACGCCCGGTGCGGGGTACCCAGGTATTCGGCGCTCTGCATCTCGATCAGGCGCGAGGCGGTGCGCTCGAACGCGCCCTGCAGGCGCTGGCCGGTGTACAGCTCGATCGGCGAGGTGCTGGCGGTGCAGACCAGGTTGACGTGGCGGTCGTACAGCTCATCGATCAGGTTGACGAAGCGGCGCGCGGCATCTTCGTTCAGGCGATCGAACGCCGGAATGCCGCCCAGCAGCACCGTGTTGAACTCGTGCGCGATCTCGATGTAATCCGACGGGCCGCGCGGGCCCTCGCACAACGCGGCGAAGTCAAACCAGGCAATGCTCTTGCCGCGGCCACGCACCGGGATCTTGCGGCCCTCGATCTCGATGTTGCCGGGCTTGGCCGGCTGGCCGCCGCTCAGCTCGTTCCAGCGCGTGGCCAGCCAGTCGTCGCTGTCGGCCGCCAGCGGTGCGCGGTATACCGGCGAGCGGGTCAGCGCGCGCATCCGGTAATCCTCGGTACCTTCGGCGTACAGCTCCACGCAGAAGCGCTGCAGCAGGCCGATGGCCGGCAGGAAGCTCTCGCGCTGCAGGCCGTTGAGGTACAGGTTCTCCACTGCGGTGTTGGAGGTGGTGACCAGGGTCACGCCCTCGGCGAACAGGCGCTCGAGCAGCCGCGCCAGCAGCATCGCATCGCCGATGTCGGTGACGAAGAACTCATCCAGCACCAGCACGCGCAGGTTGCTGCGCCATTCCTGGGCGATCTTCGCCAGCGGGTCGCTCTGGCCCTGGTGCTCGCGCAGGCGCTCATGGACGCTGCGCATGAAGCGGTGGAAATGGGTGCGGTACTTCTGCTTGATCGGCAGCCCGTCGTAGAACAGGTCGACCAGGAAGGTCTTGCCACGGCCGACGCCGCCCCAGAAGTACAGGCCCTTGATCGGCTCGGGCTTCTTCCAGAACGAAGACAGGCGGTCCAGCCAGCCATCCTCGGCACTGTCCAGCAGGCCCAGGTGGATGCGGTCCAGCTCGGCCAGCGCCGCATGCTGGGCCGGATCGTTCTGCCAGTCGCCACGGGCAACCCCTTCCGCATACCGCTGCGACGGGGTCAGCTCGGGTGCACTCATGCCGCCGCGCCCAGCCAGTGCTTGACGCCGTGGGTCAGCGCGCCGCGCAGGTCGATCAGCTTGCGGTGGAAGAAGTGGCTGGTCTCGGGCATGCGTACCAGCTCATGCGGGGCGTCCAGCGTGTCCAGCCACTGGTAGACGGCCTGCGGGTCGACGATCTCGTCCTGCTCGCCCTGGATCACCAGCCAGCGCGCCGGCGGCGCGATGCCGTCGAAATCCCAGCGACCGGCCGGCGGCGCGATCGAGATCAGCGCTTCCGGCTGCAGCGTGGCGGCGGCCTTCAGCGACACGAACGCACCGAAGCTGAAACCGGCCAGCCACAGGCGGTCATCCGGGCGCTGGCTGCGCACCCAGGCCGCGACGGCCTTCAGGTCATCCTGCTCGCCCACGCCGCCATCGAAGGTGCCAGCCGAACCACCCACGCTGCGGAAGTTGAAGCGCACCGTGGCGATGCCCAGCTCGCGCAGGGTGGAGGCGGTCATGGTGACCACCTTGTTGTGCAGGGTGCCACCTTCGGTGGACAGCGGATGGCAGACGATGGCCACGATCGGCTGCACCGGCACATCGGCCTTGGGCAGGTCGACGACCACTTCCAGCGGGCCGGCCGGGCCGTCCAGTTCGAGGCAGGCGGTTTCGCCGGGGGCGACGGGGAACAAGGGCTTGTGCATGGCACCATGATACCGTCCCCCGCCCCTGCCCTGTGCCCGCCCCATGCTCTATCTGTCACTGGCCGTGATCTGCAGTGTGCTGGTTTCGGTGTTGTTGAAGGTGGCCGCACGCCGCCAGCTGGATGTTGCGCAGATGGTCACCTGGAACTATCTGGTGGCGGCAACGCTCACCGCCGTGGTGCTGCAGCCACCGCTGGATGCACTGCGCGCGCCGCATGCGCCGTGGCTGTCACTGCTGGCGCTGGCGGTGGTGCTGCCCTCGATCTTCCTGGTACTGGGCCGCGCGGTGGCGGTGGCCGGCATCGTCCGCAGCGACGTGGCGCAGCGGCTGTCGTTGCTGCTTTCCCTGGCCGCCGCCTTCCTGTGCTTCGGCCAGACCGCAACGCCCTGGAAACTGGCCGGCCTGGGCCTGGGCCTGCTGGCGATGGTGGCCATCAGCCTGCGCCCGCGCGGCCCGGCGGTGGCGTCCTCACCCGGCGGCTGGGGCTGGCTGCTGGGCGTATGGGCCGGATTCGCAGTGGTGGACGTGCTGCTCAAGCAGGTGGCGCTGTCCGGCACGCCGTCGATGGCGGCGGTGCTGGCCAGTTTCAGCGTCGCCTTCGTGCTGATGCTGGCAATGCAGCTGTGGCGGCATGTCAGTGGCCGCAGCCGACTGGCCTGGCGCAACCTCGGCGCGGGTGCACTGCTGGGCCTGCTCAATGGCGGCAACATCCTGTTCTATGTGCATGCGCACCAGGCGATGCCAGAGAGCCCGGCCACCGTGTTCGCCGGCATGAACATCGGGGTGGTGGTCTTGGGCGCGCTGGTGGGTGTGCTCGCCTTCGGCGAGGCCACCACGAAGTGGAACCGCGCCGGCCTGGCACTGGCGGTGCTGGCGATCGGGATGATCGCCTGGGGGTGAGCGATACCCGGGGTCGGATCCCATTCCCACGGAATGGGCTCTGACCCCTACGCCTCAGACCCCGCGATGCCTTGGGTCAGAGCCCATTCCGTGGGAATGGGATCCGACCCCGGCCTGGCGCGTTACTTGTCGAAGCCCAGCAGCAGCGGGTCGTGGTCGGAGCTGCGCCACGGGCCCTGCACGTTGCGGCCCTGGTAACCGCTGGCGTCCTGCTCGTCGGCGTTGCTGTGCCATTCGGCGGCACCGCGCAGGCGCCTGGCCATGCCCGGGTTCAGCAGCGCGTGGTCGAGGCGGCCGGTGTAGCCGTTGTAGACGTAGCTGTAGGGATGCTCGACCTTGGCAACCTTGAACGCGTCCTGCCAGCCCAGATCATGCAGGGCGCGGATCGGGTCTTCCATCGCGTAGGCATTGAAGTCACCCAGCAGCACCGCGTCCCTGGCGCCGGTACCGGTCGGATCGGTCTGCAGCCAGGCGTGCAGCTGCTGCGCCGACGTCACACGGGTGGCGTTCCAGCAGCCCTGATTGTCGTTGCGATCGGCGTCGGCACCGGCCGCGTCACGGCAACCCTTCGATTTGAAATGGTTGGCAACCACCACGAACGGCGCGCCCTGCTTGCCCTGGAAGGCCTGCGCCAACGGTACGCGGCTGTGCTCGACGAACGGGCCGCCGGTCAGCGTGGCCGGCTTGCCGACCGGCTGCAGGCGCGTGCTTCGGTAGATGATCCCGACCCGGATCGGGTTGTCGCCGGGGCCGTTGCCGGCGTCGACGAAGCGCCAGTCGCCCTGCGCGCCGCGGTCGCGGTTGAGCGCATCGACCAGTTCGGCGATGGCCGACTGCGGGCCGTAGCCGTCGTTCTCCAGTTCCATCAGCGCAGCGACATCGGCGCCCAACGCATTGACCGTGGTGACCAGCTTGGCGAGCTGCGCCTTGTGCTCGTCCAGCGTGCGCGCGCCGCGCAGCGTCGGGAAGCCACCGCCCTGGCCGTCACCATTGAAGAAATTCTCCAGGTTGAAGGCGGCCACGTGCAGGCTTCCCGGCACCGTGGGTACTGCCGGGCGCTTCAGTTCCGGCAGCTTCAGCGCGCCTTCGACCTGCAGGCGCGGATGGCCCTGCGCGTCCACGCGCACGATGCCCTCCACATTGCGCAGTTGCATGCCGGTGCGCAGCACCGGGTTGCCCGGCAGGTAGGGCACGCTGGCGGGGTCGCGGGCATCGCTGCCATCCTCCAGCACCAGGCGGCGGCGCTGGTTGTCGGCCATCACCTGCTCATAGCCGGCAGTGCCCGGCGCGGCCACTTCGGTCGGCTGCCAGAGGCGGCCATCGAACGCCACCGTGAGCTGGCCGAAGTGCTGCAGGCCATCGGTACCGGCCAGGGTAAGCGGCGCGGCGATGCGCACGCGCTGCCCATCCAGCGCGCGCCAGTCGGCCGGCGCAGCGGTCAGCACCACAGTGGCGCTGCCGCGCGCGACGGAGGGCGGCGCGACCGGCGTGGCCTGCGGCTGGGCCTGGGCAAAGGCGCCGGCCGGCAGCAGCAGGGACAGGGCAAGGGCGAGGGAACGGCGGCGCATCAACGGGCGACTCCATGGAAGAGGCGCACAGACTAACCCTGAAATGCGAAACCCCGCCTGCGCAGCGGGGGCATATGAGCGATCAGGCCTCGGTGGGCAAAGCCGGGGGATCGTAGAGCCGAGCCCATGCTCGGCTGCACCTGGCCACACCGCGCGGAGAGCAGCCGAGCGCGGGCTCGGCTCTACAGGAAGCGGCGCGTTGCGGCGGTTACTTCAGGTTGCCCAGCATCCAGTCCACGGTGGCGTGGATCTGTTCTTCGGTCAGCGCCGGGTTGCCGCCCTTGGGCGGCATGATCCCGCCGTCGGGGCCGGTATAGCCCTCGATGGCGTGCTTGTAGAGGGTGTCCTTGCCCTGCGCGATGCGCTTGTCCCAATGCGAATGGTCCAGCGTCGGTGCCATGCCCACACCGTTGGTGTGGCAGGCGGTGCACAGGTTGTCGAAGATCACCTTGCCATCCTTGGTGCCGCCGTAGGCCACCTGCGACGCCGCCTTGGCCAGCGCGGCGGCCTTGGCCGCGGCCTGCGCGGCGGCGCCGGTGCTGCCGGCATAGACCGCGCCGGTGGGCGAAATGCGCTGTTCGGTGCGCTTGGCCGCAGTGGGCGACACCTCGGGCGGAATCCGGGTGTGGATGTAGGCGGCAAGGAGGATGAGGCCGAGGGTGATGGTCGCCAGCAGCGCGATCACCATGGAGAAGCGTTTCAGGAACTCCAGATCGTAATTCCGCACTCTTCGTTACCCCTGGCTGATAGTCGTTGGACCACGGCTGAGCGACTGCGTGATGGACCGAGTATAGAACGCGCCTTGCGTGCGACAACAGGCGTCACTGCTGGTGCGGCGCAACATGCCGGGGGCTGGGGGCGGGGATGGGGTCAGATCCCTTTTGCGCCGCAAAAGGGATCTGACCCCAGCAACAGAAGCCGGCCAGCGGCCGGCGCTACCGGATTACCGGGGCACCGATCGCGCGCAGGCAGAAGCTGCAGATCGCATCCACCAGCGCGTCTTCGTCGCGGTGCGCTTCGCGGCTGGGCGCGGTCGGGCCGACCATCGCTTCGGTGAAGGCGCCGACCAGGCACGCGGCGGCCACATGCGCGTCCTGTGCCGGCAGCTCACCGGCGGCCACGCCTTCCTCCACCAGCCGCAGGAACACGTCGCCGAACGCGCGACGTCCGCGCATGCGCTCGGCCTCCACGTCCGGATCGACCGGTTCGACGATGAAGGCGTGCGCCAGCCCCGGCCCGGCCAGGGCGCGGCGGACGAAGGCGGTGATTGCCAGCCGCAGGCGCTCGCTGGCCACCTCCGGACCGCTGGCGATGCGCTCCATGATCGCGACCTCGTGGGCCACCGCGGCGTTGAGCACCTCCACGAACAGCTCGGCCTTGGACGGGAAGTGGCGATAGATCAGGCCGGTGGACACCCCCGCCTGGGTCGCCACGGCGGTCACCGGGGCGTTGCGCCAGCCGCCGGTGGCGACCAGCTCGCGGGTGGCCAGCAGGATCCGTTCACGGGCGCCCGCCAGGCGTTCTTCCATCAATGCAGAGCGTTTATAGGCCATGTTCTGATTCTAGTTTCAATTTTTGAATTCGTATTCACTTCTTATCCGAACCCCGCTACGCTGGGGCCATCGCCCGTGCGGGTGGCGGTCCTGCCGACCGCCGCCCGCTCCCCCGCCGGGTGCGTCCATTCCCTGCCATCCCGCCGTGGAGCCACCACAATGCACGTGCCATCCCTGAACTTCGATCTTGGCGAAGACATCGACCTGCTGCGCCAGAGCGTGGCCCATTTTGCCGCCGCCGAGGTCGCACCGCTGGCCGCCGAGGCTGATGCCAGCAACCAGTTCCCGCTGGCCCTGTGGCCGAAGCTGGGCGAACAGGGCCTGCTCGGCCTCACCGTGGAAGAAGAATACGGTGGTACCGGCATGGGCTACCTGGCCCACGTGGTGGCGATGGAAGAAATCTCGCGCGCCTCCGGCGGCATCGGCCTGTCCTATGGCGCGCACTCCAACCTGTGCGTGAACCAGCTGCGCAAGAACGGCAACGAAGAACAGAAGCGGCGCTTCCTGCCCGGCCTGTGCAACGGCAGCCTGGTCGGCGCGCTGGCGATGAGCGAACCGGGTGCCGGTTCGGATGTGGTGTCGATGAAGCTGCGCGCCGACAAGCGCGGCGACCGCTACGTGCTCAACGGCAACAAGATGTGGATCACCAACGGCCCGGATGCCGACGTGCTGGTGGTCTACGCCAAGACCGACATGGAGGCCGGTGCCAAGGGCATCACCGCGTTCCTGGTCGAGAAGGGCATGAAGGGCTTCTCCACCGCGCAGAAGCTGGACAAGCTCGGCATGCGCTCCTCGCCCACCTGCGAGCTGGTGTTCCAGGACTGCGAGATTCCCGAAGAGAACGTGCTGGGCCAGGTCGGCGGTGGCGTGCGCGTACTGATGTCCGGCCTGGACTACGAGCGCGTGGTGCTGTCCGGTGGCCCGCTGGGCCTGATGGCCGCGGCCATGGACGTGGTCATGCCCTATGTGCACGAGCGCCACCAGTTCGGCGAACCGATCGGCAGCTTCCAGCTGATCCAGGCCAAGATCGCCGACATGTACGTGGGCCTGGGTGCCTGCCGCGCGTATGTCTATGCCGTGGCGCGCGCCTGCGACCAGGGCCGCACCACCCGCCAGGACGCCGCCGGTGCGATCCTGTACGCCGCCGAGAAGGCCACCTGGCTGACCGGCCAGGCGATCCAGATCCTCGGCGGCAACGGCTACATCAACGAATACCCGACCGGCCGCTTGTGGCGCGACGCCAAGCTGTATGAAATCGGCGCCGGCACCTCGGAGATCCGCCGCATGCTGATCGGCCGCGAACTATTCCAGCGCACCCTGTAAGGCCACCGCGATGACCGTCCTGAACAGCCAGCTGCAACCGGGCAGCGAAACGTTTGAAAGCAACCGCGCGGCCATGCAGGCCGTGGTCGACGACCTGCATGCCACCCTCGCGCGCACCGCGCTGGGTGGCAGTGAGGCGGCACGCGCCAAGCACACCGCGCGCGGCAAGCTGCTGGTGCGCGACCGCATCGACGCCCTGCTCGACCCCGGCAGCGCCTTCCTGGAAATCGCGCCGTTGGCCGCGCACGGCATGTATGAAGACGCCGTGCCCGCCGCGGGCGTGGTGGCCGGCATCGGCCGGGTGAGCGGCGTGGAATGCGTGATCGTGGCCAACGACGCCACGGTCAAGGGCGGCACCTATTACCCGATGACGGTGAAGAAGCACCTGCGCGCGCAGGAGATCGCCGAGCAGAACCACCTGCCGTGCATCTACCTGGTCGATTCCGGTGGCGCGTTCCTGCCACTGCAGGACGAAGTCTTCCCCGACCGCGACCATTTCGGCCGCATCTTCTACAACCAGGCCAACCTGTCGGCGCAGGGCATTCCGCAGATCGCCTGCGTGATGGGCAGCTGCACTGCCGGTGGCGCCTATGTGCCGGCGATGAGCGACGAGACCGTGATCGTGCGCGAGCAGGGCACGATCTTCCTCGGCGGCCCGCCGCTGGTGAAGGCGGCCACCGGTGAAGTGGTCACGGCCGAGGAACTGGGTGGCGCCGACGTGCACACCCGCATCTCCGGCGTGGCCGACCACATGGCCGACAACGATCTGCAGGCACTGGCACGGGTGCGCGCGATCATCGCCCAGCTCAACTGGCGCAAGCCGGAACCGGCGATGGCGGTGCGGCCCCCTGAAGCGCCATTGCTGCCGGCCCATGAGCTGTATGGCGTGATCCCGGCCGATACGCGCAAGCCCTACGACGTTCGCGAAGTGATCGCGCGGCTGGTGGATGGCTCGCGCTTCGACGAGTTCAAGCCGCGCTACGGCGCAACGCTGGTGACCGGTTTCGCCCATCTGAACGGCTACCCGATCGGCATCATCGCCAACAACGGGATCCTGTTCTCCGAGTCGGCCCTGAAGGGCGCGCACTTCATCGAGCTGTGCACCCAGCGCAACATCCCGCTGGTGTTCCTGCAGAACATCACCGGCTTCATGGTCGGCCGCAAGTACGAACAGGGCGGCATCGCCAAGGACGGCGCCAAGCTGGTGATGGCGGTGGCCTGTGCCAGGGTGCCCAAGTTCACCGTGGTGATCGGCGGCTCGTTCGGTGCCGGCAACTACGGCATGTGTGGCCGTGCGTACTCGCCGAACTTCCTGTGGATGTGGCCGAACGCGCGCATCGGCGTGATGGGCGGCGAGCAGGCCGCCAGTGTGCTGGCCACGGTCAAGCGCGATGGCATTGAAGCCAAGGGCGGCCAGTGGCCGGCGGCGGAAGAGGATGCCTTCAAGGCACCGATCCGCGACCAGTTCGAACAGCAGGGCCACCCGTACTACGCCAGCGCGCGCCTGTGGGACGACGGCGTGATCGATCCGGCCGACACCCGCCAGGTGCTGGCGCTGGCGCTGTCGGCCAGCCTCAACGCCGCCCCGCAGCAGACGCGCTTCGGCGTGTTCCGCATGTGACCCGTGCCATGACCGAGCACGCTCCTATGAAGCACGTTGCCATGTTCAGCAAAGTCCTGATCGCCAACCGCGGCGAAATCGCCTGCCGCGTCATCGCCACCTGCCGCCGCCTCGGCATCGCCACCGTGGCGGTGTATTCCGATGCCGACCGCAACGCACGCCACGTGCGCCTGGCCGACGAAGCCGTCCACATCGGCCCGGCCGCCGCACGCGAGAGCTACCTGCGTGGCGATGCCCTGCTTGACGCCGCGCGCGCTACCGGCGCACAGGCCATCCACCCCGGTTACGGCTTCCTGTCCGAGAATGCCGACTTCGCCGATGCCTGTGCCGCCGCCGGCATCACCTTCATCGGGCCACCGCCCAGCGCGATCCGCGCGATGGGTGACAAGAGCGCGGCCAAGGCGCTGATGGCCAAGGCCGGTGTGCCGCTGACGCCGGGTTACCACGGTGACCAGCAGGCGCCGGACTTCCTGCGCGCGCAGGCCGATGGCATCGGCTACCCGGTGCTGATCAAGGCCAGCGCCGGTGGCGGTGGCAAGGGCATGCGCAAGGTCGAACGCAGCGAGGACTTCGTCGATGCGCTGGCCAGCTGCCAGCGCGAGGCGGCCTCGGCGTTCGGCAACGACCACGTGCTGGTCGAGAAGTACGTCGAGCGCCCGCGCCATATCGAGATCCAGGTGTTCGGCGACAGCCACGGTGAGGCGGTCTACCTGTTCGAGCGCGACTGCTCGGTGCAGCGCCGCCACCAGAAGGTGCTGGAAGAAGCACCCGCGCCGGGCATGAGCCCCGAACGTCGTGCTGCAATGGGCAAGGCCGCGGTCGATGCCGCACGCGCAGTGGGCTATGAGGGTGCGGGCACGGTGGAATTCATCGCCGGCCCGGACGGCGATTTCTACTTCATGGAAATGAACACCCGCCTGCAGGTCGAGCACCCGGTCACCGAATACATCACCGGCACCGACCTGGTGGAGTGGCAGCTGCGCGTGGCTTCGGGCCAACCGCTGCCGCTGCGCCAGGACCAGCTGGCCATCCATGGCCACGCGATCGAAGCGCGGCTGTACGCCGAGGATGCCGACCGTGGCTTCCTGCCCTCCACCGGCACCCTGCGCCGCCTGCGCCTGCCGGCAGCGTCGGCCAACGTGCGCGTCGATACCGGCGTGGAGGAAGGTGACAGCATCACCCCGTACTACGATCCGATGATCGCCAAGCTGATCGTCTGGGACGTGGACCGCGACGCCGCGCTGCGCCGCATGAGCCAGGCCCTGGCCGACTGCCAGGTGGTGGGCGTGACCACCAACGCCGGCTTCCTGCGCCGCCTGGTGAATACCGATTCGTTCGCGCACGCCAGGCTGGATACGGCGCTGATCGAACGCGAACAGGCGGCATTGAGTGCCGTGGGCGACGCGGGTGCGGACCTGTGGCTGCTGGCCGCCGTGGCCGCGGTGGCAAGCACGGCGCCCGCCAGCACCGACGTGCGCGATCCGCATTCGCCGTGGCGGTCACAGGATGGCTGGCGCCTCGGTGCGTCCGCGCCGCGCGTAGTGCCGCTGCAGCAGGGCGAACGCAAGCACACGCTGAAGGTGTGGGCGCAGGCCGATGGCTGGCGCGTGCAGTGCGATGACGCTGCACCGGTGCGGGTGATCGGCACGGCCGATGTGCACGGACTGACGGTGCAGCTGGGCGAGCGCCGCGGGTCGCTGCAGCTGCTGCGCGACGGTAACCAGCTGTACCTGTTCGGCGCCGACGGCCAGCACCGCTTCACCCTGCATGATCCAGTGGGTGAATCGGACCACGCCGTGGCCGACGCCGGCAGCCTGCTGGCACCCATGCCGGGCAGGATCGTGGCCACGCTGGTCGCGGCCGGTACCGAGGTCAAGCGCGGCACGCCGCTGGTGGTGCTGGAAGCGATGAAGATGGAGCACACCCTGCAGGCAC
The DNA here is from genome assembly GCF_059369475.1 of Stenotrophomonas sp. YJH_SMC_65. Lineage (NCBI taxonomy): Bacteria > Pseudomonadati > Pseudomonadota > Gammaproteobacteria > Lysobacterales > Lysobacteraceae > Stenotrophomonas > Stenotrophomonas sp. YJH_SMC_65. The sequence goes on from NZ_JCAFSR010000005.1 coordinate 148,924, forward strand.
CGGCCGATGGCACGGTGAAGGGTTACCGTGCCAAGGCCGGCGACCAGGTCGGCGACGGCGCGGTGCTGGTGGACTTCGAGGCGACCTGATCGCCGGGGCGACGGCCGCTCAGCGGTCGTCGCCCGTCGCCACCCGCCCGGCCGGATCGAATTCGGCCGTGTCCAGCGTGGCACTGCGCCAGCCCAGGCCACAGATGGCCATCGCGCTCTGGCCGATGCCATCGAACCCAAAAGCACGATCGACATCGGCATCGTTGATCGCCGCTGTCACGAATGCTGCCAGCCCGCGCTCGGTGGCGCACAGGTACAGCAACTGCGAAATGTGGCCCACGTCCAGCGTCACCGCACGGTGCGCCTTGGCATGGTTGCGATACTTCCAGAAGCAGCGGTCATAACGCGGTGCCAGTACCAGCAGCGCTGGCGCATCGGCGAACCACGCCTGCCCGGACAGCATCCGCCTCGCCATCGCAGGCAACGCCTGCGGCGGTGGCGAGGGTAGCGGCAGCACGGCGTGCTGCACCGGATGATAGTGGTACAAGCCCGGCGCCAGTCCTTCCACGTTCTGCACCAGCAGGAAGCCCTCGGTGGGATGCAGGCCGCCACCGGAAGGCACGTTCTTCTTCAGGAACTCGGTATCGCGCTCGACCTTCTGCACCGCGTGCGCCATCAGCGTACGCTGCAGCACCTGGGCCAGCAGCGGCAGCGGCAACGCGCGCTGCGGGTCGAAATTGCGGCAGGTGGTGCGACGCGCCAGCAGTGCATCGAACGCGGCCTCTTCGCTGCGCGGCAGCGGCTGGTAGTCGCCCTGCATCGGCTGCACCACCGGCGGTGGCGGCCCCAGGCGCTGGCGCAGGCCGGCCGCGGTGTCCAACCCCTGCCGGCGCATGTCCTCCACGCTGTCCACGGCCTGCCAGCGCGCATGGCGATGGGCCAGCGCAGCCAATGGCCACCACTGGCTGCGCCGCAGCGCCTCGTCGCGCATCTGGTGCCCCACCTCGCTCGGTGGGTCGGTCAACAGCAGGCCCTGTTCGACCAGGCGGGCCAGCATGGCCGGGCAGGCATCGGCGGGCGGTTCGCTCCAGCGGTGCGCGCTGAGCCCGCCCAGCAGCTGGCGCTCCTCGGCGTCCACCGGCAGTGGCTGGTCCAGGTGGGCGGCCAGCGCCACCCAGCTGATCTGGCTGTCCATCTCGGCGTGGCCGGCCAGCATCGCGCGCAGGTCCAGGGTGACCGCCTCGCGAGGCTCGAACATCAGGCTGGCGCAGCGGCGCAGGCGCATCGGTTTCCTTCCTTGTGCCGCACAGCCGGCATAGCAGCAACGACCGCAGCGCGGCCAACTTTAGCGACGTGCACAGCGCGGCCCTCAATGGCGGGCTGTCGCGGCCGATACGAGTAGCTCCACCTACGGACAATCCCCATGAGCCATCCCCGTCTTTCCGCCGCCGACGCCAGCACCCTGCTGGACCACCTGATCGGCAGCGAAGCGTTCCGCAGCCACTTCACCGCTTCGCCGGCCAAGGCCCTGGCCTCGATCGGGCTGGACGGTGCCGTTGGCGAAAACGACTGCATGAAGATCGGCACCCTGGCCTCGGTCGAGGAGCTGAGCCGCACCCGTGATTCGCTGCATGCGTACCTGAGTACCTCGACCGCCTCGATGACCGTGGTGTTCTGCTTCGAAGCCGACCGCATCGACGAGCGCGTCAACGCCTGAGTCCGCATCAGCGCGACACTCGCACCGACGTCGCCTCGGTGGCGATGTCGTGCACATTCAGGGGTTGCCAGACCTGCATGGACGCCACCTCGGCAATGGCCTGGCCGTGGTGCCGGGCCAGCCAGGCCTGCTCGCGACGCACGCCGGCAGTGTCCTGCTCGGCACGCAGTGCCTGCAGCAGCACAACGTGGGCCTGCACAGGTTCGCTGCCATCAAAGGTGGGCTCGAGCAGATGGCGTGCCGCCCGCGGACGCTGTTGCGCCAGTTCGGCCATCGCCAACACAACCCGACGCCACTTGCCCACCACAGGGCTGCGCTGCCGCTCCAGCAGTTCGCCATGGTCGCGCAGCCACTCTGCGGCCAGCGCATGCTGGCCCTGGCGCTGGGCCAGATAAGTCAGGGCCAGCAGCTGCAGGCTGCGGCTGCCCACGGCGGAGTCGTCGTTGTTCCGCAGCAGCGGCCGCAGCACGGCGGCAATGGATTCAAGCTCCTTCGCATCGCCGGCCGTGCACAGCGTGGTCACGGTGGCGTGCTGCAGGCGTTGATGGATCTGGTAGTCGATCAGATCCGGTGCTGGACCGTCCGCAGCAATCGCGGCATGCAAACTGCTGCAATCACGCTGCTCCGCAGCCACCAGCAGGTGGGCCCGCAGGCGCATGCGCTGTTGCAGGTCGTCTCCCCGCGGCAACCGCATCAACAGCTGCTGCGCCTGTGCATCCAGGCCCTGCGCAACCAGCACGTCCACATCCAGGTCGTCGGCCTCGTCATTGCCGCGCAGCATCCGTGCCTGGCGCAAGGTGCGCATTGCCTGCTGCGGCTGGCCGAGGCCCAGCTGTGCCCGCGCCAGATGGATGGTCGGATACAGCCGCAACGGGTCCTGAGGCACCGTCGCGGCGCGCGCATAGGGCTCGGCCTCGGTGAAGCGATTGTCCTGCAGCAACCCCCAGGAGGTATTGGACAGCCCAGCAAACGAATCCGGATAGATCTTGGCCAGTGCACGCCACTGTTCCAGCGGCCAGCCACCGGGTTCCAGTTCGGCCTGCCAGCCCTTCAGGTACAGGCGCTCACGCGCGGGCAGGCGCTGCTGCTGGGCCAGCGCGTGCTCCAGCGCGTCACGCGCGTCCGCGACCTGCGCGGTGCGCGCATTCAGCTTGGCCACGCCCATGTAGGCCAGGGCAAAACCGGGATCGATGTCGATCGCGGCCTGGTAGAGGTTGCGGGCTTCTTCGAAGCGACGCTGACCCAGTGCGCTCTCGGCCAGCGCGAACGCGCGCAGTGCGCGCAGGTCCTGGGTCGAGGCGCGCGGCAGCGGCAGGGATTGCTCCAGGCTGGCCACCGACTCGCCCAGTCCGCGACGCAGGCGACCGACCACGTCGTCCACGGCGAACACCATCTGGTCGGATCGATCGGCGGTGGCGGTGAAGGTCTGGATCACCTGGCCACTGCCCGGTGCGGCAACATCGATGGCCAGCTCGTAGCCACCGATCTTCTGCCGCACGGTCGGCAGCAGCACCGCGCGCGCGCCCTCCCGCACCGCCACATCGACCGCGGTATCGCGGTTGAGCCGGGTATCGCCCGAGAGCCGCGCCATTTCCAGGCTTTCGCGGATCTTGCCTTCCGACAGCACGTTCACGTAGCGCGACTGTTCCAGCGCGATCCGGATCGCGTGCCGCATCGAGTCATCGAAGATCGGATCGCCGGTGAGGTTGTCGACATCGCCAAGCACCACCCAGTCACGTTCGGCGAAGGCAATGGCCGGCTCCGACCGCAGCAGCAGCCAGCCGCCCAGCACGGCGGCGGCAAGGATCAGGCCTTCGGCGGCCAGCACCAGCGGTTGCCGCCACAGCGGCAGGTCGCGGCGCGCCTTGGCGTTGGCGCGCGGCATGCGCAGCGGCGCCGAACCGATCTCGCCCACTTCGATCACTTCCTGCACCACCGGCACGCCCTTGAAGCGCCAGCGCCCGTGCGATTTCCACAGCAGGCGCGTGCCACGCTCGCCCAGTGCATCGGTGGCACGGCGGGTCAGCGATTCGGCCACCGCCGACAGCAGGATCTGGCCGGGGCGGGCCAGCATCATCAGGCGCGCCGCCATCGGCTTGGCCAGGCCTTCCACCTCCATCGACTTGGCACCGGCACGGACCGCCTCGGCACTGTTCTCCCAGGTCAGCACGTCGCCCACGTGCAGGCCGGCGCGCGCGCGCAGTTCAATCGCGCGCTGCTGGCCCAGCGCGTGCAGTTCGCGCTGGTAGTCCAGGGCGAAGCCCAGTGCGTCGACGACGCGCTCGAACAGCATGAACAAGCCATCGGAGCGATCGATCAGCTGGCCGTTCCAGCGCTGCTGCAGCACCAGTACCAGGCGATCGTGTTCCTGGAACAGGCTTGCCGCCGCCACATCGCCGATCCGCTCGACCAGCTGCAGCGAATCACACAGATCGGTGAACAGCAGGGCGCGCAGCTGTGGGCTATGCGGGGCTGACGTTCCGTTGTCGCCATTCATCGCCTGCCTCTCCCTATTGGCCGTCCGGATCATCCGCCCAGCGCAGGCAGTTGCCGCCATCGCGCTTGGCCTGGTACAGCGCACGATCCGCGCAGGCATACCACTCGCTCCAGCCTGCCTCCGGCGCCAGCAGGCAGGCGCCGATGCTGACCAGGCTCACATGCGGCGTGCCATGGCTGCGCTCGAGCAGACCATGCACCGCACTGATGATGAACTCGGCCGCGTGCTGCACGATCTCGCGGTTGCCACGGCGCAGGATCAGGCAGAACTCATCGCCACCAAGCCGGCAGGCCAGGTCCTGCTCGCCGGCCATCGAGCGCAGGATGTTGCCCATGCTCTGCAGCACGCGGTCGCCGGCCTGGTGGCCGTGGCGGTCGTTGATCTGCTTGAAGCGGTCGCAATCGATCAGCAGCAGCGCCTGCGGCGGCCCCTCGGCCCGCTCGCGGCACTCCTGCAGGTACAGGGTGAGGCCTCGCCGGTTGTGCAGCCCGGTCAGTTCATCGGTACGCACCAGCTCACGGGTGTGGGTCAACTGATGGGTAGTGATGTACAGATTGTCCAGCGCGGTTTCCAGATCGTGGTTGCGCCGGCGCAGCTGTGCGATCAGTGCCTGTTCGTTGGCCAGCACGCGCATGATCGTGCGGCGCAGGAAATAGGCCACCAGGCCGGGATCGGATTCGACCAGCCGATGGAAATCGGCCGGGCCCAGCTCCAGCACATCGCAGTCGACCAGCGCGCGCGCACTGGCGCTGCGCAGGTGGTCGCCGACCAACAGGCCCAGTTCTCCGAAGAACTCGTGCTGCCCGAGCGTCTTGATCACTAGGTCCTCGCCGAAGTCCAGTTCGATCTGGCCTTCGAGGATCACATACATGCGCTCGCCGCGGTGGCCACGCTGGAACAGCCACTGTCCGGCACGGAGCTTGCATGCGCGGGCGAATCTGGCGAACAATGCCACCTCGGCATCGGACAACAGAGCGTGCACGATCTCGGCCATCGCCACCCGGGCGATACCTGTCGTCACATCACTGTTCTCGGCCGCACCCCTGCCGGTCATTCCCTGCACCCGCCGCCAGCGTCCCCTGGTGAGCCGCGGAGCATAGCACCGCTTTAAAGTGTGCGCCCTATCTCATTTTGACCCTTCTGCCGATCTTGATTGATGTGAAGATCGGTGATGGCCCGTTCTGGTCACGGGTGTCCGGGCAAAACTCCTGCTGGATCAATCCGATGCCGGGTTTCACAGGGTTTCGGCCAAGTTGCCGGCACCGGGGTGCGCCTGATTGACGCTCCGCGCGTGCTGCGCCCTTGCATCGATACAACAACGCCGGCAGGTCCCCCGACCGGCCGGCGTTGTCTGGCCCTTCCCTGGCCACCCTGATCACCCGGAGCCCGGTAGTGCCGGCCGCTGGCCGGCAACTGCATGGGCTTCGGAAACATCGATGGGTTGCCGGCCAGCGGCCGGCACCACCGGATCACGCGGCGCGCCGCATCACGCCGCGCGTTCGCTGCGCCCGCCATGGAACTGTTCTTCCTCGGTCGAGCCGGTCAGCGCGGTGGTCGACGACTGGCCCTGCTGGATCGCCTGGGTCACCGCATCGAAGTAGCCGGTACCGACCTCGCGCTGGTGCTTGACCGCAGTGAAGCCGCGCTCGGCCGCTTCGAACTCGGCTTCCTGCAACTCGACGAACGCGCTCATCTGGCGGCGTGCGTAGCCGTGGGCCAGATTGAACATGCCGTAGTTCAACGCATGGAACCCGGCCAGGGTGATGAACTGGAACTTGTAGCCGTAGCTGCCCAGTTCGCGCTGGAACTTCGCAATGGTGGCGTCGTCCAGGTTCTTCTTCCAGTTGAAGCTGGGCGAGCAGTTGTAGGCCAGCAGCTTGCCCGGGAACTTCGCATGGATCGCCTCGGCGAACCTGCGTGCGAATTCCAGGTCCGGCTTGCCGGTCTCGCACCACACCAGGTCGGCGTAGGGCGCGTAGGCCAGGCCACGGCTGATCGCCTGGTCCAGGCCGTTGCGGGTCTTGTAGAAGCCTTCGACGGTGCGCTCGCCGGTGGTGAACGGCTTGTCGTTGCCGTCGATGTCGCTGGTCAGCAGATCAGCCGCTTCGGCATCGGTGCGCGCCACCAGCAGGGTCGGCACACCCAGCACATCGGCGGCCAGCCGCGCGGCATTGAGCTTCTCGATCGCCTCGCGGGTCGGCACCAGCACCTTGCCGCCCATGTGCCCGCACTTCTTCACCGACGCCAACTGGTCTTCGAAATGCACGCCGGCGGCACCGGCCTCGATCATCGCCTTCATCAGCTCGAACGCATTGAGCACGCCACCGAAACCGGCCTCCGCATCGGCGACGATCGGCTGCAGGAAGTCGATGTCGTCCTTGCCTTCGGCGTGGTGCAGCTGGTCGGCGCGCAGCAGCGTGTTGTTGATGCGCTTGACCACTGCCGGCACCGAATCGGCCGGGTACAGCGACTGGTCCGGATACATCTGCCCGGCCAGGTTGGCGTCGGCCGCCACCTGCCAACCGGACAGGTAGATCGCCTTCAGGCCCGCCTTGACCTGCTGCATGGCCTGGTTGCCGGTCAATGCACCCAGCGCGTTGACGAACTCGCGCTCATGCAGCGATGCCCACAGCTTCTCCGCACCCAGGCGGGCCAGCGAATGCTCGATGTGGACGGTGCCGCGCAGGCGCACCACGTCGGCGGCACTGTAGTTGCGCTGGATGCCTTCCCAGCGCGGGTTGGTATCCCAGTCGTGCTGGATCTGTTCGGCAGTGGGCAGCTTGCTCATGTCTTTCTCCAGTTCGGTTCGTGCGTGCAGCGGGGAGGGAAACGCCGGGAATCGCGGGCGGCGATCAGTCGATGCGCGCGTAGGCCGGCAGGGTCAGGAAATCGGTCAGTTCGTCGCTGCGGCTCAGTTCGCCGAGCAGGGCGATGGCCTCGCCGATGCGTGCGCCACCGGGCAGCGTGGCGGTGTCACCCAGCCGTGCCGGCAGCTGTGCCAGCGTGGCATCCAGCAGTGCCAGGTCGATGGCGGTGCCATCGTCCAGCTGCTGGCCCGGCGTATGCAGCCACTGCCACAACTGGCTGCGGCTGATCTCGGCGGTGGCCGCGTCCTCCATCAGGTGGTGGATCGGCACGCAGCCGTTGCCATCCAGCCATGCCGCCAGGTAGCGCACGCAGACTTCCACGTTGCCTTCGAAGCCGGCGCGGGTGATGGTGCCGGGCGGCCGTGCGATCAGTTCGTCGCGGCCGACGCACACATCCTGGCGCAGCACGCTGTGCTGGTTCGCACCGGGCATGTGTTCGTCGAAGATCGCCATCGCCACCGGAATCAGCGCCGGATGCGCGACCCAGGTGCCGTCGTGGCCGGCGGTCACTTCGCGCAGCTTGTCAGCGCGCACGCGGGCCATCGCCTGTTCGTTGGCGGCGGCATCGTTGTTGATCGGAATCTGCGCGGCCATGCCACCCATCGCATGTGCACCACGGCGATGGCAGGTCTGGATCAGCAGTTCCGAATAGGCCTTCAGGAACGGCTGGGTCATGGTCACCTGGCCGCGCTCGGGCAGCACGCGGTCGGCGTGGCGCCGGAAGGTCTTCAGGTACGAGAAGATGTAGTCCCAGCGCCCACAGTTCAGGCCGACGATGCGGTCACGCAGCGCGTGCAGGATCTCATCCATCTCGAACACCGCCGGCAGCGTTTCGATCAGCACGGTTACCTTGATCTGGCCGTGCGGCAGGCCGAGCATGCCTTCGATGTGCGACAGCGCGGTTTCCCACAGCGCCGCCTCTTCCATGCTCTGCAGCTTGGGCAGGTAGAAGTACGGGCCGCGGTCCTTCGCCTGCAGGGCGCGGGCGTTGTGGAAGGCGAACACCGCCGCGTCGAACAGGCCGCCGGCGATGAACTGGCCATCGATGCGCACGTGCTTTTCGTCCAGGTGCCAGCCACGCGGGCGCACGATCAGCACCGCCTGCTCGTCATACGGGCGCAGCGTGTAGTGCTTGCCATTGGGGGCGGTGTAGTCGAGATCGCCACGCACCGCGGCGGCCAGCGACTGCTGCCCGGCCAGCAGGTTGCGCCAGGTCGGCGAGGTCGAATCCTCGAAGTCGGCCATGAACACCTTGGCGCCGGAGTTCAGCGCGTTGATGACCATCTTCGGATCGGTCGGGCCGGTGATCTCGACGCGGCGGTCCTGCAGCGCGGCCGGCAGCGGCGCAACGCGCCAGTCGCCGCTACGGATCGCAGCGGTGTCCTCGCGGAAGTCCGGCAGGCCGCCCTGGTCGAAGAACGCCTGGCGCTCGCGGCGCGCCTGCAGCCGTGCCTGCCGGCCCGGTTCCACCGCACGGTGCAGCGACACCAGCAGGGCCAGCAGCGGCGCCGGCAGCACGGTGTCCTGGCCGGCCACGCGGGTCGCCAGGGCGATGCCGGGGGTAGCCTTGCTGGCAGGGGTGGGAACAGCGGAAGCGACGGCGGACATGGGGCGACTCCAGCGGTGGGGGAACGTCTCCACGGTGCCGCTGGGCCGGAGTATTTGGCAAAACAGTTTTTGCAATGTTCTACATAAGTTGTGCTAATACTCGTGACACGATGAGCACACGCACCCCGCCAAGTCCGCGTTTTTCCTACAAATCCGACCGGCTGAAGCCATTGCGTGCGTTCTGCCAGACGGTGCGCCTGGGCTCGGTCTCACGGGCGGCTGAGGCACTTTTCGTCAGCCAGCCGGCCATCAGCCTGCAGTTGCAGGCCCTGGAACGGGAACTGGGGGTGCCGTTGTTCGAGCGCAGTGGGCGCCGCCTGGTACCCAGCCGCGAGGGCCAGCTGCTGTACGAGATGGCGCAGCCGCTGGTGGAGAACCTGGACGGGCTGGAGGCGCGCTTCCGCGACAAGGTGCGCGGCCTGGACGCGGGCGAGCTGAACATCGCCGCCAACAGCTCGACCATCCTGTACCTGCTGCCGAAGATCGTCGAGCGCTTCCGCCTGCACCACCCGGACGTGCGCCTGACCCTGCACAACGCGATCAGCGCCGATGGCACCGACCTGCTGCGCGAGGACGCCGCCGACCTGGCGATCGGTTCGATGACCGATGTACCGGCCGACCTGACCTACGCCCCGGCCTACCGCTTCGAGCAGGTGCTGATCGCGCCGCACGACCATCCGCTGGCCAGTGGCGGCGAGCTGGAGCTGGCTGACATCGCGCGCTATCCGCTGGTGCTGCCGCCGAAGCGGCAGATCACCTACCGGCTGGTTGACCAGGTGTTCCAGGGCCACCGCATCGCCTACACCGTGGCACTGGAAGTGGGCGGCTGGGAGGTGATCAAGCAGTACGTGGCGATGGGCATGGGCATTTCCATCGTGCCGGCGCTGTGCCTGAACGAGGCCGACCGCGAGCGGTTGGCGGCGCGGTCGATGAAGCGCTGGTTCCCCGAGCGCAGTTACGGGGTGATCGTGCGCCGGGGCAAGGCGCTGTCGGCGCAGGCGCGCGCGTTCATCGAGCTGATCCAGCCGGAGTTGTTCAGTCCGCGCGATTACGACCAGAGCGGGCATTCGGAGCGGTGAGGGTGTTCGGCAGGGCTGCGCCCTGCACCTGCTGAAGCCAAAGCAACAGCAAAAGCCTGCTATCCGTAGATGGCGGGGCGGTGTGGGTGGGTGTCGACCTTGGTCGACACGGTAGATCCACGCCATGCGTGGATGACGGGTGACCGGGGTCAGATCCGTTTTCCGCAGGAAAACGGATCTGACCCCATTTGTGGCTGGCGATGCATAGACTGGGCGCATGTCCATCGAACTCCGCCACCTGCGTTACTTCCTCGCCGTTGCCGATACGCTGCACTTCGGCCAGGCGGCGGAGCGGCTGGGCATGTCGCAACCGCCGCTCAGCCAGCAGATCCGCCAGCTGGAAGACCTGATCGGGGCGCGCCTGTTCGTGCGCAGCCATCGTCGTGTGCAGCTGACGCCCGCGGGTGAGCTGCTGCAGGAGCGCGCACGGGCCATCGTGCAGCAGGTGGAAACCGCGGTGGACGAGGTACAGCGCGCGCAGCGCGGCGAGCAGGGCGAACTGCGTATCGGCCTGACCCGGGCCACGCCGCTGTCGCCGCAGATTCCGCGTTCGATCCTGCGCTACCGCCAGCAGTACCCACAGGTGCGGCTGCAGCTGAGCGAAATGAACACGCTGCAGCAGATCGATGCGCTGCTCGACGGTTCACTGGACGTGGGCATCATCCGCAAGCGCGCATTGCCGCCGGAGCTGGTGGCGCACAGCCTGTTCGTCGATCCACTGGCGTTGATCGTGCATGCCGACCACCCTGCCCTGCGCAGGCTGTCGAAGCAGGGCACGTTGTCGCTACGCGACTTCGCGCAGGAGCCGTTCGTGGCATTTCGCCGCAGCGCGGGCGCGGGCATCCATGATCACATGATCGCGCTGTGCGCGGCCGCCGGGTTCACGCCGCGCATCGTGCAGGAAGCCGGTGAGGCATCGACATTGATCAGTCTTGCGGCTGCAGGCCTGGGTGCGGCGATCCTGCCCTCGTCCTGCGATCACATCCGCGTGGAAGGCGCGCGCTTCGTGGCGCTGGCCGATGCCGGTGCGCATTCGGAGGTGCAGCTGGCATGGCACCGCGAGGGGGTGACGCCGCTGATCCGCAACTTCGCCGGGCTGTTGCGCGGGGCGTTCGCCGAAGGGTGAAGTGCCACCCACCTAGGTTTGGTAGACGCCAACCTTGGTTGGCTGCCGTGCCAGAGCGCCGACCAAGGTCGGCATCTACCAGAGCAACGCCGCGCCCGTGCGGAACGCGAGGCTGGCGTCAGGCCGTGACCGGCTGCGGCGCGCGCTGCTGCAGCGCCCAGACGATGCCGCCCCCGATCAGGGTCAGCACGGCAGCGAACGCGCACACGCCCAGCCAGTCCCAGGCCGCGTAGGCCAGGCCACCCACCCCGCCCAGCACGCTGGAGCCCAGGTAGTAGGCGAACAGGTACAGCGCCGACGCTTCCGCGCGCATCGTACCGGCACGGCTGCCGACCCAGCTGCTGGCCACCGAGTGGCCACCGAAGAAGCCGAAGGTCACCAGCGCGATGCCCAGTGCCATCGTGCTCAGCCACGGCATCGCCAGCAGCGCGATGCCGGCGCCGATCAGCGCGAACGAGATCGACAGGATGCGGCCGCGCCCGTACCGCGTAGCCTGCTGGCCCATCCACGCCGAACTGAAGGTGCCCACCAGGTACGCGCTGAAGATCAGCCCGACCACGGTCTGGCTGAGGTGGTACGGCGGCGCCAGCAAGTGATAGCCCAGGTAGTTGTAGAGGGTGACGAACACGCCCATCAGCACGAACGAGGTGGCGAACAGCCACGGCAGGCCCCGGTCGGCGAACAGCGTGCGCCAGCGCGACGGCAACTCGCGCAGGCCATCGCGTCGCGCGCTGAAATGGCGCGACGGCGGCAGCTGCAGCCACAGCAGCACGGTGCTGGCCACGGCGATGATCGAGACCACGCCGATGCCCCAGCGCCAGCCCCAGTGATCGGCGATGATGCCGGCCAGCAGGCGCCCGCTCATGCCACCGATGGCGTTGCCGCCGATGTACAGGCCCATCGCCAGGCCCAGCGCGCGGCTGTCCATCTCCTCGACCAGGTAGGTCATCGCCACTGCCGGCACGCCGCTCAGCGCCAGGCCAAGCAGGGTGCGCAGCACCAGCAGCGTGGTCCAGTCGTCCACCAGCGCCGTGCTCAGCGACAGCATGGCCGACGCCAACAGCGCAACGATCATCAACGGGCGACGGCCGACCGCATCGGACAGCAGGCCGGCCAACAGCATCGCCACCGCCAGCGTGCCGGTGGTCAGCGACAACGACATCGCGCTGCCTGCGGCGGACACGCCGAAGTGGCGGCTGAACTCGGGCAGCAGCGGCTGCACGGTGTACAGCAGGCCGAAGGTGGAGAAGCCGGCCAGGAACAGTGCCAGCGCGGTGCGGCGGAAGGCCGGCGTGCCCTGCTGGATGCGGGTCTCGGCGATGGGATCGACAGTGGGGGGGCGGCGCTCGACGGCCGCCGCGGTTTCGCCAGTCATGGGATCGAAGGGCCGGTGGGGCGGCCGGGCATGGGAGGGAACGGGCCTCAGACTAGGCCTGTCGATCCAGTCGATCCATAACCTGATAAGTCAGGATTGATACCCAAGAAGTATCAATTCAGCTTACAGGCGCTGCCACTCGAAACCGTCGCCGCGGCGGTAGTACACCGCCACCGCACGGCCGTAGACCTTGTCGGCGTCGACGAAGCCGAAGAAGCGGCCGTCGAAGCTGTTGCCGCGGTGGTCACCCAGCACCAGCACCTTGCCGGCCGGCACCACCAGATCGGCGATGTCCGGACCGCCGCCCATGTCCAGGTCGAGGCGGGCACGGCGCTCGCCGAAGGCTTCCACGTCCTGCAGATCGGCGATCTGCAGCGGCTGGCCGTTGATGCTCAGATGGCCCTCGCGCATCTGCACGTGGTCACCGGCCACCGCCGCCACGCGCTTGATCAGGCGGGTGCCGTCGGCCGGTGAATCGAACACCGCCACTTCACCGCGCTGCGGGACGCCGGTGGCCATCAGTTCCTTGCCGGTGAACGGCAGGCGCAGGCCGTAGGCGCGCATGTCCACCACCACCCGGTCGCCCGGCTGCAGGGTCGGCTGCATCGAGCCACTCGGCACCACGTAGTGGTTGGCGAGGGTATCGCGGGCGGCGGCGAGCAGGCCGAGCATCACCAGCAGCGGCAATGCTTCCTTCTTCAGCCAGACCAGCGCGCGTTCGGACAAGGGAGGACGGGCAGCAGCATCCATGACAGGCTCCGGGTAGGTGGTAGCTGCATCAGACCACATCCAGGCGGGAGAGGTTCCCGCGACGCGATCCGGTAGAGCCGAGCCCACGCTCGGCTTGTTCCTTGCAGCGTCGAGGTTGCCCGACTGGGGCGCAGAGCGGCCGAGCGCAGGCTCGGCTCTACAGGAAGGGTTACGCAGGTTTTACGCGCGGGACCGGCCGCGGGCATCGCACCTTTACGGGCGGCACGCGCATCGTGTGCCCACCGCGCCGCAGGGCGCATTCCGCAAGGTGTTGTATGACCCTCCTGGTGATCCGCCACGCCTCTTCGTCGGCACCGCGTCCCCAACTGCCGACGCAGCTGGCCGGCCATCGCGTGCTGTGCAGCGACTGCGCCAGCCTGTCCGAGGTACGCCAGTGCCTGTGCCAGCCGCAGGCGCGCTCGGCCGACTGGGTACTGCTGGATGTCGGTACCGCTGACGAGGCGCAATGGCAGGCCGAAGGTGGCGCGCTGCAGGCGGCGCTGGAACGGCTGCCGGCGCAGTACATCGAACTGCAGGCCCCCAGCGAGCCAGGGCTGGATGCGCGCCTGCGCCTGCAGCACGGTCCCGCCGCCGTGGTGGTCGACCAGCGCAGCCAGCAGGCCGGCTACCCGTTGTCGCTGGCCATTGTCGGCCGCCGCCTGGCACAGGAGGGCTGAGCCATGTCGATCTTCATCATCCGTGGCCCGGAAGCGGCCGGCGCCCTGATCCGCACCGCGATGCCGCTGCCGGCACCGGTCCTGAAGTCACTGGTGCATCGTGCGATCGACGCCGGCACCAGCGTGGCGATCCGTGCCTGTGGTTCGGAACAGGAACTGCTGGACGCCCTGCGCGTGGCCGACCACAGCCGCGGCGAGGTGACCCTGCTCGACCCAGGCGCGTGTGCCAACAGCCTGCGCCTGCAGCGCCTGCTGCCGTACCTGCACAACGCCTATGTGGAAGTGCATGACGACGGCGCAGTGGCCGAACCGTGCCTGCCGGCCGGTGTTGGCCAGCGCCTGGGCATCGCCGCCGGCTACGGCGCGCAGAGTTACGTGCTGGCGCTGGATATCGCGCTGGATCACCTGGGCCTGGCCGAGCAGGCCAACCGGGTGCACGTGGGAACGTAACGCTGCTTGTAGAGCCGAGCCCATGCTCGGCTGCCTTTCCAGGAACCATCAGCCGAGCGTGGGCTCGGCTCTACAGAAGAACGTCGAGCATGGCTCGACGCTACAGAAAGAAAAACGGCGGGGTTGCCCCCGCCGTTTTCGCTTTCTTATTTCAGCCCGCGGAACTTCAGCAGCGGTTCCACCGACGGGTCCTTGCCGCGGAAATCGCGGTACAGGGTCGACAGCTCCACGCTGTTGCCGCGCGAGAGGATCTTGTCGCGGAACTCCTGGCCATTGGCCGCCGTCAGGCCACCGTGCTCGGTGAACCACTGGTAGGCATCGTGGTCGAGCACTTCGGCCCAGAAGTAGGCGTAGTAACCGGCCGAGTAGCCACCACCCCAGATGTGGTCGAAGTAGGTGGTGCGGTAACGCGGCGGCACCTGCGGCAGGTCGACCTTGAACTTCTTCAGCGCGCTGGCTTCAAAGGCGCCGACATCCTGCAGCGGCGCGTCGGCCTTCTGCGTGTGCCAGGCCAGGTCCAGCAGCGCGGCCGACAGGTACTCGGTCGTCGCGTAGCCCTGGTTGAAGCTGCGTGCCTTGAGGATCTTGTCGACCAGCTCCTGCGGCATCGCCTCGCCGGTCTTGTAGTGCTTGGCGTAGTTGGCGAACACCTTCGGGTCCAGCGCCCAGTGCTCGTTGAACTGCGACGGGAACTCGACGAAGTCGCGCGAGGTCGCGGTGCCGGCGATCGACGGGTACTTCACGTTCGAGAACATGCCGTGCAGCGCATGGCCGAACTCATGGAACATGGTGGTGACGTCGTCGAAGCTGATCAGCGCAGGCTGGCCGGCGGCCGGCTTGGTGAAGTTGCAGACGTTGTAGACCACCGGCTTGGCACCGGTCAGGCCGTCCTGTTCGACGAACACGTCCATCCAGGCGCCACCGGACTTGCTGTCACGCTTGAAGTAGTCGGTGTAGAACAGCGCCAGCGAGGTGCCGTCCTTGTCGAACACTTCGTACACCTTCATGTCCGGGTTGTAGGTCGGAATGTCGGTGCGCGGCTTGAAGGTGATGCCGTACAGCTGGGTGGCGGCGTAGAAGACGCCGTTCTGCAGCACGTTGTCCAGTTCGAAGTACGGCTTGATCTGCGACTCGTCCAGATCGTACTTGGCCTTGCGCACCTGCTCGGCGTAGAAGTCCCAGTCCGAAGCGGCGACCTGGAATCCGCCCTTCTGCGCGTCGATGACCTTCTGGATCTCGCCGGCTTCGGCACGCGCCTTGGCAGTGGCGGCCGGCACGGTATCGGTCAGCAGCTTGAGCGCGGCGGCCGGGGTCTTGGCCATCTGGTCGCCCAGCTGGTAGTCGGCGAAGGTGTCGAAGCCGAGCAGCTTGGCCTTCTGCGCACGCAGCTGGGCCAGGCGCTGCACGGTCTGCCGGGTGTCGTTGGCATCGCCACGCTCGGCGCGGGTTTCCGAGGCCTTCAGCACGGCGGCGCGCTGGTCGCGGTCGCTCAGCGAGCCGAGCACCGGCTGCTGGGTGGTGTTCTGCAGCGGCAGCAGGAACTTGCCATCCAGCTTGCGGTCCTTGGCGGCGGCGGCAGCGTTGTTGATAGCGCCCTCGTCCAGGCCGGCCAGCTTGGCCTTGTCGTCGACGACGACGGCCGCAGCGGCGGTGGCGGCCACCAGGCGGGTATGGAACTGGGTGGAGAGCGTGGTCTCTTCCACGTTGAGCTTGCGCAGGCTCGCCTTGTCGGCGTCGGACAGCTGCGCACCGGCGCGCACCAGGCCATCGTAGTAGTGCTCGACCAGGCGCTTCTGCACCGGGTCCAGCTCCAGCGTGTCACGCTGGTCGTACAGCGACTTCACGCGCGCGAACAGCTTCGGATCGAGGTTGATCTCGTCCTGGTGCGCGGCCAGCTTCGGCGCCACTTCTTCCTGGATCTTCTGGCGTGCGTCGTTGGTATCGGCCTGGACCAGGCCGAAGAAGATGCGCGACACGCGGGTCAGGGTCTCGCCGCTGCGCTCCATCGCCACGATGGTGTTGTCGAAGGTGGCCGGCTCGCTGCTGTCGGCGATCCTGCGCACGTCGGCCAGGTGCTGGCGCATGCCTTCTTCGAACGCCGGCAGGTAGTCGCTGTCCTTGATCTTGTCGAACGGCGGTGCCTGGAACGGCAGCGTGCTCGCGCTCAGCAGCGGATTGGTGGAGGCTTCGGCCGGCTGCTGGGCCGGGGTCTTCTGGGCATCGGACACGGGGGTGGACTCCTTGCCGGAACAGGCCGCCAGCGCCAGGCTGATGGCGGCGGCCAGGACTACGGTACGCGACATGTAAAACGCTCCTTGGGCAGACGGTATGGATACCAGCCCTCCACCCTACTCCTGTCGCGCTCGCCCGGCATGTGCCGGACGTGGCGTCTATGCGGCGGCCTGCAACCGGCTCAGACCGTGCCGCGGGTCTTGCCGATCCAGGGCCGGTAGAACTCGCGGATGGCAGCCATGTCGGCCACATCGTCGCCGCTCGGGGTGAACAGCGGACCGATGCCGATGGTCTTTTCCGGATAGTGGAAATACGCGGTCAGGATCGGTACGTCAGCCATCCGGGCAATCTTCAGGAAGCCGGCCTTCCAGTCCTTCACGGCCTTGCGGGTGCCCTCGGGCGTGATGGCGAACCACATCTTCTCGTTGTTGCGCAGCAGGTCCACGGCCTGGCCGACGGTGCCCTGCGGCGAGCTGCGATCGAGCGGGATCACGCCCAGCTTGTGCAGCAGCGGGCCCAGCGGCCACCAGAACAGCGAGGCCTTGCCCAGCACCTTCACCTTCATGCCCAGCGCGATCTTCGCCGCCATGCCCCACAGGCCGTCCCAGTTGGACGAATGCGGGGCGATGATGAAGACCAGCCTGGGGATGTCCGGCAGGGTGCCGGTCACCTTCCAGCCGCCCATGCGCAGGGTGCAGCGCGCCAGCCAGCGCAGGAAGGCGTTGGGTTTGACCTGCGGCATCTGCGGCGGCACGGCCGGCAGCAACGAAGTCGGGTTGTTCAAGCAATCACTCCCAGTCACGTGATGAGCGCCCGCGCTTGATCTGCGCGCGCCCGCGTTTGGCGTCCAGACGACGCAGTTTCGACCCGAGGGTCGGCTTGGTGGCCTTGCGCGGTTTGGGCACGCTCAGCCCGGCCTGGATGAAGGCCGCCAGCCGCTCGCGCGCATCCTCGCGATTGCGATCCTGGGTGCGGAATCGTTGCGCGTCGATGACCAGCACGCCTTCGCCGGTCATGCGCCGATCACGCCGCGCCAGCAGGCGCGCGCGCAACGGTTCGGGCAACGAGGGCGAGTTGGCCACGTCGAAACGCAGTTCCACCGCGGTGGACACCTTGTTGACGTTCTGGCCGCCGGCGCCACTGGCGCGCACGAACCGCTCGACGATCTCGCCGTCGGGGATTTCAAGCTGCGCGCTGATGGTGACCGGTCCACTGCCCATCCGCGCATTGTAGCGGCAGGCACGTGGTGAAGTACGCCATCGCGCCCCGTATGCCGCCGATCAGGCACCGAACACGCCGCCTTCGCCTGGGCTGCGGGTATGCTGGCGGTCCCATGTACCGCAGGAAGCCCCGCATGACCCGCTCCACACCCGCCCTGCCGTCCCTGCTGCGCCGCGCCGCCCTGCTGCTGGCGCTGGCCGTGGCCAGCGTTCCGGCCCTGGCCGCCCCGCCGACCGACGGCGACATCAACCGCCTGCTGTCGGCCTCGCGCGCGCAGAGCATGATCGACACCATGGTGCCGCAGATCGAAGCCATGCAGCAGCAGCAGTTCCAGCAGGTGGCCGCGCAGCGCCAGCTCACCGCCCAGCAGCAGGAACAGCTGAAGCGGATCCAGGCCCGGACCAGCCAGACCCTGCGCCAGGCGATGTCGTGGCAACAGCTGCGGCCCATGTACGTGGACCTGTACAAGAAGACCTTCAGCAAGGAAGACGTGCTGGCAATGGCCGAGTTCTACGAGAGCGCGGCCGGCCAGAGCCTGCTGGACAAGACCCCGGCGCTGATGCAGAACGTGATGGTGGCGATCCAGGCGCGCATGCAGCCGCTGTTCGCGGATCTGCAGAAGGACCTGGAAGCGATCGTCAACGAGCCGGAAAAGAAATAACGGGGTGCGCCGGGCCACGCCCGGCCGCTGGCTGTAGAGCCGAGCCCACGCTCGGCTTACCGCAGCAGCATCAGGCGTCGTCCACCTGCCAGCCGAACAGGTCCAGCGCCTTCTGGAACTCGCGATCCAGCGGCGCACTGACATCCACGCTGCCACCGTCCGGGTGCGGGAAGCGCAGGCGCTCGGCGTGCAGCAGCATGCGGTGCACGCCCTGCATGCGGAAGATGCGGTTGTGGCGGCCATCGCCGTGGCTGGTGTCGCCGATCATGTGGTGCGACAGGTGCTTGAGGTGCCGGCGGATCTGCCGGAAGCGCCCGGTCTGCGGCTGGCAGCGCAGCAGCGCGTAGCGCGAACTGCTGAACTCACCCACCGGCACCGACAGCTCGCCGGTGGCCAGGCGCTGGAAGTCGGTGACCGCCGGCTTCTTCACCGGCTTGCCCGGGCCGCCATCCAGGTCATGGTCCACCCGCCAGGACAGCTCGGCCGGCCAGCCCCGGCAGACCGTCAGGTAGTCCTTGGCCACTTCACCCCCCATCAACGCCTTGCCCAGCGCACTGGCGGTCTCGCGGTCGAAGGCCAGCAGCAGGCAGCCGCTGGTGGCCCGGTCCAGGCGGTGCACGAGGAAGATCGGGCGGCCCAGCTGCTCGCGCAGGCGGTCGGCCAGGAAATCATCTTCGCCGCGGGCCAGCTTGCTGTCGT
This sequence comes from Stenotrophomonas sp. YJH_SMC_65, assembly GCF_059369475.1. Taxonomy (NCBI): domain Bacteria; kingdom Pseudomonadati; phylum Pseudomonadota; class Gammaproteobacteria; order Lysobacterales; family Lysobacteraceae; genus Stenotrophomonas; species Stenotrophomonas sp. YJH_SMC_65. Next base: position 167,873 of record NZ_JCAFSR010000005.1, read on the forward strand.
GGACCATCAGCCCGGCGGGCTTGTTGACCACGGCCAGGCGCTCGTCCAGGTGCAGCAGCTGCAGGGGCGCGGTTTCGGTCTCGACCGCGGCGAGGGTGTCAGGTTCGGTGCTCACCGCAGGATTATACGGGCGCCCTGATCGGGGTCAGATCCCTTTTCCTGCGGAAAAGGGATCTGACCCCGGGTTGGTGGCGCGGCGGTCAAGCGTTGCGCACGGCCAGAAGCTCGCCGTTGCCCACCGGCACCAGGCTGGTGCCGAAGTCCGGATCGGCATCCAGCAACGCGCGCAACGGTTCCATCTGCGCGGCGTGCGAGGTGGCGTTGTCCACCACCAGCAGGCCGCCCCGCCGCAGCACACGGCGCAGCTGCGGCCACCAGCCGGCGTACTGTTCGCGGTCCGAATCGAGGAACAGCAGGTCAATGCTGGCATCGGCGGCCTGTGCCAGCCACTGCCCGGCATCGCCGTGGACCAGCGTGATGCGATCGGCAAGGCCACTGCGCGCGAAGGTGTCACGCGCCATCGCCACCTTGTCTCCGGCGTATTCCAGCGTCGTCACGTGGCCGTCGATGGCGGCTGCGGCTTCGGCAATCCACAGCGTGGAGTAACCGTTGGAGGTGCCGATCTCCAGCACCCGGCGCGCATTGCCGAAACGCACCAGCACCGACAGGAATTCACCGGTGTCCGGCGTGATGTTGAGCATGCGCCGAGCGCGCTCGGTTTCATGCGCGTCGTTTTCAGCACCGAAGCGTGCCAGTTCGTTCTTCAATTCCGAAAGCTGCATCGTCATTGCTTCTTTCATTTGCCACAGCAAGGGTGAGCATTGTGGCCTGTCCGGCCACATTTCGTACTTCTCTTAAGCCTGTACTCCGATGAGGTTGCGATAGTTCCCGCCTTCTTCACGCGGGATGGTCCACCGGCCCGCGGCCCTCATTGGTTTCCGCAAGGACACGGCCATGGTTCTCGACATTCTGGCAATCGGCGCCCACCCCGACGACATCGAACTCGGTTGCGGCGGCAGCCTGGCCAAGCTGGCCCGCGACGGTGCACGCATCCATGCGCTGGTGCTCAGCCGTGGTGGCCGTGGCTGCCATGCCGGCATCGACCGCAGCGACGAATCCCACCGCGCGTTGCGCCGCCTGGGTGTGACCGAGGTGATCCAGCAGGATTTCCCGGATACGCGCTTTCCTGCCTGCCGCAACGACATCGTCGCGGTGATCGAGCAGGCCTGCGCGCAGATCGCACCGCATCGCGTCTACACGATGTGCGGCGAAGACCACCACCAGGACCATCGCACCGTCCATGAAGCGTCAATCATCGCCTGCCGCAGCATCCCGCAGATCCTCTGCTACGAGAGCCCCAGCACCCTGCCGCAGTTCGCACCGCAGGTGTTCGAGGACATCAGCGCACAACTGGACCTGAAGATCCATGCGTTGCGCGAGCATGCCAGCCAGGGCGATCGCCACTACATGCAGGAGGACCACCTGCGCTGTCACGCGCAGTTCCGCGGCCAGCAGATCGGCATCGGCCCCAGTGAGGGCTTCGTGCCCTACCGGCTGGTGCTGTGATGAAAACGCTGCTGTTCCTGGCCATGTGTGCCTTCATCCTGGTGCGTGTGTGCGTGCAGGCCTCGCGTCGCCCCAGCACGCGCCTGTACAGCATCGATGCGATCGTGCCGGCCTACAACGAAGCGCCGTGCCTGGAGCGCTCGTTGACCGGCCTGCTGCAGAACCCCTACGTGGCACGGGTGATCTGCGTGAACGACGGTTCGACCGACAACACCGCCCAGGTACTCGATGCGCTGCAGGTGCGCTGGCCCGGGCGCCTCGTGGCCGTGCACCAGGCCAACACCGGCAAGGGCGGCGCGCTGATGCATGGCCTGCGGCACGCCACCGCCGAGCAGGTGTTCCTGACCGACGCCGACACCCACATCGATCCGCGCGGCCATGGCCTGGGCCACCTGCTGGACGAGATCGAGCGCGGTGCCGATGCGGTCGGTGGCGTACCCTCGTCCAGCCTGCAGGGTGCCGGCTTCCTGCCGCATGTGCGCGCCAGCCTGAAGCTGCCGATGATCGTCATCAAGCGCAGCTTCCAGCAGTGGCTGGGCGGCGCACCGTTCATCGTCTCCGGCTCGTGTGGCCTGTTCCGCACCTCGGTGCTGCGCAAGGTCGGTTTCTCCGACCGCACCCGCGTCGAAGACCTGGATATGTCCTGGTCGCTGGTCGCGCAGGGCTACCGTGTCCGCCAGAGCGTGCGCTGCGTGGTCTACCCGCAGGAATGCAACACGCTGGTGGAGGAATGGCGGCGCTGGCGACGCTGGATCGTCGGCTATGCGGTATGCATGCGCCTGCATCGCGGCCTGCTGCTGACCCGCTTCGGCGTGTTCAGCATCCTGCCGATGATGCTGCTTGCCCTTGCCGGCATCGTGCTGACGCTGCAGGTCTGGTTCGGTGCGGCCCAGCTGCATGGGCCGGGTGGCCTCGCCCTGTCGGTGATGCCGTTGTTCTGGATCGGCATCGTCATGTTGCTGGCGGTGATCAGTGCGATCCACCACCGCCGCGCGTCGCTGGTCCCTGCCGCCGCGTTCTCGATGCTGTACGTGCTGCTCGCCTATGCGATCTGGCTGATGCATGGCGTGGCCGGGCTGTTTACCGGCCGCGAGCCGGCACGCGACAAGCCGACCAGGTATCCGCATGTGGTGGAATGACCTCGCCGCCATGGCCGACGCGCTATCGACGCTGCCACCCCACGTCGATTCCAGCGCCCAGGTTTCGCCGCGTGCGATCGTGCGGGGCGAGGTACGGATCGGCGCTGGCAGCCGCATCTGCGACGGCGCCCAGCTGCACGGGCCGGTATCGATCGGCCGCGACTGCCTGATCGGCAACAACGCACTGCTGCGCGGTCCGCTGCACATCGGTGACGGTGTGCGCATCGGCTTTGCCAGTGAACTGAAGAACGCACTGATCGGCGACGGCGCCTGCATCGGCCCGCAGTGCTTCATCGCCGACAGCCGCGTCGACGCCCGTGCCTACCTGGGCGCGCTGGTGCGTACCAGCAACCATCGCCTGGATGGCGCAACGGTCACCGTCCACATCGGCGACACCGTCATCGACAGCCAGCGCGACAAGCTCGGCGCCTGGATCGGCGAAGGTGCCGCGCTGGGCGTCGGCGTGATCATCCTGCCCGGTCGCATCGTCGCCCCGGGCAGCCAGTTCGGCCCGCGCATCACCGTGGAACGAAACCTGCCGCCCGGTCGCTACCGGCTGCTGCAGTCGCTGCATTCCCAACCCCTGGAGTAACCCCATGCGATTGATCATCCGTGGCGCACTACCGTGCGCCCTGCTGCTGGCTGTGTCCAGCGCCCATGCCGGCATCGACCGGGTCTCGGTGCAGCTGGATCATGCCGACTACACCGATGGCTTTGGCAAGCGCGACGTACAGACCGTGGATGTGGCCGGTCGCAGCGGTGACAGCCGCTGGCATCTGGGCCTGGCCCATGGTGAACGCGACTACGGCAGCAAGCGCTTCAGCGGCAATCGGGTGCAGGGCTCCCTGCACCAGCGCTGGAGTCAACGCTTTTCGACCCGCACCGCCTTCACCGCCTCCAACGATGACCCGGTATTCGTCAACCGCCAGCTCAACCAGGACTTCCAGTGGAAGGTGGCACCGCAGACCGTGCTGAGCGTGGGCGGCAAGTACGCCCAGTACCATGCCGGCGCATACGTGAGTGGCTGGTCGGTAGGTGCCTCGCACTACTTCCCGCGCGTGACCACCTCACTGCGCCACGAGCGGCATCGCCAGTCCAATGGGCCCGACGGCCATGGCACCACGCTGTCACTGCGCCTGAAGGATGCGCAGGGCGGTGGTTCGACCCAGCTGTGGCTGGGCAGCGGTACGTCCGGCTACACCGCCGATTCCGATCCGCTGCTGCTGCGCGAACACGATGCACGTCGTGCCTTCCTGCGCCGCAGCCAGCCGCTGGGGGAGCATCTGGTGCTGGACATGGGCATTGGCAAGACCTGGCACAGGACGCGCCTGGACCGCTTCCAGAGCGTGCAGTCGCACCTGGGCCTGGGCTACCACTGGTAGAGCCGTGGCCGGTCGGCGGCGCGTGACGCCGCCGACCCTCGATCAACAGGCTTCAGCGCCACCACGCGCGCGCCAGCGCCAGCGCGCCGACGGCACCGGACACCCAGCTCCACATCGGCAGGTCGCCCCAGTACCAGCCTGGCGGTTGCAGCACGTACACCAGTGCGGCGATGGCCAGCAGGCCGACGCCGGTGATCGCACCGACCGCGCGCTTCTGCAGGCGCTGCACGCTGGCATCGAGCGCGACCAGATCGCGCGAGCGCATCGCCAGCTCATGGCGGCCCTCCACCTGCTGGGTCAGCCAGGCGTGCACCAGGCGCGGCATGTCCGGCGCGTGGGTCATGATTTCCGGCAAGCGCTTGCCGATCTCGCGCACGACCCGACGCGGGCTGTAGCGCTCGCGCAGGATCTTCGCCAGCACCGGCTTGGCCACCGCCCAGATGTCGATCTGCGGATCCAGCTGGCGCCCGACACCTTCGATGTTCAGCAGGGTCTTCTGCAGCAGGATCAGCTGCGGCTGCAGGGTCAGCTGGTAGCGCTGCGCCACGCGGAACAGCTTCATCAGCACTTCGGCCAGCGAGATCTGCGACAGCGGGCGGGTGAAGTACGGCTCGCACACCGAACGCACGGCCGCTTCCAGATCATCGATGCGCACGTTGTCCGGCATCCAGCGCGCCTGCACGTGCAGTTCGGCGATGCGGCGATAATCGCGGTTGAAGATGGCCATGAAGTTCTCGGCCAGGTAGTACTGATCTTCCTGCGACAGCTGGCCCATGATGCCGAAGTCCAGCGCGATGAAGCGCGGGTTGGCGCGACGCGACGGATCGGTATCGACCCAGATGTTGCCGGCGTGCGCATCGGCATGGAAGAAGTTGTCGCGGAACACCTGGGTGTAGAACACCCGCACGCCCTTGGCGGCCAGCGCCTTGCGGTCGATGCCGGCCTTGTCCAGTGCAGCGATGTCATCGGACGGAATGCCCCACACGCGCTCCAGGGTCAGCGCGCGCTCGGCGGTGTGGCTCCAGATCACTTCCGGCACGTACAGGTCGTCGCTGTTTTCCCAGAAGCGGCGCAGCACGCTGGCATTGGCGCCTTCGCGCTGCAGGTCCAGCTCAGCGGCCAGGGTGTTCTCGACTTCGGCCACCACTTCGCGCGGACGGATCTTGTCGGCACGCGGATGGGTACGCTCGACCAGGGCGGCCAGCGAGTTGAGCAGGGCGATGTCGGCGTCGATCTGCTTCTCGATGCCCGGGCGCAGCACCTTGACCACCACCTGGCGGCCATCGGCCAGCGTGGCCGCATGCACCTGTGCGATCGAGGCCGAGGCCAGCGGTTCGGTATCGAAGCTGGCGAATGCCTCGCTGACCGGCAGGCCGAGTGCTTCCTCGACGATGCGGCGCGCGGTATCGCCGTCGAACGGCTTGACCCGGTCCTGCAGCAGGGTCAGTTCGTTGGCCACGTCCGGCGGCACCAGGTCGCGGCGGGTGGACAGGATCTGGCCGAACTTGACGAAGATCGGACCGAGATCCTGCAGCGCCAGGCGCAGGCGCGCACCGCGCGACTGTACAGCGATGTCGGCCGAAGCACGCGGCACGAACGGTTTGGCCAGGCGCAGCCAGCGCTCAGCCGGCGTGCCGTGCAGCAGGTCGTCCAGGCGGTAGCGCAGGATCACCCGGCCGATGCGGCTTGCCCGCAGCACGGCCTTCATGCGGCACCCCGCAGGCGCTGGACGCGCGCGCCAAGGCGCTCGACGTCATCACGCAGTACGTCCACATCATCGTGGAAGGCATCCAGTTCGGCGCGCGGTACCACGTCGCGCGATTCCTCGGTGATGAACTCGGCAGCGCTGTGGGCCAGATCGATCGCACCCTGGCGCGCGTGCTGCAGGGCGCTGCGCAGGGTGTTGGCCACCTGCACACCCAGTACCTCGCCGAACACGCTGACGAACGGCTGCTGCCAGTCCGGATCGAAACCCTTGGCCAGCTGCTGCAGGCGTCGCGCCAGTTCGGCGTCACCGGCCACGCGTACACGGCCCTTGTTGTTGGACTCGCCGCGCCGTGCGTTGGCCAGCAGCGGCAGCTGCGCCAGCACGCCGGCCAGGCTGCTGCGCACGGCCAGGTCGGCTTCCTGCGCATCCACCGGGCCGACCCGCAGCTGGTCGCCGTCGACGCTGATGCGCATCGCCAGCGACGGCGCTTCCAGGGTCAGGTCGATGTGCCGGCCATCTAGACTGGCCAGTGCATGGCGGGTATCCGGATCCAGCGCCAGCGCGCGGTTCAGGGCGATCTGCAGGGCGCGGCCAGCGACCGGCTTGAGGGACTTGAGCAGGGAAAGAGCCATGTGCGCATTCTACCTGCGTGGGTGGGGGGCTTGCGCCGGGCTGCCGCCCGGCACCCGCGGTAGTGTCGGCCGCTGGCCGGCAAGATCAACATCAAAAGCTGGCGATCCGTGGGATGGCGGGGTGGGTCCCGTTGCTGCGCAACGGGCTCTGACCCCAATGCTGATGGGATCTGGCGTTGGTAGATGCCGACCTTGGTCGGCGCTGGATGTCAGGGGGCCAACCATGGTTGGCCGCTACCCGAGCCGGCAGCCCGGTGATTCATCTGTGCCTCACCTGGGTGGCTATGGAAGGTTCATGCTGTACGGCCACGCAACGCACAGGACATCGCATTCCCATGGCACGGACCCGGGTCGGCATCATCTTCGGGGGCAAATCCTCCGAGCACGAGGTTTCACTGCAGTCGGCGAAGAACATCCTCGATGCGCTTGATCGCGAGCGCTTCGAGCCGGTGCTGGTCGGCATCGACAAGCAGGGCCAGTGGCATCTGAACCAGCCGGACACCTTCCTGATCAACGCCGATGATCCGTCGCGCATCGCGCTGCATCGCTCGGGCCAGTCGCTGGCGGTGCGCCCGGGTGCGGAACAGGCACAGCTGCAGCCGTCCGATCCGGCCAGCGCGCTGGGCCAGATCGATGTGGTGCTGCCGATCGTGCATGGGCCGCTGGGCGAAGACGGTGCGCTGCAGGGCCTGCTGCGCATGGCCAACCTGCCCTTCGTCGGCTCGCCGGTACTGGCTTCGGCAGTGGCGATGGACAAGGACGTGACCAAGCGCCTGTTGCGCGACGCTGGCCTGCAGGTGGCACCGTGGCTGTGCATCCGTCGCCACCAGGCGGCAACGGTCGATGTCGATGCGGTGATCGCACAGCTCGGTCTGCCGCTGTTCGTGAAGCCGGCCAACCAGGGTTCGTCGGTGGGCGTGAGCAAGGTCAAGGACGCAGCGGGCTTCGCCGACGCACTGGCATTGGCGCTGCGCTACGACCACAAGGTGCTGGTGGAATCGGCGGTGGTCGGCCGCGAGATCGAGTGCGCGGTACTGGGCAACGCGCACCCGCAGGCCAGCCTGTGCGGCGAGGTGGTGGTGCACGACGAGTTCTACGCCTACGACACCAAGTACATCAACGAAACTGGCGCCGAGGTGGTGGTACCTGCGGATATCGATGCCGCAACCCAGGCGCGCATCCAGCAGATCGCACTGCAGGCCTACCAGGCGCTGGAGTGTGCCGGCATGGCGCGCGTGGACGTATTCCTAACTGCGGGCGGCGGGATCGTCATCAACGAGGTCAACACGCTGCCGGGCTTCACCCGCATCAGCATGTACCCGAAATTGTGGGGTGCCAGCGGAGTCGATTACACGACGTTGATTACGCGCCTGATCGAACTGGCACTGGAGCGTCACGAAGCCGATCGCGGATTGCACAGCGCCGCGTAGCGTTGTGATCGCCCGCAGAGCCGAGCATGGCTCGACTCTGCGGAAAGCGATGCCGGCCAGCGGCCGGCACTACCGGCTAGCCGCGCTTGCGGAACATCGAGATCACCGCAAGGATCAGGAACACCACGAACAGGATCCAGGCGATGTTCGTTGCGGCGCCGGCAATGCCGGAAAAGCCCAGAACGGCGGCGATGATGGCGATGACAAAGAAAATGATGGCGTAATGCAGCATGGCGCTCCTCGCGGGTGGTCGAGCCTTGGATGGCGTGGGTCCATCCTCCCGATCCTGCGGTGTGCAACCAGTGACGGCGATCTATGCAGCAGATGAAGCCTTCAGCCTGCGCAGCCCTTCTTCGATGCTGACCTGCGGCACATAGCCGAAATCCCGGCGGGCCGGCTCCATGCTGTACCAGTGCGGCGTGCACAGCTGCTCGGCCAGGAAGCGGGTCAGCGGCGGCTCGCCACGCAGGCGCAGCAGCGGCCACAGCCGTTCGCAGACCGCGCCGATGCGATAGGCGGTCTTGAAACTGATCGCCTTGTCCACCGTCGGCGCGCCAACAGCGGCCAGCAGCCGGTTGACCAGCTCGCGCATGGGCAGCGGTTCGCCGTTGGAAATGAAGTAGGCCTTGCCCGCACACGCGGCACCCGGCGCCAATGCCTCGAAAGCGAGGAAATGCGCGAGCGCGGCGTTGTCGATGTAGGTGGTATCGACCTTGTTGTTGCCGTCGCCGACCAAGCGCAGGCGACCCTGACGTGCACGCTCGGCCAGGCGTGGCACCAGCTGCTGGTCACCCGGGCCCCAGATCAGGCGCGGGCGCAGTGCCACCGTCGCCAGCGATACATCGTTGGCGGCCAGCACGCGCTGTTCGGCGATCGCCTTGGTCGCCGCATACGGTGCCTGGAAGTCCTCGCCGTACGGCACCTCGTCAGCCCCCAGGCCTTCCACCGGATGCGTGGCGCGGTGGGTCACGCTGGGCGTTGAGGTGTAGACCAGCCGGTTGATGCCGTGCGCGCGGCATGCCGCAATGACATTGTCGGTGCCGACCACGTTGGCCTGGTGGTAGCTGTCATAGCTGCCCCAGGCGCCGGCCTTGGCGCCGTTGTGGAACACCGCATCGACGCCGGCCACCGCGTGCAGCACTGCCTGCGCATCGGCCAGATCGCCGCGGATCTGGCCCACGCCCATGGCCTGCAGTTCCGGGTAGTGGCTGCGGTTGAACGCCAGCACCTGGTGGCCACGTTCGACCAGCCCGCGGCACAGCGCCTGGCCAAGGAAACCACCACCACCGGTGACCAGGATCTTCATGCGCGCTTCTCCAGTTCGGCGCTGGCCCAGACGGCGAGCTTCTCGCGGCCGATCTTGGCGTTGTGACGGATATCGACGGGGAACGCGGGATGCATCAGGAAGTGCTGCAGGCCGGCCTCAGGGGTGCGCGCTGCGGCATGCGCACGCAGCGCTTCCTGCAGCGCCGGGCTGTCGCTCTGGCCACGCTGCAGTTCCACGCACAGCACCGGTACCTGCGCACCCGCCGGGCCAACGCCGACCAGTGCCGTGCGTGCCACGCCGGGCACGGTATTGAACACCGGCTCGACCTGTTCGGTGTACAGCGGCCCTTGTGCGGTTTCCACGCGATGGGTCTTGCGCCCGCAGAACCACAGCCGGCCCTGCGCATCGAAGTAGCCCACGTCACCCATGCGATGGACGATGCGGGTGCTGCCATCGGCCAGCGTCTCGCGGATCTTCGCTGCGGCCGTGGCCTGCGGGCGGTTGAAGTAGCTGTCGGTGGCGGTCGGGCCAGCCACCGTGATTTCTCCCACTTCGCCAACCGCCAGCACGCGCGCCTGCGACCAGTCGGCCAGCGGCGCGTCATCGATGGCGATGATGCGCACTTCGTTCGGGGCCACCACGCTGCCCACGCAGGTGCCGGCGCCGGCCTCGGTGGCCGCGCGGGTACGCTCCAGCTCACGCCCCTCGACCACCGCCACCGGCAGGCACTCGGTGGCGCCGTACGGGGTCCAGAACTGCGCATCGGCGGGCAGCAGGCTGCGGATGGTGGCGACCACGTCCGGCGGCACCGGCGCACCGGCCGAGGTCACCCGGGTCACCGTCGGCAACGGTCGGCCATGCCGGGCCAGCACCCGCATCAATGCCGGCGAGCCGAACAGCTGGGTCACGCCGAAGCGCTGGATGGCATCGTGCAGGCGTGCCGGATCGGCCTGCGCCGGCCGGGTCGGGTCCATGTCCGGGATCACCGAGGTCAGGCCCAGCGCCGGGTCGAACAAGGCAAAGGGCGGGAAGGTCGGCAGGTCCACGCCGCCCGCTTCCATGCCGAACGCGCTGCCCAGCAGCTGGATCTGGCCCACGAAGTGGCGGTGGCGGTAGACCACGCCCTTGGGCACACCGGTGGAGCCGCTGGTGAACAGGATCGCCGCCATGTCCTCGCCATCGGTATCGGCCAGCATCGCCCCGCCCTTGGCGCCGGCGCGCTCCAGCGCAGCCAGGCTGGTACCGCCCCAGCCGAGGCGGCGGCCAACGGTGACCAGGCGGGTCGCCGACGGCGCCCAGCGCAGCGCCAGCCGCGCCACGTGCGCCAACGGAATGCCGATGAAGGCCTGCGGCTGCGCCTCGTCCAGGCACTGTTTCAGCGCGCGCTTGTCGATGCCCGGATCGACCAGCACCGGCACCGCGCCCAGCTTGAACAACGCGAACATCAGCAGGAAGAACTCCGGCGACGGCCGCACCATCACCACCGTGCGCACTCCACGGCCGATCCCATAGCCGGCCAGGCCGGCGGCCATGGCATCACTGCGGGCGTCCAACTGGCGGTAATCCAGGGTGACATCGTAGGCGGCCATGCCGTTGCCGGCGCCCCGGCGGCCCGGGCAGCGGATGGCGATCTGGTCAGGGCGTTCACGCGCCAGTTCAGGCAGGCGCGCGGCAATGTTGCAGGGTCGGTTCATCCGTTCATTGTCGCCGCTTACGGAATTTCTTGCGCGGCGGCCCACTTCGTGGAAAATCCGCACCCTCGTTCCTGATTCCGACTGCCGCCCGAGGCGGCTTGCCCATGCAACATCCCTGCATGACCTGCGGCGCCTGCTGCACCCAATACCGCGTGGCCTTCCACTGGATGGAATCGGACGAGGTCACCCCCGGCGGCGTGCCGCACCAGCTGACCGAGGTGCTGGACCCGCACCGCCTGTGCATGCGCGGCACCCACTCCAAGCCGGTGCGCTGCGTGGCGCTGGACGCGCAGATCGGCGTGTACTCACGCTGCACCATCCACCCCAACCGGCCCAGCGTGTGCCGTGAGGTGGATGCATCGTGGGAGTACGGCAAGGCCAGCCCGCAGTGCGACAAGGCACGCATCGCCTACGGCCTGGACCCGCTGACGCTGGCCGACTGGCGCTGGCGCGATGACGCCGACAATGACGACGATCACCCGGACGACAACGGCAACAGCCCGTCCTCACCGCCGCAGGCACCGGTCGCGGCGTAGTAGTGCCGGCCGCTGGCCGGCAACCTCATGAACCCTTCGGGTGTGCCGACCAACGGTCGGCACCCACCGGAAGAGGAAGGGGTGGGTGCCGACCGTTGGTCGGCACACCGATCAGATCGGGTTGGCGTCCAGGAACGCGCGGATCTCCGGCACCAGCACTTCGTGCTTGTCTTCCAGCACGTAGTGCCCGGCGTCCTCGAAGGCATGCACCTGGGCCTGCGGCAACGCGGCCTGGAAGCCCTTCAGGAAGTGGTGGTCGAACACGAAGTCGCGCAGGCCCCAGCCGAGGAAGGCCGGTCGGTCGGCGAACGACGGCAGCGCCTTGCCGGCCCGCTCCAGCAGCGACCAGGCCTTGTCGGCCGGCGACAGCGGGATGTCCTGCATGAAACGGATGGTGCTGATCCGGTTGGCCCAGCTGTTGTACGGCGACACGTAGGCGCGGCGCACGTCGGCCGGCATCTTCCGCTCCACGCCCAGCCACGAGGCACCGGACGAGAACGCATTGAAGCTGCGGATGATCCACTCGCCGATCTTCCAGTGGCGGCCCAGCGCGATCTGCCACGGCATCGTCTTCGCCGCAGGCATCGGGAACGCGGCGGTATTGAGCACCACCAGGCGCTTGACCTGGTCGTGGTGCGACAGCGCCCAGCCGAAACCGATCATGCCGCCCCAGTCGTGCACCGCCAGGGTCACCGGGCCGGTGATGCCCAGGTGCTTCAGCAGCGCATCGAGGTCGTCAACGCGCGACTGCAGCGTGTACTCGTAGCGGCTGTCATCGGGCTTTTCCGACAGGCCCATGCCGATGTGGTCCGGCACGATGCAGCGGTATGTGTCCGACAGGCCGGCCACCAGCGTGCGCCAGTAGTAGCTCCACGACGGGTTGCCATGCACCATCACCACCACTTCGCCATCGCGCGGGCCTTCGTCGAGATAGTTCATCGACAGGCCGGGGCGAACCTCGAAGCGCTGCGGGTGGGCGGGGTAACCGGGAAGATCGCGCATGCGGAGCACCTAGGGAGAGTCGCGGCGCAATGTGGAGCCGAACCGATGCTCGGCTGCTCTCCGGTCCGCTGCGGAAGAGCCGCGCTGCGCGCGTGAGCCGAGCATGGCTCGGCTCTACAGGAGGTCGGGCAGCGGGCTGCTTACCAGACCACTTCAGCCATCGAGCAGTTCAGGCCGGAACCAATGCCCAGAAGTGCAATGCGATCGCCCTTCTTCAGCTTGCCCAGCTGCTTGAGCTTGCTCAGCACGATCGGCACCGAGGCCGGGCCGATGTTGCCGTGCTCGCCGAAGATGGTCATGACCTTCTTCGGGTCGATGCCGAAGTTCTTGATGAACGCAGCGGTGTGCGGCTGGCTGACCTGATGGATCACGAACTGGTCCAGCTCTTCCACGGCCCAGCCCAAGGCGATCTTGGCGGCGGTGAAGGTCTTCTGGGCCAGCTTGATGCCTTCGATCAGCAGCAGGCGGGTATCGGTGACCATGCGGTCCAGATTGCCCAGGCACAGCTGGTTCCACTCGGTGGCCGAACGGGTCACGCCACCCTTGTAGCGGGGTGCATCCGGCACCAGTTCCGAGCGCGCCATCACCATCGCGGCGGCGCCCGAACCGGTGGTCAGGGCGGCCAGCTCGTTGCGGAAGTCGTCGGCGGTGACGTCCGGGGCGGTCATGCGCTCCAGGGTCTTCTCGTACACCAGGTTGGCGGTCTCGCCATCCACCACCAGCGCGTAGTCGATGTCGCCACGCTCGATCATGCGCGCCGCGATATCCATGCCGTTGATGAAGGCCAGGCAGGCATTGGCGACGTCGAAGGTCATGCACTCGTCGCTGACGCCGAGGTTGCCCGACACGATCGAGGCGGTGGACGGCTCCAGGTAGTCGCGGCTGACCGAGGTGTTGACCAGCAGGCCGACCTGCGTCGCATCGATGCCTGCGTCTTCCAGCGCCTTGCGGCCGGCCATGGTGGCGGCATCGGACGCCAGCACGCCGTTGTCCCACAGGCGACGGGCATGGATGCCGGCGATATCGCCGAGCACGTCGGTGCGGATACCGAGGCGATCCAACGTCGGCTGCAGCCGCTCGTTGATTTCCTTGGTCGTCAGCGTATGCGGCGCATCAACGTGTGCCAGGCCGGCGATCGAGACATTCTTGAAGAGCATCGAGGTTAGCGCCAAGGCTCAGGCAAAAGGGGGCGCTATTCTATAACCCCCGGGGCCTTCACCGCATCTTTACGAATTCAGGCTTGGCCGTATGGTGAAGCGTTCAGCGCGGCGGGCACTGGAACGCGGCGAACCGCTGGCTGCCATCGGCGGGCGCGGCGGCGGCCTGTACGGCGTTGGCGCCGGCACTCGGGGCCTCGTTGCGGGCCAGGGTTTCCAGCTCTTCCTGCACGCGCAGCGGGTTGCGGTTGTAGAAGCCGACCTTGCTCTTCACGGTGACCACCACCTCGCCCTTGGCGATGCAGCCGGCCGGAACCGGACCTGCCGGCAACACGCGGGTCGCCTTGCCGGCCGGTTCGATCGGCACCCAGGTACAGGCAGTGACGGTGAGCAGCAGAGAGGAAAGCAGCAGAACGCGCATGGGCAGATCCTGGAAGGGTATGGGGCGATTCTGCCTGAACAGCCTGAATCGGGGGTAGCCGGGGCCGGGGTCAGAGCCTCCTGCGGGGGATCCGACCCCAGGTCGGCGGAGGGGTCGGATCCCCCGCAGGGGGCTCCGACCCCTTAAGGGGTTGCCGGCCAGCGGCCGGCACTACCGGGGGAGCCGGCCCGCCACAGGCGGGCCGGGTCGTGCCTTATTTCTTGACCGGGTTGCCCTCGGCGTCGATCACCGTCACCTCGCCCAGGTTCAGCGCGCGTACGGCCGCTTCGGTCTGCTTGAGGTCACCCACCACCACCCAGGTCAGGGCCTGCGGCTTGATCTCGGCAGCGGCCTGCTGCACCTGCGCCGGGGTCATCGCTTCGATCTCGGCCTTGCGACGCAGCACATAGTCGTCCGAGCGCTTGAACTGCACGATCGAACCGATGGTCGCGGCCACGGCACTGGCGGTCTCGTAGGCACCGGGCAGGCTGAGGGTCTGGATGTTGCGGATGCGGTTGACTTCGGCAGCGGTGGCCGGCTTGCTGCCGTCGGCGAATGCGGCGATCTCCTTGCGCATTTCCGCCAGTGCCGGGCCGGTCTTGTCGATCTGCACCGGCGCACTGGCCATCCACGGGCGCTGGCCCACCGAACTGGTCGCGCTGCTGCGCGCGCCGTACGACCAGTGCTTGTCCTCGCGCAGGTTCATGTTCAGGCGCGAGGTGAAGTCGCCGCCGATCACGCCGTTGGCAATGTCGAAGCGGGTCGAACTGGCGGCGCTGGACGGCGCCACCACCTGGCCGGCGAACAGGTTGGCCTGCACCGCACCCGGCTGGTCGATCAGGAACACGCGCGGGCCCTTCGGCAGCGCGACATCGGTGGCCGCCTTCACCTGCGGCGCCTCGCCGGTCGCCTTCCAGTCACCCAGCTGCTTGTCCAGCAGCGGCACGATCTCGGCCAGGGTGGTGTCACCGACCACGATCAGGGTGCCATTCTGCGGGCGCAGCCAGTCGTGGTGGAAATCAACCAGATCTTCGCGGGTCAGGCCGTTGATCGCCGCCTCGTCGCCGCTGCCGGTGAACGGGATGGCGTACGGGTGGCCCTTGCCGTACAGCAGCGGCGGCAGCACGCGCATGGCCACTGCACCCGGGTTCACCTTCTCCTGCTGGATGCCGGCGATCCAGGTCGCCTTGACCCGGTCGATCTCGCCCTGCTCGAAACGCGGTTCGCGCAGCAGGTCGCGGTACAGCGCCAGCGACGGTGCCAGGTTTTCCTTCAGCGCCGACAGGTCCACGCTCATCGAGTCCAGGCCGGCCGAGGCATCCAGGCTGGCGCCCAGTGCGTCTGCGGCGTCGGCGAAGGCCAGCGAACCGAGCTTGCCGGCGCCTTCGGTCATCAGGCTCATGGTGAAGTTGGCGGTGCCGGGCTTGCGGCCCTGGTCGGCGCTGAAGCCGCCCGGGAACTGGTAGCTGAACTGCACCACCGGAATCTCGTGGCGTTCGGCCAGGATCACCTGGGTGCCGTTCTTCAGCGTGGCGCGCTGCAGTGCCGGGAACTTCAGCTGCGGGAACTCGCGGGTCTGCGGCACGCCGGCCTTGCGGTCCACCTGTTCCGGCAGGGTGCTGTACTTCGGGTCCACCGCCGGCACGGTGAACGGCTTCGGCGTCTGGCTCGGTTCTTCCTTCAGCGCCACGCGCTCACCCGGTGCGATCACCAGGGTGTGGCTGCCCTTGTCCAGCCACTCTGCGCCCAGGCGACTCAGATCGGCGGCACTGGCCTTCTCGATGTTGGCCAGCGAGGTGCGGAAGCAACCCGGGTCGCCGGTGAACACCGCGCACTCGGCCAGCGCATCGGCCTTGCCGCCGAAGCCACCGATGCGCTCGATGCCACGGATGAAGCCGGCACGGGCGCCGGTCTTGGCGCGCTCCAGCTCGGCCGCGGTCGGGCCCTGCTTGATCAGGCGGTCCAGTTCCTCGTCGATGATCTTCTCGACCTTGGCCGGGTCCTGGCCCTGCTTGACGGTCGCCACGATCACGAAGTTGGAGCCCAGCTGCGACGTCGACAGGCCCGAGCCGATGCTGTCCACCAGCTTGTCCTGGTGCTGCAGGCGCTGGCTCAGGCGTGAGGACTTGGCGCCGCCCAGCACTTCGGAGAACAGCTGCAACTGGTCGATGTCGGCGGTGCCGACCTGCGGCACGTTCCAGGCGCGGTAGATGCGCGCCTGCGGCACCTTGTCGGTCATCGTCTCGCGGGTATCGGCACTGCGCTTGGCCACGTTCACCGCCGGCTGCGCCATGGTCGGGCCAGCGGGGATGCTGCCGAAGTACCTGGCGACCTTCTCCTTGGCGGTGGCCAGGTCGATGTCGCCGGCCAGCACCAGCACCGCGTTGTTCGGGCCATACCAGGTGCGGAACCAGGTCTTCACGTCATCCAGCGAGGCCGCGTTGAGATCGTTCATCGAGCCGATCACGCCGTGGTGGTACGGGTGGCCAACCGGATACAGCGCCTTGTTGATCTGGTCCCAGGCCTGGCCGTAGGGCTGGTTCTCGCCCTGGCGCTTCTCGTTCTGCACCACGCCGCGCTGCTCGTCCAGCGCAGCCTGGTCGATCGCACCGACCAGATGGCCCATGCGGTCCGACTCCATCCACAGCGCCATGTCCAGCGCGGTGGTCGGCACGTTCTCGAAGTAGTTGGTGCGATCGGTGTTGGTGGTGCCGTTCTGGTTGGTGGCACCGACCTGCTTGAACGGTTCGAAGAATTCGCCGTCGTGGTTCTCGCTGCCCTGGAACATCAGGTGCTCGAACAGGTGCGCGAAGCCGGTGCGGCCGGCCGGTTCATCCTTGCTGCCCACGTGGTACCAGACGTTGACCGCGACGATCGGCGCCTTGCGATCGGTATGCACGATCACGCGCAGGCCGTTGGGCAGGGTGAACTGCTCGTACGGGATATCGACCTTGGCCGGTGCCGCCGGCCTGGCGGCAAGCGCGGAGGTGGGCGCAAGCGTGCCCAGGGCGGTGCTGAGGGCGACGGCCAGCAATGCGGCGCGCGGGCGAAGGGCGAGAGACATATCCGGATCCTTGGTCACATAGGTGAATCCCGATCCTAGCCTGCGCAGGCAACGGCAGGAATCGGTCGCCAGTCACTGGGGGTGTTTGCCCTGAAGGCCATCCGGCCCGGCCCCAGCCGGGGGGCGTGAACCGTCACATGTGCCGGCTGAAGGCGTCCGGACAGTGTCCGCGGCACATCGAATGGACAGGTGTCCGCCCACCGGACACTTTTCGATTGATAAAAAACCCTTGTAAATCAATGAATAAAAGTTGGCACGGGGATTGCTTGGTACTTCCTGCGCCAGGAAGGGCTTCAGACGAAAGCTGACTGAAGACTGAACAAATGCAGGAAATCGAAAATTCTTCTTGCATCCCCAGAACTGGTGTACTACCTTACTACCACACCACTGATCACCAACACTAAACAGGCCCCGTCATGAACGCCAAGACCATTGCCATCGCCATCGCCCTGATCGCCGGCACCGCGGTTGTTTCGTCGGTGCAGGCCTCCGAATCCATCAAGACCCTGGCCACCGTGCAGGTTCGCCCGGCGGCCGACCAGCTGGCCCAGCAGGCCTGGGAACAGGCCAGCGGCATCCCGACCCTGGCCACCGTGGAAGTGCGCCCGAGCGCCGACCAGCTGGCCGAGCGCAACGGCTACGTCGCCGCCCCGGTCGCCGCCGCGATGCCGATCACCACCCTGGCCTCGGTGGAAGTGCGCCCGAGCCTGGAACAGCGCGTCGCCCTGGCCGCCGAACTGGAAGCCCAGCGCTACGCCGCCACCCTGGCTGCCGCTGCCACCAGCGTCGCCAACCAAGTGATCGTCAACCTGCCGGCCCTGCAGGTGCGTCCGAGCGCTGCAGACCTGCAGGCCCTGGCCACCGAAACCGCCCAGGTCCTGCTGCGCCCGTAAGCGGTGCCGCCCTGCCCAGCGCAGGGCGTGCGCCGTAGAGGCGGCCGCCGTCGCAGGTACACTGCGCCGATGAATGCCGCGCCCCAGTTCCACGTAATCCTGTTCCAACCGGAAATCCCGCCCAACACGGGCAATGTGATCCGGCTCTGCGCCAACACCGGCGCGCAGCTGCACCTGGTCGAGCCGCTCGGCTTCGCACTGGAAGACAAGCAGCTCAAGCGCGCCGGCCTGGACTACCACGAGTACTCGCGCCTGCAGGTGCACCCCGACCTGGACACCGCGCTGGCGCGGATCGCACCGAAGCGGTTGTTCGCCCTGAGTACGCGTGCCAGCGTCCGCTACGACAGCGTGGCGTTCGAAGATGGCGATGCCTTCCTGTTCGGCCCGGAAAGCCGTGGCCTGCCGCAGGACGTGCTCGATGCGCTGCCGGATGGCCGCCGCCTGCGCCTGCCGATGCGGCCGGGCAACCGCAGCCTCAATCTTTCCAACACCGTTGCCGTGGTGATGTACGAGGCGTGGCGGCAGCATGGGTTTGCCGGCGGCGCGTAAACCGCTCCGGGGTGGCTGTGGATCGCTGCTGGTGGGTGTGACCTGCTTCTGGTGGGTGCGGACCTTGGTCCGCACTGTTCCCCGGTCGCGTGCCGAAGGAGTGTGCCAACCAAGGTTGGCACCTACCAAAGACAGGTCAAGGCGGCTGCAGAAACTTCTGGAAAGATGTGCCAACCAAGGTTGGCACCCACCGGAACCAGGTTTCAGAACGCGTTGATGCCGGTCAGTTCGCGGCCGATCACCAGCTGGTGCACGGTCTCGGTGCCTTCATAGGTGATCACCGATTCCAGGTTCAGTGCATGCCGGATCGCCACGTGTTCGGTGGTGATGCCGGCCCCACCCAGCAGATCGCGACATTCGCGGGCGATGTCGATCGCCATGCGGCAGTTGTTCCATTTGGCCAGGCTGACCTGCTGCGGCTGCAGCTGCCCGGCTTCCTTCAGGCGGCCCAGCTGCAGCGCCAGCAGCTGCGCGGTGGTGATGCGGCGGGCCATTTCGGCCAGCTTGATCTGCGCGCTCTGGGTGGCCGCCAGCGGGCGGCCGAACAGCACGCGCTCCTTGGCATAGCCCAGCGCTTCATCCAGGCAGGCAATGGCCGCGCCGATCGGGCCCCAGCTGATGCCGTAGCGGGCCTGGGTCAGGCAGCCCAGCGGCCCCTTCAGGCCCTTCACGTTCGGCAGGCGGTGGCTGTCGGGCACGCGCACGTCATCGAAGAACAGCGCGCCGGTCAGCGACGCGCGCAGGCTCATCTTGTGCTTGATCTCCTGCGTGGTGAAGCCGGCCATGCCCTTCTCCAGCACGAAGCCCTGGATGCCGTCCTCGGTCTGCGCCCAGACGATGGCCAGGTCGGCCACCGGGCCGCTGGTGATCCACATCTTGCTGCCGCTGATGCGCCAGTCGCTGCCGTCGCGCACCGCGCGGGTCTTCATGCTGGCCGGATCGGAACCGCCATGCGCCTCGGTCAGGCCAAAGCAGCCGATCAGTTCGCCGCGCGCCATCGCCGGCAGCCACTGCTGGCGCTGTTCCTCGCTGCCGTAAGCGTAGATCGGGTACATGCACAGCGAGCTCTGCACCGAGACGAAGCTGCGCAGGCCCGAATCGCCGCGCTCCAGCTCCTGGCAGATCAGGCCATAGCTGACCGCACCCAGATCACCGCCGCCGTATTCGGCCGGCAGGGTGGCGCCCAGCAGGCCCAGCGAGGCGATCTCCGGCACCAGTTCAGAGGGGAAACGGGCCTGGTCGAAGGCATCGCCGATGATCGGCAGCACGCGCTCGTTGGTGAAGCGGGCGACGCTCTCCTGCACCGCGCGCTCTTCCTCATTGAGCAGGGAACGGACATCGAACAGATCGTACGGATGCAAAGCCATGGCACTCACGCGCAGTCAGGACCCGGCCATTGTCGGTCATCCGGGCAGAGCGTGCCGACCAGGGTCGGCACCCACCCGGGCCGCAGCCTTACGCTGCACCGCAGCAATCGTGACGTGAACATCGGCGATCTAGCTCGATCACGCGCGGCCCGGTACCCTGACACATTCAAACAACCGTTTCGCTCGTGGCTGCACGCGCGATTCCCAGGCACCGCCGGTGGCCCCGATGCCGGCCCTACCCACGAGTCATGCAATCGATGAGCGCTGAAGCCAACGCCCTGCCCCCGCGTGAAGTAATGGAATTCGACGTGGTGATCGTCGGCGCCGGCCCCGCCGGCCTGGCCACCGCGATCCGCCTGCGCCAGCGCGCGATCGAAGCCGGCCGCGAGTTGTCGGTGTGCGTGCTGGAGAAGGGGTCCGAACCAGGCGCGCACGTGCTGTCTGGTGCGGTGATGGATCCGCGCGCGCTGACCGAGCTGTTCCCGGACTGGGCCGAGCGCGGCGCACCGCTGAAGCAGAAGGTCACCCGTGACGAATTCCTGTTCCTCAGCGAAACCGGCGCGCGCAGCACGCCCAACGCGCTGCTGCCGGAGTGCTTCCACAACGAAGGCAACTACATCATCAGCCTGGGCGAAGTGACCCGCTGGCTGGCGCAGCAGGCCGAGGCGCTGGAAGTGGCGATCTTCCCCGGCTTCGCCGCAGCCGAGGTGCTGTACGGCGACAACGGTGAAGTGATCGGCGTGGCCACCGGCGACATGGGTATCGAGAAGGATGGCAGCATCGGCCCGGCGTTCGAGCGCGGCATGGCGCTGCAGGCGAAATACACGATCTTCGCCGAAGGCGCGCGCGGCCATCTCGGCCGCCAGTTGATCGCGCGTTACACGCTGGACGAAGGCAAGGACCCGCAGGCCTACGGCATCGGCATCAAGGAGCTGTGGCAGATCGACCCGTCCCGGCATGAGCCGGGTCTGGTGGTTCACGCCGCCGGCTGGCCGCTGGACAGCGACACCTACGGCGGCGCGTTCCTGTACCACGCCGACGGCGGCAAGGTCGCCATCGGCTACGTGGTAGGCCTGGACTACAGGAACCCGTGGCTGAGCCCATTCGAAGAGTTCCAGCGCTTCAAGACCCATCCGTCCATCCGCAAGCATCTGGAAGGCGGTACCCGCATCGGTTACGGCGCGCGTGCGATCACCGCCGGTGGCCTGCTGTCGCTGCCGAAGACGGTGTTCCCGGGCGGTGCACTGGTCGGCTGCGAGGCCGGCTACCTCAACGCCAGCCGCATCAAGGGCAGCCATGCCGCGATCAAGACCGGCATGCTGTGCGCCGACGCCGCGTTCGACGCGCTGGCCGCCGACCGCCAGCACGATGAACTGAGCGCCTACCCGAAGGCGTTCGAAGCCAGCTGGCTGTTCACCGAACTGCAGCAGGCCAAGAACTTCAAGCAGTGGTTCAAGAAGGGCCAGACCGTGGCCACGCTGATGACCGGCGTCGAGCAGTGGCTGCTGCCGAAGCTGGGCGTGCGCAACCCGCCGTGGACCCTGCACCGCACGCAGCCGGATCATGCCTGCCTGGAACCGGCCGCCAAGCACACCCGCATCGCCTACCCGAAGCCGGATGGGGTGCTGACCTTCGACCGCCTCAGCTCGGTGTTCCTGAGCAGCACCAACCACGACGAGAACCAGCCCAGCCACCTGACGCTGAAGGACCCCAGCATTCCGGTGAAGGTGAACCTGGCCGAGTACGCAGGCCCGGAAGCCCGCTATTGCCCGGCCGGTGTGTACGAGTTCGTTGGCGAAGCCGACAACGCGCGCCTGCAGATCAACGCGCAGAACTGCGTGCACTGCAAGACCTGCGACATCAAGGATCCGACCCAGAACATCGTCTGGGTGACCCCGCAGGGCGGCGGCGGCCCGAACTACTCGGGCATGTGATCGCCCCGGGCTGCGACCGTGTGTCGCAGCCCGACCGCTCCACCGCACCGCTATCCTGCCCACCCATACGTGCCTGCCGCCTGCTCACCGCCGTTGCCGTGGCCCTGCTTGCCACGGCCTGCCAGCGCCCGCCCGCGGTGCCGGCCACGCCCGAACAGGCCCGGCAGCAGGCCATGCAGCGCGCGTTCGAACTGTGTGCCGGCTGCCACACCGTGCAGCCCGGTGGCATCCACCGCTTCGGACCCAACCTGCACGGCGTGATCGGCCGCCGCGCCGGCAGCCTGCCCGACTATGGGTATTCCGACGGCATGCGCCGCGCCGACATCACCTGGACCGCACAGACGCTGGATACCTTCCTGCAGTCACCCACGCACCTGGTGCCGGGCACCCGCATGTACAACGCCTTCCCCAGCGCAGAACGCCGCGCCCTGGTGATCGCCTACCTGCAGCAGCAGTCGGCTCAGTGAGCCAGGCGCTGCAGCTGTTGCTGCAGCCGCGCCACGAACGTCGTTACGGTGGCGAACAACGGCGCCGTATCGGCCTCTGCCGCATCCTGCAGGCGCTCGACCAGGGCATTGGCCTGCTGGGCCAGTGCCGTGGCCCCGATCGCCCCGAGCCCGCCGGCCTGGCGATGCAGGTGCAGCGCCGCAGCCTGGCGGTCGCCAGCCTGCACGGCGCGCTGCGCGGCGGCCAGGTCACCCTCGCTGGCCTGCAACAGGCTGTCGCGCAGCTGCTCGGCCACCACGCGCGAGCCGAAGCGCTGCTGCAGGGTGGCCAGATCAGGCAATGCTTCACCGTCGTCGGCGGCAACCTCCGGCACCGGCACCTCGAACGACTGGCCCTGGGCCTGCGGCAGCCAGCGCAGCAGCGCCGCACGCAGCGTGGCCAGCGACAGCGGCTTGGCCAGTACCTCGTCCATGCCGGCCTCGCGGCAGCGGCGCGCATCGTCGTCCAGCACGCTGGCGGTCAGCGCCAGCACCGTCAGCCGCGGCTGGCCGGTACGGCCCTCGCGTTCGCGCAGCAGGCGGGTGAAGCCAAATCCATCGAGTACCGGCATGCGGCAGTCGGTGATCACCAGGTCGAAGCTCTCCGACGACAGGCGATCCAGCGCCTGCTGGCCATCGCCCAGCAGCACATGGGGCACGCCCAGCTGCTGCAGCCGCCACGCCATCATCGCCTGGTTGGTCGGGTGGTCCTCGATCACCAGCACCCGCGCCTGGCGCAGCGCGGCGGGCAGCAGCGCGGACTGGTCCTGCTCGGCCAGCAGTGCCGCCGCGTCCTCGCTGCCGGCCTCCACCAGCGATACCCGCACTTCGGCGCGGGTTCCTTCGCCCAGCGTGCTGTGCAGGGTCAATTCGCCCTGCATCATCTGCACCAGTCGCTGGCAGATGCTCAAGCCCAGGCCAGTGCCGCCGTGGTCACGCTGGATGTAGGCACCGGCCTGCGTAAAGGGCGCGAACAGGTGCTGCAGTTGTTCCGGTGCGATGCCGATGCCGGTGTCGGTAACGCTCAGGCACAGCGGTTGCACGCCGTCTTCGCTGGTCGGCCCCAGCACCTCCAGCTGCAGGCGCACCTCGCCCTGTGCGGTGAACTTGATGGCATTGCTGAGCAGGTTGAACACGATCTGGCGCAGCCGCACGCCGTCCACTTCGTGGGCCGGCGCCAGCTCGGGATCGATCTGCACGTGCAGCGCCAGGCCACGCGCGCTGGCCTGGGCCGACAGCAGGCGGCACACGCTCTCCAGCAGGGGCCGCAGCGGTTGCGGCACCGGTTCCAGGCGCAACGCCCCTGCTTCCAGCCGCGAGTAATCGAGGATGTCATCGAGGATCTGCCGCAGCATCTGGGCCGAATCCTCGATAACGCCGAGGATGCGCTGCTGTTCGCTGTCCAGCGGTGAGTGCGCCAGCACCTCCAGCATCCCCAGCACGCCACTCATCGGCGTGCGGATCTCATGGCTCATCGTGGCCAGGAAGCGCGATTTGGCCTCGGCGGCCTGCTCGGCGTCCGCCTTCGCCGCCGCCAGGGCATCGGCCTGCATCCGCGCTTCGCTCACGTCCACCCAGTAACCGCTCCAGATCACCGCGCCCTCTTCGGCGGCATAGGGGTGGGCCTGGCTGCGCACCCAGCGCACGCCCTCCCCATCGCTGCGCAGGCGGAACTCCAGGATCAATGGGGCGAACTGGCGCGCGGCCTGCTCGATGGAGTGCAGGATGTGCGCGCGGTCCTCTTCCTCGATGCGTTCCAGCAACACCCTCGCATCCTGTTCGGCCTGCTGCCGTGTAATGCCGAACAACGCAGGCAGGTCACCGGCGATGAACGGGAAGCTGAGCGCGCCATCGGCGTCGCGACGCGCCTGATAGACCACTGCAGGCAGGTTGTCGGTCACCTCGGCCAGACGCTGCTCCAGCTGGCGACGTCCTGCCACCTCGCGGCGCAGCCGCCAATGGCCGACGCCATGTACCAGCAGCGCGGTCAGCAGCACCAGCAGCACCGGCACGCCCCACCGCAGCACCTTGTTCCAGTCGACACCGTTGCGGTACTCCACCCCCAGCCAGGCATTGCGCAGGGCCTCGCGCTTGCGTGGGGTCATCTGCAGCAGCAGGCGATCGAAGGTGGTAGCCAGTGCCGCGTGGCGGCGGTCCACAGCCAGCACCAGCTGGTCGTTGAAGCCGGCCGGTGCCGCCACCTGCAGCCGCCCCGGGAAACGGCTGCGCAGCAGGTGATCGACCACGGCAAGGTTGCCGATGTACGCATCGGCGTCGCCAGCGAGCAGGCGCTGCAGCGACTGCTCGGCGCTGCGTGCAGCGATGATCCGCGCCTGCGGTGCCTGCTGCAGCACGTAGCCGCGCACACGCTCCGGGTCGGACAGCAGCACGCGCTTGCCCTGCAGGTCAGCCAGGCCCAGCAGCGACTCGCCATCGCTCCTGACCACAATCACGTTCGGCACGCTGATGAAGGGCTGGCTGAACACCCAGTCCGGGCCCAGGTACCGTGAATCGACAGGAATGCCCATCACCGCCTGCAGCTCACCGCGGCGGGCCTTCTCGCGCACCTCGTACCAGTCGTGGCTGTCCTCGACCTGCAGGTTGGCACCGGCCTGCATCAGGCGCTGCAGGTATTCGCTGGCCAGCCCGCTGGGCCGGCCATCCTCGCCGGTGAACGACAGTGGCGCGGCATTCGGGGCGAAACCGATCTTCAACGGCTGCTCCAGCACGCGCTTCTCGGCCTGGCTCAGCGCCAGCTGCGCCGATGCCGACCAGTGCGGCGGTGGCAGCCATCGTTGTGCGAGGGCATCACGCTGGGCCTGGCTGGTGGCCGCCAGCGCCAGGTCCAGGGCTTCAGCCAGGGGTTGCTTGCTGTTGGGAATGCCGAAGTGCAGCCGTTCAGGGGGCAGGTCGCTGGGCCGCAACAGCGCCACGCCCTGCAGGCGCCGGCTGGCAATCAGCTCGGTGGCGACAAAGGCATTGCCGATGTAGACGTCGGCCTTGTCGTCTCTGACCATCTGCAATGCGCTCAACGTGTCGTTTACGACAAGCTGGCGGGCACGCGGGAATCGGGCGCGCACCTGCGGACCGGTCAGGAAATCCTGCTCGACCACCACCCGCAGACCCTCCAGGTCGGGCATGTCGGAGGCACGCAGGTCGTCCGGCCGGCCCACCAGGGCCAGCGGCGCTTCGCTGTAGGCCGCGGTATAGACCATGCAGCGGGTGCGGTCGGCACTGAGGCCGACATTCATCACCACGTCGATCTCGCCACGACATGCCGCATCCAGCACGGATGTCCAGTCCGGATAGCGGCGCGCCTCGACCTTCATGCCGAGCTGGCGTGCAAGATGCGACAGGTAGTCCGGTCCCAGACCGACCTGCTGGCCGTCACGGAGGGACTCGAAGGGCGGCCAACCGCTGTCATACTGCCCGACAACGATGGTCGGATGCGCCACCAGGTATTCGCGCTGCAACGGGCTGAGCGGCAGCAGCCCAGGGGCCGGCTGTGCCTGGGCCACGGGCAGGGCCAGCACCGCCAGCAGCAGGAGCAGCCCGCGAACAGCCCACCTACGCATCTGCGTCGATCTCCTAGAATCCTGCCAGGGACCGCGATGGTCGCGGCCCGGCGTGCCCGATGGCCATACTAGAGCATGAGCTTGCGCATCATCATCGCAGACGATCACCCGGTGGTCCGCATCGGTACCCGCGCCGTCATCGAGTCGAGCGGCGTGGGCCGCGTGGTCGGCGAGGCCGACAGCGCGCAGGCGCTGATGACCCTGCTCGCCAACCAGCCCTGTGACCTGCTGGTCACCGACTACTCCATGCCGGGCAGCCCGCAGGCCGATGGCTTCGCCATGATCGGCATGATCCGCCGCCGGCATCCGGACCTGCCGGTGCTGATGCTCAGCGTCTCCAGCAACCTGGCGATCCTGCGCATGGTGCTCGACAGTGGCGTGCTCGGTCTGGTCGACAAGAGTTCGTCAATGGACGAGCTGCCGCAGGCCATCCAGTCGGTGTACCGCGGCCAGCCCTACATCAGCCGCAGCCTGCGCGAGCGGGTGGACGCGGCCGGCAGCTGGCGCATGCGCGAGGGCGACGGCAAGCCGTTGTCACCACGCGAAGTGGAGGTGCTGCGACTGCTCGGCACCGGCATGACGGTGAAGGAGATTTCGCTGCAGCTGCACAAGAGCGTCAGCACCATCAGCCGGCAGAAGGGCGACGCCATGCTCAAGCTGGGGTTGAAGGGCGACGCCGAATTGTTCGACTACCTGCGTGATGGCAAGATCTGAGACGCACTTCACATCACAGACCCGGCTGCCGCCCCCCTCTTTGACGGCCTGCGGATCTGTGCCAAGATGGACAGGCATGAGTTCTCAATGCGAGGTCGAAGGAATCGACCGGCTCATGTCCTCGCTCCCGTCCGTGGTGGATGGGGTGCGGCTTCCTGCCGGCCGTCTGGCCCGGCAACGCTGACCATGGAGAGGCGCATGCAGTCCCCCCCCGAGCTACGTTGGACCCTGCCGTTGCGGCCCCTGCGCGCATTCGCGGCATGCCTGCTCGTCTCCCTTTCCGCTGCCGCCTGCAGCGCCGCCGATCCGGCCCCCTCGTCCTCCCGGCCTGCGCCTGCGCAGGCTGCCAAAGCGCCCCGACAGGATGTTGCCCCGATGCAGAACCCCTCTCCCGATGCCGCCGTCACCCCGCCCGACGCGCCGTCCGTGATGTATTTCATCTACCAGGTGGATGGCGATGGTGCGACGTCCTATGAGGTCCAGAACGGCAGCGTGGCGACCTTCTGGTTCGGCCACCGCTTCACCCTGGACGGCACCACCTACTACACCGGTTTTTCCTGGGACACCCGCGAGCATTACGGCAAGCCGGGCGAACAGCAGCCGGCCGGCCCCGACGACCGCGCCAATCTGGCCGAGGCCACCTTCGTGCTGGCCGGCGGCGACGCGAAGAAGCCGTGGAAGTTCCGCGGCCAGGAATGGACCATCGGTGCGCTCGGCGCCTACGACAAGGCCGACGACGTCGATACCCGGCGCAAGCCGATCGAACACCGCACCGCCGACGGCCGCCTGCTGCTGGCGGTGCCGACCAGCAGCTTCGACCGCGGCATCAGCAGCAGCGGCTACGCCCTGCTGCTGTTCAACCCCAAGCGCAGCGAGGACGACCTGGACAGCAAGGTCTGGCGCTACGTCGGCTCGGTGCGCACCGGCGAAGACAACAGCGCGGCCTGCGACGACGGCAACGTGATGCCGTGCACCGACAGCGATGGCGAACTGGCCTTCGTGGCCGATGGCAACGGCCTGCCGCAGCTGACCGTGACCTTCAAGGGCACCACCATCGAAGCCCCGGGCAAGACCCGCGCGCTGGGTGCCGGCGACACCGTGCACTACCGCTTCGACAGCAAGGCCCAGCAGTACATCGCGCCCTGATTTCCATCCGCCGCAGGCGGGTTACCTGTTGACCGACATGTTCTTGACTCACGGATGAGTCCGGTTGGCGATTCGCGGCATCGGCCGCTCCATCAACCCCGAGGAAAACGTCATGGCACAGCATGACTACAGCAAAAAGGAAGTCCTGGACATCGTCGAGCAGGTCGCCCGGCAGAAGGGCATCCCGGTCGATGACTTCATGCGCTTCGCGCACATCGAGACCGGCGGCACCTTCAACGAGCGCGCCCACAACACCTCGACCGGCGCCAAAGGCCTGTTCCAGTTCGTGCCCGGCTCGGCCCGCCAATACCACCTGACCGGCCACGAATTCGACCCGACCCGCAACACCGAAGCCGCCGCGCAGATGTACCAGGACAACCTGGGCTCGATGGCGCGCCGCAATGAGCGCACCGGCCACCCGTACCTGTCCGGCGGCGACACGCCGACCGGCCTGGACCTGTACCTGGCCCACCAGCAGGGCAGCGCCGGCTATGGCTCGGTGCAGACCGCGATCGCCACCGGCACCTTCGGCGTGGTCCGCAACGGCCATGGCGAAGAGATCAACATGCGCCGCAACGTGCTCAACCAGATCGGGTCCGATGCCAAGGCGCTGACCGGCCACACCCTGGCCGAAATGCGTGGCATGAACGACGGCGACCTGGCGCGGACCTTCTCCAGCTACTACATCCACAAGTACGCAGCGATCAGCATCCCGGAAAAGCACATCACGCCGCAGACCGTGGCACCGGGCCAGGCCCAGGCTCCAGGCACACCTGCGCAGACCGCCGCAGTGGGTGCCGCTGCGGCCACGCTGGCGGCGACCGCAACGGCTCCTGCTGCGCCGAAGCCGGGCATCGAACTGCACGCCGCGTACGACGCTGGCGTGAAGTACGACGATGTGAAGTACGCCATCAACATCCCGGGCCACGCGCTGTACGTGCCGGGCAAGACCGGCAAGAACGTGGACCAGGGCTACATCGATTGCTCCGGCTGGGTCGGCACCCTGCAGAACCGGACCATGGACGAGATCAACCAGAAGGCCGGGCACGCTGTCTTCAGCAAGGCCGACCGCATCGACCTGGGCAACCTCGGTTCCGGCGGCATCGTGCACAAGGCCGTCGAACAGTCCGGCGTGCTGCTCGAGCGCGACGCCATCCTCAAGCCCGGTGCGCTGAAGGAAGGCATGGTCATCGGCCTGGATACGGCCAGGACCCGCCACGAGCACTGGAATGGCATCGACCACATCGTGATGGTGGTGCGCGACCCGAACACCGACAAGCTGCTGATCAGCCAGTCCACCGGCAGCAAGGGCGTGCACACCATGCCGGTGGAGGATTACCTCAAGCAGGTGAAGGACCACCCGCACTGGAAGCTGTTCGCGTCGGACCCGTTGTCCAAGGCGCGCGACCTGCTGGAAAGCCGCACCCAATCGCATGAGCAGACCCAGGGCAAGCCTGCGGCCGAACACAAGGCCGCTGCCGCCCCGCACGCCGAGCTGTACAAGCCGGGCGCGCACAGCGAGGGCGTGCGCAAGGTGCAGGAGCAGCTGGGCCACCTCGGCTATGCCGGGGCCGACGGCAAGCCGCTGGCCGAGGACGGCCGCTTCGGCCGCAATACCGAAGCGGCGGTACGCCAGCTGCAGAAGGACAACGGGCTGGTTGCCGACGGCATCGTCGGTGCAAAGACGCTGGATGCGATCAAGGAGGCCCGCGAGCGCCCGCTGCTGAACGACGAGCGGCACCCGCGCAACCCGATGTACCTGCAGGCCACCGAAGGCCTGGAGCGGATGCCGGCGGGCACCTTCAAGGACCGCCACGCGCTGGAAAGCGCCGCAGCGGCCCTGACCAGGGAGGCGCATGCCGCCGGCCTGCAGCGCATCGACGCGGTGGTGCCCAGCCCGAACGGTGAGCGCCTGTTCGCCGTGCAGGGCACGGTCGGTGACCCGGCGGCCAGCCGCGTTGCGGTGGAAACCCGCACCGCCAGCGAGCAGAGCATGGCGCTCAGCAGCGGCGCGGTGCAGGGCGCGCCGAACGTGCTGCACCAGCAGCAGGACGCGCAGCAGGAACAGACCCGCCAGGCGCAGAAGGCCATGGGCGTCTGAGCCCGCAGCGCCTTGCAGACCGGGAGGGGCCGCGCCATGCGCGGCCCTTTCCCTTTCTGCCAGCTGAGCGGTAAAAGCCACTTTCAGCCTTGCTTCATGCCGCCTGCCGCTAGATGAATGCGCAAGCCGCCCGGTAGGCCAGGCAATGTTCCGGCAATGTCGGAACGCCAGCGTGGTCTCCACGGCAGCCGGGGCGCCCCGCGCCCTCCCTGCCCAGCGTGGCATGCACCTCACAGGAGAACCGAACATGCTCAGTACTTCCACACTCAACTTCCGTGGTCTGGCGATGGCCCTGGCACTGGTTGCCGGTGTCGCCGTGGTCAGCGATGCCAGCGCGATGTCGAGGAAGGACAAGCGCACCCTGGTCGGCGCCGTGGTCGGTGGCGTGGCCGGCAACCTGCTGTCCAACGGCGACCCTGCGGCCACCGTCGGCGGTGCCGTGGCCGGCGGCGCGATCGGCAACCTGACCACCTCCGACCGCCGCGACCGCCGTTACTACGACAATCGCCGTTACGACGACCGCTACGATCGCCGTTACGACCGTGGCTACTACCGCAGTGGCTACTACGACCGTGGCGATGACCGCCGCTGGCAGCGTGAGCGCTACTACGACAACCGCTACTACCACGACCGCGGCAGCCATCGCGGCTGGTAAGCAGCGCCGACATACCGATGACGCGGAGACGGGCGGGTCGATGACCCGCCCGTTTGCGTTGGCCACGCGCATGGCGTTGAATGCGCAGCCTTGGATGTGACTTTCCCGATCGGACTGTGGCATGACGTCTTCCTCCCACCGCGTGCAGGGCCTCAACAACGACGAGGTCGCTGCCGACTGGCCACCGATCAGCGCGGCGGACATCGCGTGGCTGAGTACGCGTTACCCGCAGCTGGGCGGGCACAGCCAACCGCGCTGGCACAGCCCGCGGCCGCTGTCTGCCGCCGCCATCGTCAATGGCACGCGCGCACCGGTATTCATCAAGCGCCACCACCACAGCGTGCGCAGCGCGGCCTGTCTGGAAGAAGAACACCACTTCATCGCCCATCTCGCCGCCGCCGGCGTGCCAGTGGTGCAGGTGCTGCCGGCCACCGATGGCCACACTGCGGTCGAACACGGCGAATGGACGTTTGAACTGCACGATGTCGGCGTGGGCGACGACCTGTATCGCGACGCGGTGTCGTGGTCGCTGTTGACCGATGTCGCGCAGGCCCGCGAAGCAGGGCGCACGCTCGCACAGCTGCACCGTGCCGCCGCCAGCTACCACGCGCCCCAGCGCAGCACCCATCTGCTGGTGGCGCGCGACGACCTGATCCGTGCCGACGATCCGATCGCCGCCATCAAGGCAGGACTGGATGAACGTCCCGGGCTGGCACGCTATCTCGCGCGCATTCCATGGGAAGCACAGCTGCAGCGCGACGTGCTGCCGTGGCACGCCGGCCTGGCCGAGCGCCTGCGCGCCGAGCCCCGGCTGTGGGCGCACAACGACTGGCATGTCTCCAACCTGCTGTGGCGCAACGGCGAGGTCAGCACCGTGCTGGATTTCGGCCTGGCGTCGCCCACCAGCGCGCTGTTCGACCTCGCCACCGCGATCGAGCGCAACGCAGTGGCGTGGCTGGAACTGGAGCGCGGCATGGAGGCGGTGCGCATCGATATCGCGCTGGCCCTGCTCGACGGCTACCGCGAGGTGCTGCCGTTGTCGGCGGCACGCGTGCACCTGCTGGCCGACCTGCTGCCAATGGTCCATTTCGACTTCGCACTGTCCGAAGTGGAGTACTTCGAAGGTGTCACCCGCTCAACCGCGAATGCCGACGTGGCCTGGCAGCCCTTCATGCTGGGCCATCCGGCGTGGTTCCACAGCGCGCCGGGGCGGGCACTGCTGCAGGCCCTGCACGCCGTCGCGTGATCCGGTTGACGCAGCGTTGCGGTCAGATCCCTTTCCGCAGGAAAGGGATCTGACCCCGGCTGGCGCTCGCAAATCCGTACCATTTGTAGTGAAATGGTCACCTGAAGCGGGGGTGCCTGGATCTGCCAGGCTGAGAGAGTCCCTTGGAACCTGATCCGGTTTGCACCGGCGTAGGGAGCTTTGAGCCGCAGCCACACCCCCATCATGGGCCGGTGCACCTGCGCGCCGTCGCTTCGTCTCCCTTGTTGTCCGAAGACGAACCGAATGAACCGCTGCCTGCGCCCCACCCTGCTCTCACTCGCCCTCTGCGCCGCGCTGCCGCTGCATGCCAGCGAGGCCGAGGCCACCACCGATGCGGCTGCCACTGGTGCCGAACGCTCGCCGACCGAACTGGCGGCGGTGCGCGTGGAGGCCGGCAAGCCGAAGGCCGATACCTCGCGCGTGAATGCCTTCGGCGGCGGTTCGTGGAAGGACACGCCGGCTTCGGTGAACGTGCTCGAGCGCGACTATCTCGAACGTCGCCAGGTACGTTCGCTGTCCGAGCTGGCCAGCAACGATGCCTCGCTGGGTGATGCGTATGCACCTGTGGGCTACTACCAGAACATCGCCATCCGCGGCTTCGCGCTGGACGCCGCCACCGGCTACCGCTTCAACGGGCTGTCCATCGCCGGCGAGCAACGCTTGGCGCTGGAGAACGTGCAGTCGGTCGAGATCCTCAAGGGTGAAGCCGGCCTGGCGGCAGGGGTGATGGCGCCGGGCGGGATCATCAACTACATCGGCAAGCGCCCGGCTGAAGTACGCACCGCCACGCTCGGCACCGATTCGGAAGGCTCACGCTACGTCGCCGTCGATGTCGGCCACTGGATCACCCCGCGTTTCGGCCTGCGCCTGAATGCCGCATGGGACTCCAGCAATTCCTACGTCGCGCACGCCGATGGCCGCCGCAACTTCTACTCGCTGGCCGCCGACTGGCTGATCGGCGAGCGCGGCAAGCTGGAAGTGGATGCCAACTACCAGACCAGCTCGCAGCGCTCGGTGTCCGGCTACCAGCTGCTGGGCGCGCGTGACCTGCCGCGCGGTGTCGACCGCGAGCACCTGCTCGGCTACCAGCCGTGGCAGCGCCCGGTGGATATCGCCAGCACCAACATCACCGCGCTGCATACCTACGACTTCAACGATGCCTGGCAGTCGCGCGTCTCGGTCGGCCACAGCCGCTCGGTGATCGATGACAACGTCGCCTTCGCCTACGGCTGCTACTACGCCGTGCAGTGCGCCGATGGCAGCGTGCCAGGCAACTACTTCGCGCCCAACGGCGACTACGATGTCTACGACTACCGCAGCCCGGACGACACCCGCCGCAACCAGCAGGCCCGTGCCGAGCTGCGTGGCCACTTCGAGACCGGCAGCGTCGGCCATCAGCTGACCCTCGGTGCCGACTACTTCCGCCGCACCGTGGACAAGCGCCCGAGCGTCAACGAGTACGTCGGCACCAGCAACATCCACGACCCGCAGGTGCCCGTGTTCGCGCCGTCGCCGAAGATGCCCGGCCCCTCCGCACGACGCCTGGACAGCCGCCAGACCGCGTTCTTCGCGCTGGACCGGATGAGCTTTGGCGATGACTGGCAGTGGTTGGCCGGTGGCCGCTTCGTGCGCCTGGACGAGCGTGCCTACGACAAGCGTGGCGTTCCGCAGCGGCACAGCCGCCTGTCGCGGTTCCTGCCGCAGACCGCGGTGGTGTGGAAGGCCACCGATCAGCTCAACGCCTATGCCAGCTACGTGCGCGGCATTTCGCTGGGACAGGAAGCGCCGTTCTGGACCAGCAATGCCGACACTTTCCTGCCGTCGGTGCAGTCGCGGCAGCTGGAAGTGGGCGTGAAGTACGTGCCGGTCGAAGCACTGACCTTGGGCGCGGCGGTGTTCCGCATCTCGCAGCCGTACCAGTACGCCAGGCCCGACAGCAGCGACGTCGGCTACACCTTCGTCGAGGAAGGCACGCAGACCCACACCGGCCTGGAGCTGACCGCCAACGGCCAGCTGACCGACACACTGCAGATCGTGGCCAGCGCCAGCGTGCTGCAGGCGCGCGCGCGCGACACCGGCACGCCGGCCTATGAAGGCCATCAGCTGGTGAACGTGCCGAAGGTACGCGCCAGCGTGCACATGGCCTACGCGCTGCCGTTCGTGCAGGGCCTGGACGTGACCGGTGGCTGGCGCTATGCCGGTGCCAACGTGGCACGCGCCGACGGTGGCGTGCGCGCGCCGGACTACTCGGTGTTCGATGCCGGCCTGCGCTTCCAGCATCGCCTGCACGAACGCGCGGTGACCTGGAACCTGTCGGTGGACAACGTATTCAACCGCTTCTACTGGCGCGATACCGGCAGCAGCGGCGGTGACTACTACCTGTTCCCCGGTGCACCGCGACAGGCCCGCCTGTCGGTGACGTTCGCGCTGTGAGCGGCGTGATGCTCGAGTGGACCGCCGCGCTGTGCAGCATCCTCGGCGTCTGGCTGATGGCCAGGCGCCGGCTGTCGGCATGGCCGGTGGGCCTGCTGTCGGTGGCGCTGTATGGCCTGGTGTTCGCCGAGGCCAAGCTGTACTCGGACACCCTGCTGCAGGTCGCCTTCGGTGGCTTCCTGGTCTATGGCTGGCTCAACTGGCGGCAGCACGCCGCCGATGAGGGCAGCATCCGCATCGTGCCACTGGCACGCGGCACGCTGCTGCGCGACCTGGCCTTCGGCCTGTGCGGTGGCGTGGCGCTGGGTGCGGCCATGCACACCTTCACCGATGCCGCGCTGCCCTGGCTGGACGCGATGCTGACCGCGCTGAGCCTGGTCGGCCAGTGGTGGCAGGCACGCCGCCACGTGGCCTGCTGGTGGGTGTGGATCGCGGTGGACGTGGTCTATGTGGGTGCGTACCTGTTCAAGTCGCTGCACGTGACCGCGGCACTGTACGTGTTCTTCCTCGGCCTGGCCGTGTTCGGGCTGCGCGCGTGGAGCGCCGCCGCGCGTGAACCGCAGGTGGCAACGCGATAGAGCCACGCCATGCGTGGCCGGGCTACCGGTAGTCGCCAACCTGGGTTGGCGCGCCTGCCGACCAAGGTCGGCATCTACCCACCACATCCACGCATGGCATGGATCTACTTCGGCTCCAGCAACAGGCCCAATCGCATCGGTTGGCGCATGTCGGCCGGCGGTGCCGCCTGCAACGGCGCGGCCTGCAGCGTCGCGCGCAGGTCGGCGTCGACCTGGGCATCGCCCAGGCTGTCGAATTCCAGTTTCGAAATACGGCCATCCGCCGCGATCCACACGCTCACCGGCAGCGGTGCCGGTGTGTCAGGGTGCGCCTGCAACCACGCCAGCACACGCTGCGCCTGCGGGTCCTGTTCCTGCTGCAGGCGCTGCTGCAGCTGGCCACCCACGGCGGCGGCGTAGGCCATCCAGTGCGCAGGGGCTTCCTGCGCGGAAACGCTGGCACTCCCCAGTGCCAACGCGCCGAACACCGCAGCCAGACGCCGCCACCAGCGGCGTAGGCCGGTCCTGTTTGCTGACACCATCGCCTGCCTCCTGCACTCCCATCCAGCGCGCCATGGTCGGCGCCATAGATGACAGGCGGATGGCGGCCGGTGATGGCCCGGCGCTTCGAGCTTGCCCGATTGCGAGGGATTGCCTTCGATCAGTCCAGACAAGCCTTCAGATCATCACGTGTCCAGCCGGTGAGGCCTGCACCCTTCCAGTAGCGTGCAGACGTACCAGCCGGGACAGAGGCAAGCTCGACAATGGCAATCACCCCATGGTTCACAGGGTTGTCGATGACAATGCGCTGCCCGGATTCGGTGGGCAGCACGCGCACGACCTTGTTGCGTTGTGTCCATGTCTGGGACAGGCAAACGGTGACCTGCTGTACCGATTTCGAAGAACCAAATGACTCGGGCGTTTGTTCAAGCAGACCAGGTGCTGTCGAGCAGCCGGCGATGCCCATGAACAATGCCGCCAGGAATGGGGCTCTCAAGACAGACATACGTCCTCCAGATGCATACGCGTGCGTTGATCACTCGCCCAGGTCGGCCAGCACCTTGCGCGAGGGTGCGAAGAAGGTCACGCCGGTGGTGGCGGTGGAGAAATCAAGGATGCGGTCATGCAGCGGTGCGGGATTGCCGATGAACATGCGCTCGAGCATCTTCTCGATCACCCACAGGCGGCGGGTGTAACCGATGAAGTAGGTACCGTACTCGCCACGGCCCGGGTTGGCGAACGGCATGTTGTCGCGCAGGATCTCGTGCTCGCCGTCGGCGTCTTCGATGGTGCACAGGGTCTTGTGCGACTTCTGCGCATCCGCCGGCGCGTCATCCAGCTCGATGTTGTCGTGCTTGGTGCGGCCGATGATCGCCTCCTGCGCCTCGGTCTTCTGCGCGCGCCACGCATCGAGATTGTGCAGGTACTTCTGCACCACCACGTAACTGCCGCCGGCATGTTCCGGGTCTTCCCCACCCACGATCGTGGCTTCCGGCAGCGACAGCCCCTCCGGGTTGGCGGTGCCATCGACGAAGTCGAGCAGGTCGCGGCCATCGAAATAGCGGAAGCCGGCCACGTCATCGACCGCTTCGACCGCATCGCCGAAGGCCATCAGCAGGTTGCGCTCGAAGGCCACGATCAGGTCCATGGTGCGTGCGCGGATGTGGTACAGCAGGTCACCGGGCGTGGACACGGCGGTGTGGGTCGCGCCCTTGATCTCGCGGAACGGCTTCAGCTCGCGTGGCGGCGTGGAGCCTACCAGCGGCTGCCACACGCGATGGCCGATGGCCACGTTGCAGGTGAAGGTGCGCTCGATCTCGCGGATGGCGGTGTTCTTGATCAGATCGTCGGTACTGGCCAGCACCTCGCGCGCCTTGGCGATCGACGCCTCGTCATCCTTCACCTTCAGCACCAGGAACGCCGCCGAATGGGTGAGCGGCGCAGTGATCTGCTGCGGCTCGTTGTCGAGCGTGTGGTTGACGGCGGTGATCGGTGCGGGCTGGGAGTTCACGGCGGTTCCTGCTGGCTTGAGGCGGACGCATCGCGTGTGGCGATGTGCGGGCGATCATAGCGGAACCGCCTGACCGGGGACGGAGCGGTTCTCGTTCCGTCCACCGGCGAAGGTACGAAGACTTCAGTCCACATCACTCCAGACCGCCAGCTCGTAGCCGTCCAGATCGCGGAAGTGGAAGCGGCGGCCGCCGGGGAAGGCGAACACCGCCTGCACCACCTCGCCACCGGCGGCGACCACGCGCTGCTGTGCGTCGGCCAGGTCCGCGCAGTACAGGATCACCAGCGGACCGCCGTGCGCATGCACCGCTGCGTCGGCCACGAAGCCACCTTTCAGGCGGCCGTCGTCGAACTCGGTATAGGCCGGACCATAGTCGGTGAAGCGCCAGCCAAACACCTCACCGTAGAAGCGCTTGCTGCGTGCGATGCTGGCGACGGCGAATTCGATGTTGTCGATGCGGCGTTCGGCTTCGTGGGTAGCTTCGTAGCTCATGAGGTTGCTCCGTGATTGGAACCCCAGCTTCGGTCAGCGCGGCACGGCGGTCTTGAACAAAACGGCCATCATTGTCCCCACTCCAGGCGCAGCTCGCTGGCGGTCATGCCAGTCAGCTCGCGCGCCTCGCGGCTGAGATGGGCCTGGTCGGCATAGCCGGCATCAGCGGCCAGCATCGCCAACGAATGCTGTGGCAGCGCGCGACTCTGGCGCAGGAAACGTTGCAGCCGCAGGATCCGCTCCAGCGTCTTGGCGCCGTAGCCGAACTGCGACTGGCTGAAACGCCGCAGGCTGCGCGGGCTCAGGCCCAACTGCGCCGCCAGCGTATCCAGCGTGGCATTACCCGCGGCGAGCGCTTGGAACAGGACATGGGCGCGCTGCGCCGGCGTATCGAGCGCGGCCGCACCCATGTGCTGTTGCAGGCAGTGCGCCATTCGCTGCAGGCGCTGTGCAGGCGCGGTGTCGCCGATGGAGGCCGCCGCCTCGTTCGCCCACGCGCCCTTCAGATCAGCCAGTGGCACGGCCTGGCCGGTGATCCCGGCCAAAGGCAGGCCCAGCGCGGCCAATGCCTGGCCGGGGCGGAAGCGTGCGCCCAGCACCTGCGCACCGGGTGCCAGCGCCGGGTGCGCGGCCACACGGTCCGGGCCGACGACGAACAGCGCACCGTCGCGCCAGAGGATATCCACGCAGCCATCGGGCAATACGGTGATGTGCCCATCGGCATCGGCAGGAAGCTGGCTCTGCCACAGCTGGCCAAAGTGGCCGCGCAGCGGCGCAGGCGTCAGATGTTCCTGGTAGGTCGTGCCGGTGCCTGCAAGAGAGGAAGGGTCGCCCATGCCGCATTGTGGCGCCACGGGGCCCATAAAAGTGAAGCCCGGCGCGAGGCCGGGCTTCGGTTGGCGTGTGGGAGAGAGAGAGAGAGAGTCACACGCCAGCACAACACGCACTAACGACAGGCGTTTGTTACCAGGTGAAGCGCGGGCCCACGAACCACTCGCGGTCGCCGGCCTTGGCCAGCTTCACTTCGCCACTCAGGCCCCAGTTCTGGTTGAACTTGGCGGTGGCGCCGACACGGCCGTAGAACTCGCCGTCCGGGTTGATGCCGTGCTTCTTGGTGTAGTCCTCGTAGCCGGCCATCACGTAGCCTTCCACGTACGGGTTGAACGCGGTGCGCACGCCGACTTCGGTCGAGTAGCCGTTGAAGTCCAGGCCATGCTTCATGTCGAACTTCTGGTACGCAACGCGGGCCACCAGGTCGGTGTTCGGTGCGATGCCGTAGTTGTAGCCGGCACCGATGCGCCACTGGTCGACGTCATTCTTGAACTTGTCGGTTTCCTGCGCGCTGTAGTCGCCGAAGATGTGGAAGTTCGGGTGCACCGCCACGGAACCCTTCACCTTCCAGCCATCGGCGTCGCCGCCCTTGGCATCGGTGTTCACGTAGCCGCCTTCAACGTAGTTGTACGACAGGCCGTCGGTTGCCGATGCAGCGAACGGCAGGGCAGCCAGGAGACCCAGGGCGAGCAGCGAATTCTTGTTCATCGGGACACACCTTTAATTATTTTGGTTTCGTCGGCCGCCTCCCGGGAGGGGGAGAGAGAGGAGGCGGTCGACAGGTGTGAATTATCCGTTAGGGGGTCTAATCGACCCTGAATATTGAACTGACTGGTGTATAAATAAGGCTGGCGTTCAGGGAACTCCACATGCCGCACGCGTCCGTCGCATCACTGCTGTTTCCGCCCCATGCGCGCCGCGCGGTGCGGGTGCTGCTGCTCGTCGCCCTTCCGATGATGCAGCTGCCAGCCAACGCGGCCGAGCGCGCCCAACCTTCTGCACGCATCGTGGTACAGACAGACGATGTCACGCGTTTCTTCAGCGTGCTGGATGCCACTGGAGGAAAACCAAGTGCCGAAGACCTGCAGCGCGGCTATCTGGACACCGGCACGGAGGCATTGCGCAGCTTCACCGACAGCCGCATCGGATCAATGGAGCGTTTGGCCAGGGCCATCCAGGACAAGCCGGCGTTGTTCGCCAGGGCGCGGACCTGTGCAGCGGCATTGCCGGCGATCCGCGCGCGGGTTGCCGACGCACTCGATCGGTTGGGCACGCTGCTCCCCACTGCACGTTTTCCTCCGGTCACCGTGCTGGTCGGGCGGGGTAACAGCGGCGGCGTCACCACCGAAGATGGTGTGGTGATCGGACTGGAAGCACTGTGCAACGCCGACTGGATGCAGCCTGACGTCGGCGATCGTTTCGTGCACCTGATCGCCCATGAGTACGTGCACGTGCAACAGCCCGGTGCGAGCGTCGATGTCGCGCAGCCCACCCTGCTCTATCAGACGTTGCTTGAAGGCGGCGCCGAGTACGTGGGTGAACTGATCTCGGGGCAACCGGCCAACGCGCATCTGCGTCGCTGGGCCCAGGGCCGCGAATGTGCGCTGGAGCGCGCGTTCGTACAGGACAGTGGGGGCACCGATCTTTCGAAGTGGCTGTACAACGGCCCCGGCGATGAAGCACGACGTGGAGATCTCGGATACTGGGTCGGCTACCGCATCGCGCGCAGCTATGTTTCCCGCGCGCCAGACAGGACCAGGGCCATCGCCACGCTGCTGGATGTGCGGCCCGACACCGCCGCGACCGTGTTCGAGGCGAGTGGATGGACGCCTGCCTGCACTGCTGCCAAAGGCGTGGAAACGCAAGTGCTGTGAGAGCCGCTTCATACTGATGAATTGGCGACCTTGAACAGGCACAAGGCACGCCGCCGACGTAGATCAGCTCGCCTGATCCCGCTTGTTAATGTTGGGTCAGGGGCCGGCTTCACAGTGCTTCCACGTATTCAAATTCCAGCTGAAAGCGCTTGGTAGCGGCGGGAACAAACGCCGCTATATTCCAGCTTCCCCAGACGAAGGAGGGAGTGCAATGAACCTGAACCCGCAACACATGAAGACGGCCCGCGCACTTGCTGTAGCGCTCATCGCCACCGTCAGCCTTGGCGCCTGCGCGTCATACAAGAACGAGTTTGCCACCATCAACTCGCGTCTCGATCAGCTCGACGTCAAGGTGCAGGGCGCTGCGCAGAGCGCGGAGTCCGCCAACCAGTCCGCACAGCAGGCCAATCAGCGCCTGGACCAGATCGAAGGTCGCGTGCAGCAGCTTGAAAGGGCACCTGCCGGCCGCAAGCCGCGCGGGTAATCGCTCCCTCACCTTTTGAATTGATCCACCTCTGTATCGGGTGTATCGGGGACCCAGTGGCCTTCGCCGGCCACTGGCATCCTTCCACCCACGATTGCATTGCAAGGAGCCGTCCCATTCGTACTTCCCCCTCCCCTGCACGCCGCGCCCTCCATGCCTCCCTGGCCATGGCACTGGCCGTTGCGTGCAGCGGCGTAGCCAACGCCAGGGACAAGGACGCACCTGCACCATCGGTCGCCGCCGTTGATGAACTTCCGCCCGACCAGAGCGTGTCCGAGACAGTGATCGAGCTGGCCGGCTGGGTGGTCGCCAGCAAGGACAACCAGGGCTATCCGTTTGCAGTCATGGACAAGGCGGCGGCGCAGGTTCTGGTCTTCGGCGGTGACGGCAAGCTGCGCGGCGCCGCACCGGCGCTGTTTGGGTCGGCGATCGGCGACCATTCCGCACCGGGCGTCGCCAAGCTCGCACTGAGCGCGATTCCCGGCCACGACCGCACCACGCCTGCCGGCCGCTTCATTGGCGGTTACGGCCCGTCCGACGATGCCGGACGCGTGCTGTGGGTGGACTACGATTCCGCCGTGTCGATGCACCCGCTGCCGCCGGGCAGCCCGAAGGAAAAGCGCGCCGAGCGGTTGGCATCGCCCTCGCCGGACGACAACCGCGTCACCCACGGCTGCATCAATGTCTCGCCCGCGTTCTACGAGCAGATCGTGCAGTCCACGTTCGAGAAGGGCGGTGTGTTCTACATCCTGCCGGACAAGGATTCGATCGCGAAGACGTTCCCGGAGTTCGCGCAGAGCCGTGCCGTCACCGATGGCAACCAAAAGAAGACCGCACAGCACGCTGGCGAGTAGTGCGTTTGTGCGTCCGCCCTGGGCGTTGTGGGCACATGCCGCCCGCCGGGCGGCTGCGATGCACAGTCTGCTCATGGAGAGTCGCCTGCGTGTGAGGCGTGGTGCCCCCGAGGCCCGGCACGCTGGCATACTGCGCCCGTAGACGATCCTGCGAGGCAATGTCTGCCTCGTCCATGAGGCCGCCGGTGGACCCACTCTTCCAGTTTCTGCTGAGCACGATGGGAGGCGTATTCGTCTTCCTGTTCTTCGTGGCGCGCGACTACCTGCGTGGATTGGGGTGGCTGCTCGGTTCCTGGGATCCGAACATGGGGCACGCGACCGAAGATGCGCTCATTTCGAAGGCCAATCGCAGCGCCTTGCTGATTGCGGCGGTGCTTCTGGCGTGGGCCTTCATGGGCCCTTCTCCCTACCGCCGCAACTGGGAAATCGAAGTAATGGGCATCGGCACCGGCATGTTGCTGGCCTATGTGGTGATCATCCGCCTTGCAGCTTCAAGGGTGAAGAGGCTGCTTGGGTGAGCGTGCCTCACATCGGCACCAATGAGGATCAGGAAGCCGTAGCCTCTGCAGCCCGCGCCAATGCCGCGGCGTGGGCGTCGCCCTTCCGCTCGCTGTAACGGTCTACCAGGTAGTCCGACCGGCCCCGCGTCAGCAGCGTGAACTTCACCAGCTCTTCCATCACATCCACCACCCGATCGTAGTACGGCGAGGGCTTCATCCGGCCGTCGTCATCGAATTCCTGCCAGGCGTTGGCCACCGACGACTGGTTGGGGATGGTCAGCATGCGCATCCAACGACCAAGCACGCGCAACGCGTTGACCGTGTTGAACGACTGCGAGCCGCCGCTCACCTGCATCACCGCCAACGTCCTGCCCTGCGTGGGCCGCACGCTGCCATCTTCCAGCGGCAACCAGTCGATCTGGTTCTTGAACACGCCGGTGACCGTGCCATGCCGCTCGGGGCTGACCCATACCTGGCCTTCCGACCACTGCGACCATTCGCGCAGTCGCTGCACTTCAGGGTGGTGCGGGTCCACGCTGTCCAGCATCGGCAGCGCATGCGGATCGAACACCCGGGTTTCGCACCCCAGATGGCGCAGCAGTCGCTCGGCTTCCAGCGCCAGCTTGCGGCTGAACGACTGGGGCCGCAGCGAGCCGTAGAGCAGGAGGATGCGTGGCGGCCCCAGATCTGCCGCGGCGAGCTGGTGATGATTGGGCTGGGGCAATGACGATTCCACCAGGTTGGGCAGGTCCAGGCTTGTGATTGGCTCATTCATTCGATTATTCTAGAAACATGGAAACATCGAATGCAATCTCCGCCCTGACCGCCCTCGGTCATGCCACCCGCCTGGCTGCCTTCCGCCTGCTGGTGGAGGCCGGCCCGGCAGGGCGCATGGCGGGCGACATCGCTACGGCCCTGCAGGTGCCGCCGGCCACGCTCAGCTTCCACCTGAAGGAGCTGGTGCAGGCCGGGCTGGTGGAGAGCGAGAACCAGGGCCGCCACGTCTGCTACCGCGCCAACTTCGATGCCATGAACGGCTTGATCGAGTACCTCACGCACAACTGTTGCGCGGGCTCACCCAGCAACCAGTGCGTCCCCGCCGAACCCGCCTGCAAGTGCTGATACCGCACACGACCCACCCCATCGAAGCGATTGCCACATGACCCGCAATGTCCTGTTCCTCTGCACCGGCAACAGCGCGCGCAGCGTGCTGGCTGAAGCCACCCTGCGCGCCTGGGACAGCGATCGCTTCAGGGCATTCAGTGCGGGCAGCCAGCCCACCGGCCAGGTCAATCCGTTCGCGCTGGCACAACTGCATGCCGAAGGAATGCCCGTTGAAGGGCTGCGCAGCAAATCATGGGACGAGTTCGTGGATGCAGCGCCCATGGACCTGGTCATCACCGTGTGTGATGCGGCCGCTGCCGAAGCTTGCCCAGTGGTGTTCGGTGACTTCATCCGCAGCCATTGGGGCCTGCCCGATCCGGCCGCCGTGGCAGGCAGCGATGCCGACAAGGCCGCAGCCTTCGCGCTGGCCCATGCCATCGTGAAAACCCGCCTGCGTGCGCTGCTCGCACTGCCCGAATCGGTGTGGTCCGAACGCGAAGCGCTGCAGCACGCGCTGGACCGGATCGGCCAGCTGTTGCCGACCGACGGCGCGCAGTGACGGTGCCACTGCCATGGGTCTGTTCGAGCGACACCTGACGCTGTGGGTTGTGCTGTGCATTGCGATGGGCACGCTGCTGGGCCACGTCCTGCCCGGTGCCTTCGCGGTGCTGGCGTCCGCCGAAGTGGCCAAGGTCAATCTGCCGGTTGCGGTGCTGATCTGGCTGATGATCATCCCGATGCTGCTGAAGGTCGACTTCCGCGCGATGCGCCAGTTGCAGCAACACTGGAAGGGCATCGGGGTAACACTGTTCATCAACTGGGCCGTGAAGCCGTTCTCGATGGCGCTGCTGGGCTGGCTGTTCCTGCGCCATGCCTTCGCCGACTGGTTGCCCGCAGCACAGATCGACAGCTACATCGCCGGGCTGATCCTGCTGGCAGCCGCACCCTGCACCGCCATGGTGTTCGTGTGGAGCAACCTGTGCCGCGGTGATGCCAACTTCACCCTGAGCCAGGTGGCGTTGAACGACGCGATCATGGTGGTTGCCTACGCGCCGGTGGTTGCACTGCTGCTCGGCCTGTCAGCGATCACCGTACCGTGGGATACGCTGTTGCTGTCCGTTGGTCTCTACATCGTGGTGCCGGTGCTGGCTGCTGCACTGCTGCGGCACTGGATCCTTTTGCGCAGCGGCGAGGCGGGCCTGCAACTCACGCTTCGAAGGTTGGGGCCGCTGTCCCTGTCCGCGCTGCTGCTGACGCTGGTGGTGCTGTTCGGGTTCCAGGGCCAGCAGATCGTGAAGCAACCGCTGGTAATCGCGCTGATTGCCGTGCCGATCCTGATCCAGGTCTATTTCACCTCGGGCCTGGCCTACCTGCTCAACCGTCGGCTGGGCGTGGCACATTGCGTGGCCGGCCCGTCAGCGCTTATTGGTGCCAGCAACTTCTTCGAACTGGCGGT
Source organism: Stenotrophomonas sp. YJH_SMC_65 (assembly GCF_059369475.1). NCBI lineage: Bacteria > Pseudomonadati > Pseudomonadota > Gammaproteobacteria > Lysobacterales > Lysobacteraceae > Stenotrophomonas > Stenotrophomonas sp. YJH_SMC_65. Next base: position 212,153 of record NZ_JCAFSR010000005.1, read on the forward strand.
GGCGACTGCGGTGGGACTGTTCGGCGTGCATTCCGGGGCGGCGCTGGCGACGGTGGTGGGCGTGCTGATCGAGGTGCCGGTCATGCTGTCCGTGGTGCGCATCGTCAACCGTACTCAGGCCTGGTACGAAAGACCCCAAGAGCGCTGACAACCAGAGTGGGGCGAGTTCGATTTACGTTCTTCGCTCCGCACTGTCGTCATCGGCTTGGTGGGGTACCCATATCCCTGTCATCAAGTTCGAACCATGTCGCATATTCCCCACGCTGCCACGGACGTTGCGGCACCTGCGTCCGCGACGGCTTAACAGCATGCAAGAATGCTGAAAGCGTCTTCGATCAAACGCTGTTTGCAACTCGTCTGATTGGCGTTGCGCAGCGACAGCGGTACAGATGGCGGGCCACCGGAAAATCGGTGGCCGGGCCTCGAAAACCCGTTAGATCACGAACGTTGTTTGCGCTTGCCAGCCGGCGTCACCCCGCGTGGCGCCGGCTGGCATTCCGTCTGCCGGCTATGGCGGGCGGAGCGTGGAGGCCTTGCGCCTGCCGGTCTTGTTCGTGATCTCCCGGTTTTCGAGCCACGTCTCCGCCCGCCACCTTTGTGTGGCGGCTACCGTCTGTCCTGCACGGAGCACTGCCATGACCACACCGGACTTCCCTCGCCTGCATCCGCATCGCTCATCCGCCACTGGCGGTGGGCCGCCAGAGCACGCGGCTGCGACCGATCCGAATGCCTTCATCGCCACGCTTCGCCGCATCGGCAAAGGCGCGGCCGCCGACGGCCAACCCTGGCCGGAGCGTCACCAGATGCCGGGCCGTTGCATGGCGCTGGCCGATGCGGACTGTGCGTTGGCAAGCCAGCGCGTGACGCTGGAACTGCTGCTGGCGGCCGAACGCGTACGCCAGAACGGCGCGGAGGCCGAGTACGTGGGCGACCGGGTGATGGAAGGGCTGATCATGGCGTGCCTGGCCATGAACGCACAGGCCAGCGCGCGTATGCGGCCGGAAGGGTGACGCGGGCGACAACGCCCGCGATTCCGCCGGGTAGGAGTCGGCGCTGCGGAGCGCGTCACATCACTCGCAGAGCGCGCTGTCTTCCTTCAACGCGGCATCCTGCAGTGGCTGGCGCTGTTCGATCTGCGCACGTTGTTCCGCCGTCGGCTCGCCCAGCCACCACACACGACAGCGCGCGGTAAGACGGCCGACCATCTTCGCCTCCGTCGGCGAATACAGCATCGCCAACGCGGTGCCGGGGCAGTCGTGGGCCTGGCAGGCGGTATAGAACCACCACGGCTCGCCCTGCAGCACCAGCAGCTCACCAGGACCGCTGGGCCCGCTCAACAGGCGTTCGCGCAGCGATGGAATCTCCCTGTCAGCGGATTCGGCTGCGGCTGTGTTCTTCATCAGGGCGTTGAACGCGGCCAGCACCTTCGGGTCCTTGCGGCCGCAGTCGTCCACGGTATTGCCGCCCACCAGGGTGAAGAAATGCGTCGCCAGCGGGTTGTCCGCGCAGGTGAGTTCGCCGCCGGCACTCGGGTCTTCCGGTTCGCCTTCGTTGTCCCACACCGAGGGATCCACGCCATCTTCGATGGATGGCGCCTTCTCGACCACCGTTGCCGTGGCCGCAGGTGCTTCTGTGGCCGGTGCTGGTGCGGCTGGTGCTGCATCGGGTGCCGGTGCCTGCCCGCAGGCGGCCAGCAATGCGACCGTCAGTGCCATCCCTGTGATTCGAATCTTCATTCCCTGTCCTTGTCTGATCTGCGCTGCATCCAGCAAATCGGCAGCCGCGTGATTCTAACCAGCACCGTGCCAGGATGCGTTCGTAGCGTCCCGTCATCGCCTGGAGCCGGACGCATGCGCCGTACACGACTCGCCAAGATCTTCTGCAGTGCCCTGCGGCTGGCATCGCCGGCAATTGCCCACGATGCAGAAAACGCGAAGCCTGCACGGCCTCTCCCGGGCGCAGCCCTGCCCGCACCGCTGGAGCGCGCACTACGCGATTACGAGCGGGCGTGGCGCTCGGCGGATGCCAGGGCATTGGCTGCGCTGTTTGCCGAGGATGGTTTTGTACTGCAGAGCAACCAGCCGCCGGTGCGCGGGCGTACTGCGATCGAGGCCGCGTATGCCGGCCAGGGCGGCAGTCCGTTGCGGCTGCGGGCGTTGGCTCACTCGGTGGAGGGCAACAGGGGCTACATCATTGGTGCGTATCGCTACGGCAGCAACGAGGGGACACCGGCAAGTTCATGCTGACGCTGAAGCGCGTGGGCGACGGGCCGTGGTTGATCTTCTCGGACATGGACAACACCAGCGCGCCGCCACGGGCGCGGTGATTGCCGCCGTCGGGCGCCAACCAAGGTTGGCAGCTACCGGAAGCGGGTTCGGCAGTAGATCCACGCCATGCGTGGATGGCTCGCGCACATAAAAAACCCCGGCACGTGGCCGGGGTTTCTCGATTCACTTGAACAGCGTGTCCGGGTATTCCGGTTTCTGTTCCCGCGCCAGCAGTGCGCGCAGGCCTTCTTCCGGGGTCTGCTCGCCGTGCAGCACGGCACGCACGCCGTCGGAGATCGGCAGGTCGATGCCATGACGGCGTGCCTGTCGCATCACTTCGTCGGCGGTCTGCACCGACTCGACCACCTGGCCGATTTCGCGCACGGCATCCTGCAGCGTCTGGCCACGGCCCAGGGCTAGGCCCAGGCGACGGTTGCGCGACAGATCGCCGGTGCAGGTCAGCACCAGATCGCCCAGGCCGGCCAGGCCCATCAGCGTTTCCGGCTTGGCGCCGATCGCCGCAGCCAGGCGCAGCATTTCATTGAGACCGCGGGTGATCAGGCCGGCACGGGCGTTGAGGCCCAGCTGCATGCCATCGGCCACGCCGGTGGCCACCGCCAGCACGTTCTTCATCGCACCGCCCAGCTCGGCACCGACCATGTCGTCGCCGGTGTAGGCGCGGAACGCCGGGCCATGCATCGCCTCGGCCACCGTCTGCGCGAACTCGGGCACGTCGCCGTGCACGGTGATCGCGGTGGGCAGGCCCTGGGTTACTTCCTTGGCGAACGATGGCCCGGTGACGACGGCCAGCGGCACGTCCTCGCCCAGCACTTCGCGCGCCACTTCATGCAGGAAACGGCCCGAACCGGGTTCGAAGCCCTTGGTGGCCCAGGCCACGCCGGCACCGGCCGGACGCAGCGGCGCCAGCGCACGCACGGTTTCACCGAAGGCATGCGACGGGGTCACCACCAGGATCCAGGCCGCGCCTTCCACCGCCGACGCCAGGTCGGTGGTGGCACGCAGGCTGTCCGGCAGCGGGATGCCCGGCAGGTAGCGCGGGTTCTCGTGGCGCTGGTCGATGGCCTCGACCACGGCAGCGTCGCGCCCCCACAGCACGGTCGGATGACCGTGCCGTGCGAGCAGGCTGGCCAGCGCGGTTCCCCAGGAACCGGCGCCCAGCACGGCGATCTTGTCAGCGGGAGTGCTCATCCGTGACGTCGCGGCAGGAATCAGGCGTTGCCAGCCGGCTCGGAGTCAGCCAGCGACGGTGCGTCGCCCTGCTCCTGGCGCTGGCGCAGGGTTTCTGCGTACAGGCCTTCGAAGTTGATCGGCTGCAGGAAGAACGGCGGGAAGCCGCCGGCCTGGATCAGGTCGCTGATCAGCTGGCGCACGTACGGGAACAGGATGTTCGGGCACTGGGTGCCAAGCAGCACGTCGATCGACTGCGGGTCCAGGCCGACCAGGCCGAACACGCCGGCCTGCTTCACTTCGGCCACGTAGGCGGTGCGCTCACCGGCCTGGCAGGTCAGGGTCACGGCCAGCACGACTTCGAAGGCGTTCTCACCCAGGCGCTGCACCTGCTGGTTCAGGTTCAGCTGCAGCTCCGGCTGCACCTGGTCATTGAAGATGGTCGGGGCGTTCGGCGACTCGAAGGAGACGTCCTTGACGTAGATCTTCTCGACGGTGAAAGCGGGGCCGGTGGCGGCATCGACCGGCGCAGCAGCGCCGTTGGTGATCTCTTCGGACATTTCCAGTAACTCCAATGAATGCAATGAAAACGATGGTCGAATTACTGCGATGGGGGCGGGATCAGGCCCATACAAGGCCGGATCCGCCACCTGCGGCAATCAGTTGCGGCCCTTGACCAGCGGCAGCTCGGCCTGCTGCCAGGCGGGAATGCCGCCGTCGAGCACGTAGACCTTCTCGAAGCCGGCCTTCTTCAGCGCCTTGGCGGCGGTTTCCGAGGCGTTGCCGCTGCGGCACACCAGCACCACCGGCGACTGCTTGGCGTTGGCCACCAGCTTGTGGTCCGGGCCGAAGGCACTGGCCTGGGCGTTGCGGCTGCCGGCAATGTGGCCCTTCTCGAAGTCACCGCTGGCCGACAGGTCGACCACCACCGTGCCGCCCGCGTTGATCAGCTGGGTCAGTTCGGCGGGCTTGATGCCCTTGAAGCCCCGGAACAGGCGGCGGATCTCGGTGACGATGATGGCCACGGTCAGGCCGACCAGGGCCGCGGACAGCATCGGGTTTCGGCCTGCAAAGGCCAGCAACTCTTCGTAATTCACTCAGGTCACGGGTCGATTAAGCGGGCGCCGATTGTCGCACAAGCCGGACGCGGCCCGTCACTGCCCCTTCCACAGGTCCGGCAGGCCGGCGGTCTGCCACCAGCGCTTGGCTTCCGGGTCCCAGCGCCAGCGCTCGACCACGACCACCGTGCGCTCGGCCTGGGTGTTCTGGTTGATCACCCCGATTTCGACCCGGCGCTCGACCAGTCCCCCGTCCAGTGAGGCACTGCTGCGCTCGCGGTAGGACGACACGCGCAGCTGCGCGTAACGGTTGAGCTCGAACTCGGTGGGCGGCTTTTCCTTGCGCAGCTTGGGGTCGAGGTAGCCGATGGCATCGTCCATGCTGCCCCAGCGGATGGTCGCCCCGTAGGCGATCTGGGTCTCTTCCAGCAGCTTGCGCTGCTTGCGGCTGAGGTCGTCGGCCGAGGCCACGGCACTGGCCAGCAGCAGGGAACAGATCAGGAACTGGATCAGGCGGCGCATCAGTGGTTTCCCCAGAACGTCAGCCTGCCATCCTACCCTTTGGCGAAGGCAACGAAGCGACCGCTGAATTCGGCGGCGGGCTTGCCATCGGCGCCGGGCTGGGTGGCGATGATGCTGATGCGGGCCTTGCGGCGCTGCCGGAAGGTGTTCAGGAAGGCATCCCAGCCGGTGGCCTCGGCCGCCTCAGCGTGGGCGTGCAGGTCTTCGTAGACCGGGGCCAGGTAGCGCAGGTTGCTGTCGGCCACGTAGACCTCGGCATCGTGGCCGGCCAGGCGCAGGCGCAGGCTGACCAGCGCCCAGCCGGACAGGGTCAGCACCGAGGCCAGGCTGCCGCCGAAGGCGTTGCCCTTGTCGTTGACGTTGGCGGCCAGCGGCGCGGTGATGCGCAGCACGCCATCGGCATAGCCGTCGAGCTGGATCTGCATGGCGCGCACCGCCGGCATGCAGTCCAGCACGTCCTGCAGGGCGGCCAACGAGGAAGTCAGGGCATCAACGGACATCTGAGCAGCGACCACGACAACGAAGGGCCCGCATAATGCAGGCAATGGCCGACCATACGATACCCACTGGCGCCACCCGTTCCGGCGCGCGCTGGACCCTGATCTCGCTGCGCCCGCGGGGCCAGAATGTGGCGCTGCGCCGCGCCGTTGCTGGGCTGGGCGGGGATGTCCTGGCCCTGGCGCCCTGGCGCCTGCAGCGCCTGAACGGCACGCCCGTGCTGCGCCAGCTGCAACGCGCGCTGAACTGCGATCGGGTGGTGTTCACCAGCCCGGCCGCCGTGACCGCGGCCGCCACCCTGCTGCCGCTGGCCGAGGCGCAGCGCAGCCCGTGGCTGACCGTCGGCGAAGGCACCGCGCGCGCATTGCGGGCACACGGCATCACCGAGGTGCATGCGCCGCAGCGGATGGACAGTGAAGGCCTGCTGGCGCTGCCGGTGCTGGCTGACGTACAGGGCCTGCGCATCGGCCTGGTGACCGCGCCCGGCGGGCGTGGCCTGATTGCCGCGCGGCTGCAGGCGGCCGGCGCCACAATCGAACGTGCCGACATCTACCAGCGTCGCCTGCTGCACCTGCCGCCCCGTGCGCTGGCTCGATTGGCGCATTCAGCGCAGCCGTGGATGCTGGCGGTGAGCAGTGGCGAAGCGCTGCAGCATTTCTGGCAGCAGCTTCCGCCGCCCTTGCAGCAGCGTCTGCAGGCGCACGCGACTGCCGTGGTGGCCAGTGATCGCCTCGGCGAACAGGCCCGGGCACTGGGCCTGCAGCATGTCGTGCGCGCGGCAGGCCCCACCAGCGCGCAGCTGGTGGCGGCCGCACACGCCACGCTCACCGTCCCGGCAGCGACCTGAACAGGGACGTGGGTCACGCTTGCCGCTGTCGTCGGCAACAGTGATGCTGTGCACAACGCGGCCTGCCGGCCCCCGACCGGCGACGTTGCCGACAAGGAAGCCCGATGAACGACACTCCGCCCGTTTCCCCGCCCCGTCGACCCGTGCGCTGGCTGCTGCCGCTGGCCGGTGTGGTCGTGCTCGGCGTGGGCGGCTATGCCGGCTGGTATGTCTGGCAACAGCAACAGAACGAACAGGCAGCGCAGGCACAGACCACGGCTGTCCAGCTGAAGGGCCTGGAGGCCACGCTGGATGCGCTGCGTCGTGACCAGCGCGCGACCAGCCAGCGCCTGCAGGACGCGGCCGCCACCAACCGCGTGCTGCGCGACGAGATGCTGGGCCTTTCCCAGCGCAGCGCATTGCTGGAAGAGAACCTGGCCAAGCTGGCCGACAGCGCCAACCAGGGCCGCCAGGCGGTACAGCGCGATGAGGCCGAACTGCTGCTGACCCAGGCCGCGCAGCGCCTGAACTACGCCGACGATGTGGAAGGCGCACGCCGGTTGTACGCCCAGGCCGCGACGGCACTGGCCGAACTGCCCGACAGTGATGGCCTGAACCTGCGTCAGGCGCTGGTGCAGGAGCGCGAGGCACTGGATGCGCTCGGCAGCGGCCCACGCGTGCAGTCGCTGCAGCGTCTGGATGCTGTGGGCAGGGCACTGCAGGGCCTGCCTTCGCAGATCACCGGCACAACCGGCAGCAGCACCGCCAAACCCTGGTGGCAGGCAGCTCTGGCGCCGTTCGTGGACATCACCCCGAGCCGCCAGAACGGCCCGCTGACCGCCGCCGAACAGCGCAATGCCGACGACGCGCTGCAGCTGGAACTGACATTGGCACGTGCGGCAATCGAGCGCGGCGACCGCGCGGGGCGCAATACCGCATTGGACCGCGTGGAGCACTGGGCACAGCGGCGCTGGCCGGATTCACCAGCCCTGCGCGCGCAACGTGCTGAACTGAAGGCCTTGCGCGAACTGCCGCTGCAGGCCAACGACGCTGTCCTTGGCAGCACCCTGCAACAACTGCGCACCCAGACCGACCGGAGGTAAGCCCGCATGAAACCCCTGCAATCCCTGGTCGTGCTGTTGCTGGCCGTGGCCATCGGCGTGGTCGCTGCGCAATGGCTCGGCGCCGATGACCTGAACCGCTTCGGCGAAGTGACCCTGCGCTACGGCGGCTACGACTACCACAGCAACCTGCCGAAGGTGGCGCTGCTGGCAGTGATCGCGGTGCTGGTGCTATGGCTGCTGTGGAGCCTGATCGCCGCACCGTTCCGCGCCTGGGGCCGCTACCGCCGCAAACAGGGCCGGGTGCGCCTGATCGACGGCCTGCAGGCCTATGAGCACGGCCAGTGGCAGCGTGCCGAGAAACTGCTGGACGGTGCCGCCAAGGATCCGGAAGTGAGCGCGGTGGCGCTGGCCAACGCCGTGCGCAGCGCGCAGGCACGTGCCGACGGCCCGGCTGGCGAGGCGCTGCTGCAGCGCCTGGGCGAAAGTGATGCCACCCTGCAGGCGCTGCTGCGCGCCGAACAGCTGCTGGCGCGCGATCTGCCGGTGGATGCGATCAACGCATTGGACGTAGCGGCGATCCAGCCGCTGCCGCCACGTGGCCTGTGGCTGCGCACCGAGGCACTGGCACAGGCCGGCCGCGCCCACGAGGCGTATGGCCAGCTGGGTGCACTGCGCCAGAGCAAGGTGCTGCCGGCCGAGGCCAGCAGTGAACTGGAAGCACGCCTGGCTGCACAAGCGCTGCTGGAAGCGGCCGACGTCAACGCACTGGCCGCGCAGTGGGAAGCCACGCCGAAGGCACTGCGACCGACTCCGGACGTGGTTGGCGCCTATGCCAGCCGCGCGGTGGCGCTGGACTGGGACGAGCCGGCGCTGCTGGCGCTGGAACAGGCCTTGGACCAGCGCTGGGATGACGAACTGGTGGCGCTGTATGGCCGTCTGCCGGCCGAGCGCCTGGCTACCCGCCAGGCCAACCTCGCACGTTGGCGCAACGTGCATGACGGCTCGGCCGCGTTGCGCCTGGCGCAGGGCCGCGTGGCCCTGGCCCAGCAGCAGTGGGAGGCCGCCGATGCGTTCCTGCACGAGGCCATCGCCGCCGGCGCCGGTGCACCGGCGTGGGAAGCGCTGGGTGAACTGTTCGCCCAGCGTGGCGAACACGCGCTGGCCGCGCAGTGCCTGGCCAATGCGCTGCGCCTGCAGCGCGGCGAGGACAGCGTGGCGCTGGTGCGCGGCGGCGAGACGCCACTGCGTGCCACGGTGGAAGAACAGCCGCTCGCGGTGCAGCCGCCGGTGTATGACGCCAACGAAGAGCGCGACGAATTCGGTAATCCGCGGTTGCCGTGACCGCTGCTGAAATAGGCCGACCAACGGTCGGCACCCACAGGAGCAAAAAACGCCGCCCAATGGGCGGCGTTTTCATGTGCGGGACCCGTTAGTCGCCAACCCTGGTTGGCGCGTGGCCTTTCCGAGCGATGCCGTTTCACGGCCGACCAAGGTCGGCATCTACCACAGCAGATCCAGCACGCATTTCTGGTAGTCGCCAACCTTGGTTGGCGCGCGGTCGCAGCGATCAGCGTTCGACGATCGCCACCACGCCCATGCCGCCGGCGGTGCAGATCGACACCAGCGCGCGACCACCGCCGCGTTCGGCCAGCTGCTTGGCGGCGGTGGCGATGACGCGGGCGCCGGTGGCGGCGAACGGATGACCGGTGGCCAGCGACGAACCCAGCAGGTTGATCTTGTCCGGGTCGATGCGGCCCAGCGGTGCGTCCAGCCCCAGGCGGTTGCGGCAGTAATCCTCGCTCTCCCACGCACGCAGGGTGCACAGCACCTGCGCGGCGAAGGCTTCGTGGATCTCGTAGATGTCGAAGTCCTGCAGGGTCAGGCCATTACGCTTGAGCATCTCCGGCACCGCGATGGTCGGCGCCATAAGCAGGCCTTCGCCATGCACGAAGTCCACCGCAGAGACATGCGCGTCGCGCAGGTAGGCCTGCGGCTCATGGCCGTGCGCGCGCGCCCACTCTTCGCTGGCCAGCAGTACCGCAGCGGCACCGTCGGTCAGCGGGGTGGAATTGGCGGCGGTCAGCGTGCCACGGCCGGAAACCTTGTCGAACGCCGGCTTCAGCGTGGCCAGCTTTTCCAGCGAGGTATCCGGGCGCAGGATGTTGTCACGCTCGACGCCACGGAACGGTGCGATCAGGTCGTTGAAGAAGCCACGCTCATAGGCGGCGGCCAGCTTCTTGTGCGAGGACACCGCCCACTCATCCTGCGAGTCGCGCGAGATGTTCCATTCCTTGGCCATGTCCTCGCAGTGGTCGCCCATGCTCTTGCCGGTGCGCGGCTCGGCCACGCCCGGGAACTCGGGCTTGAGCTCGGAGAACTTGAAGCCGGAAGTGAGCGCGCGGATCTTGTCGCCAGTGCTCTTGGCGCGGTTGGCGGCCAGCAGGCGCGCGCGCAGCTTCTTGCCGTAGACGATCGGCACGTCGGAGGTGGTGTCCGAACCGCCGCCGATGCCCGATTCGATCTGGCCCAGCGCGATCTTGTTGGCGACAGTGATGATGCTGTCCAGCGAGGTGCCGCAGGCGCGCTGCAGGGTGATGCCCGGGGTCAGCGGCGACAGGCCGGAGGACAGCGTGGCTTCACGGCCCAGGTTCCAGTCGCTGGAGTGCTTGATCACCGCACCCATCGCCACTTCACCCAGTTGCTGGCCGTGCAGGCCGAACCGTTCGACCAGCGCGCCCAGCGTACGGACCGACATGCCGAGGTTGCCGACATCCGAATACGCGGTGTTCTGGCGGCAGAACGGAATGCGGACGCCACCGAGGATGGCGACGGGACGAGCGTTGGGCATGGAGATACCTGGCATGGATGAGGGTGTCTGCAACATGGCCTGCACGGCGGAGCAGGCATAATGGAGCCAAGTGTAGCTGCCGCCCTGTGATGGGCCAACCGTGGAACCATGAGCAAACCCGACCCCGCGATGAATGCCCTTGGCGTGCTGGCCCTGGAACTGGCCGGCGGCGAAATCCCCCGCCAGGCGGTGCTCAGCGCTGAACAGGCCGGTGAACTGGCCGAACGCGTCGGCCGTGACCTTTCCAAGCTGGTGCCGCAGGTGGCCGAGCTGGACCTGGTGTTCGCGGCCGCCCATTTCGACCCGGCCGAAGTACTGCGCCCGGGCTGGCCGATCCATCGCCGCCTGGAAGAACTGCAGATGCGTGCCCCGGGCCGCAACCAGGGCCCGCGCCTGCTGGCCTTCGGCACCGATGCCGCAGGCGATGTGCCGCTGCCGTTCCAGGCCGATGCGACCCTGGTGGGGGGCGGCCTGCGCGTGGTGCCGTTCCTGCTGACCGGCAGCGACGTGGCCACCACCAACGCGGTGGCCAATGCGCTGGAAGAAACACTGCTGGCCAACGGCATGGCGCATGCCGACACCGCGTTGATGGCACAGAACAGCTTCGGTGCCCGCATCGAACACGCGCGCTATTTCACCGTGAACGACCTGGCCGCGATGATGTCGATGCAGTACGACAACCAGGGCTTGGCGGCGCTGTGGCCGCTGATCGAGACCGCGATCATGGCGCCGGGCGAAGACGAGTGGCTCAATGCCGCGCCCGAGCCGCTGCTGCGCTATACCCATGGCGAGGCACGCATGGCGCTGTTCGATCCGGCCGGTTGGTGCGCGTACTACAACCACAGCAAGAACGATTGCGACCGCCTGCAGGGCATCTACGAGCAGTTCCTGATGCGCCAGCGGCAGATGGCCGCGGTGCTGGAAGCGCACGGCGTGCCGGTGCTGTTCGTGCACTGCGAGGCCGGGCAGGACGCGCGCGAGCTGCTGGCGCGCTGAAGGCGGGTAGTGCCGGCCGCTGGCCGGCAACCTCCGGATGTGCGATTGCCGGCCAGCGGCCGGCACTACCGATAAAGAAGAACGCCGGCTTGCGCCAGCATTTTCCGTTTCCAGCATAAAGGGCCGCAGTGCTGTTCGTGCACTGCGGGGCCGGGCACGACGCGCGCGAGCTGCTGGCGCGCTGAAGGCGGGTAGTGCCGGCCGCTGGCCGGCAACGTCCGGATCTGCGATTGCCGGCCAGCGGCCGGCACTACCGATAATGAAAAACGCCGGCTTGCGCCGGCGTTCCTTGATTCTTACGGGGCCTTCTGGATCACCGCACACGCCAGGCGTGCGCCGGCGTTGCCGGTCGGCTGGGTCTTGTAGTCGTCCGCATCGGCGTGGACGATCAGGCCGCGGCCGATGATGTCGAAGTCATCACCCTTGCCGATGTTGACATTGCTCGACACCGGGCCGTCGATGGTGGCCACGCCCTTGTCGTCGGCCTTGATGTTGGGCATGTCGCCGCCGTGGTGCGGATCGGTGGCGACGTTGCCGTGATCCTGCTTGCCCGGGTTGAAGTGGCCGCCGGCGCTCATGCCGTCCGGCGCGCTGCAGTCGCCCTTCTCGTGGATGTGGAAGCCGTGCTCGCTGCCCGGCTTCAGGCCAGTGATCTGGCCGGTCACGTGGACCTTGCCGTCGACCACCTTGAAGGTGACGCTGCCCTTGGTTTCGTTGCCCTGGGTCGGTGCCAGTTCGGCGGTGGCCGAGGCATCGGCAGCCGGTGCATCCGCCGGGGCTGGCGTTGCGGCCGGTTCGGTGGTGGCGCCCTCGGCCGGGGCGGCCGGCGGGGTTTCCGTCTGCGGAGCGGCCGGCTGCTGGCCGCAGGCCGCCAGGCCCAGCGCGGCGATGGCCGCAAACAGCGAAGTGTGGATCAGACGCATTGGAATCTCTCCCTGGATGTTGCCTGCAGTGATCAGCGGACGACCCGGATCACGCCACAGGCGATGCGGACGCCGGCATTGCCGGCGGGCTGGCTGCGATAGTCGTCGGCGTTGGCATGCACGACCAGTGCACGTCCGGCGATATCGGTGGCGGCGCCTCCGCCAAGGGTAACGCCCTTGAGGTGGATATCGACGTTGGCGCGCCCCTGGGCATCGGCACGCAGGTTGTCCATGTCGCCCAGGTGGTGCTTGCCGGTGCCGGCGCGGCCATGCGCGGCGCCACCGGGATTGAAGTGGTTGCCGGCGCTGCTGGCATCCACCGCGCTGCAGTCGCCACGCTCGTGGATGTGGAAACCGGCCTGCTGCAACGGCTGCAGGCCACCGATCAGGCCGGTGATGTGGATACCGCCGGGCTCCACCATCAGTGCGATGCGGCCACTGACGATGCTGGCCGAGGCCGGCGACAGATTGGCCTCGCCCTGCTTCGCTGCGCTGACCACGGTGGGCGGCGGCGGGGTGGGCTCGGCCTTCTTCGGCGCGCTGCCACAGGCAGACAGCAGCACGGCGGCGGACAACGGCAGGATGGCAAAGGACAGACGCATCGAAGACTCCTTGCAGGTGACACTAAGCATTGCATCGTCCATGAACGATCAACGGTTCGGCAAGCGGGCGCGAGGATCGCGTGCAGGGACCGTTCAATGGCCCCCGCGGCGGCGCCCGGCGCCCAGCTTGCGGGTAAGGGTATTGCGGCCGAGGCCGAGGCGGGCAGCGGCTTCGGCGCGGCGACCGTGGGTGATCTGCAGCGCTGCCTCCAGCAGGGCATGGTCGACCCGCTCGCGCACCTGCGCGTGCAGCCCTTCCACGCCCTCGGCCAGCTGACGGCGCGCCCATTCGGCCAGCAGCGCTTCCCATTGGCCCGGATCGGCTGCGCTGCCGCTGTTGCGGCGGCCGCGCGCGCGGTTCAGCGCGGTATCGACATCGGCCACGCCGATGGTGTCGGCGGCGGCCAGCGCGGCCATCCGCCAGCACACGTTCTCCAGTTCGCGCACGTTGCCCGGCCAGTCGTGTTCGCGCAGCGCCTGCAGAGCCGCGGCGGTGAGGCGCTTCGGCGGCGTATCCAGCCTGCGTGCGGCGGCGGCCAGGAACGTGCTGGCCAGTTGCGCGATGTCCTCGCGGCGCTCGCGCAGCGGCGGCAACTGCAGGCGCACCACGTCCAGGCGATGCAGCAGATCGGCGCGGAACTTGCCCTGCGCGACCAGGCCTTCCAGATCCTGGTGGGTGGCGGCCACCACGCGCACATCGACGCGGATCAGCTCGCGGCCACCGACGCGGAAGAACTCACCCTGCGCCAGCACACGCAGCAGGCGGGTCTGCAGCGGCAACGGCATGTCGCCGATCTCATCCAGGAACAGCGTGCCGCCGTTGGCCTGCTCGAAGCGGCCGACATGACGGCGCTGCGCACCGGTGAAGGCGCCAGCTTCGTGGCCGAACAGCTCGCTCTCCAGCAGTTCGGCCGGGATCGCGGCGGTATTGAGCGCGACGAACGGGCCCTGCGCACGCGGCGATTCGCGGTGCAGCGCATTGGCCACCAGCTCCTTGCCGGTGCCGGTCTCGCCGGTGATCAGCACCGCCAGCGGTGCCTGCGCCAGGCGACCGATGGCGCGGAACAGCGCACGCATCGGGGGGGTATCGCCCACCAGTTGCGGCGGCTGGTCGCCGGGCGTTTCGGCGGCGGGGCTGGGGGCGGCCAGCGCGGGCGCCACGGCCGGCAGCACACGCTGCGCCAGCGCCACGGCATCGTCCAGGTCGAACGGCTTGGACAGGAATTCATGCGCGCCCCCGCGGAACGCACCGGCGGTGCTGGCGACATCGGTATAGGCCGACATCACCACCACCGGCAGCTGCGGCAACGCGGCCTTGAGCTTGTCCAGCAGTACCAGGCCATCGTCGCCGGGCATGCGCACATCGGTGAACAGCAGCGCCGGTGGCGGGCCCGCGCTCAACGCCTGCAGGGCGGGAGCGGCACTGTCGAAATCAACGACCTGGTACCCCGCCTCGCGCAGCGCGGTGCACAGTACGAAGCGCACCGCACGATCATCGTCGACCACCCAGATGCGCTGTGCGGTGGTGGGGGACTCAGACATCGCGCGGGGCCTCCTCGGCAGGAGCGGCGCCGTTGCCGATCGGCAACAGCAGGGTGAACACGGTATGGCCCGGACGCGAGCGGTAGGTGAGCGTGCCGCGATGCTCGCGCGCGACCTGCTGGGCCAGTGCCAGGCCCAGCCCGGTGCCTTCGGCACGGCCACTGACCAGCGGCAGGAACAGGTGTTCGGCCAGCTCCTCGGGCACGCCACGGCCGTCGTCGGCGATTTCCAGGCGCAAGGCCAACGTGTGCAACTGCTCGGCGATGCGCACCCCATGCTCCACGCGGGTGCGCAGGGTGATGCTGCCGGCACCGGCCTGGATCGCGTTGCGCACCAGGTTCCACACCGCCTGGGTGAGGCGGTCGGCGTCGCCGTGGAATTCGGGAATGCTGGGGTCGTAGTCGCGCTGCAGGCGTACCGCCCAGCCGGCCTCGTTCTCGGCCAGGCGCAGCACACGTTCCAGCGCGGCATGGATGTTCAGTTCCGCATGCGGCGCGGCCGGGGCCGGCGACAGCAGCTGGTCGAGAAGGCCGTTGAGGCGCTCGATCTCCGAGCCGATCAGTTCGATCAGCTCACGTTCGCTGGCGTCGCGCTGCGCCGCGCGGCGGGCCAGCAGCTGGGCCGCGCCCTTCAGCCCGGCCAGCGGGTTGCGCAGCTCGTGGGCCAGGCCCTTCAGCGCCGCGCTGAGCGCACTGGGCAGCGCCTGGGTTGGGTCCAGCCCGGGGAATTCATCGACCGGATGCGCCTCCAGCAGCCAGCCACCATCGTCGCGGCGGCTCATCCAGCCCTCGGCGAAGCGCGGCGCCTCGCCGGGCACCGCCAGCGCCAGCCGGTTCAGGCGCAGGCTGTCGCGCTCATCGCGGGCCAGGAAATGGGCAAGTGCCTCGCCCTGCACTTCCAGTGCGGCCAATGGCCGACCCAGCAGGCGCCGGACGCTGACGCCCAGCCAGCGGGCGAAGGCCGGATTGCAGCCGGCAATGCAGCCATCGGCCCCGGCCCAGGCCAGCGGCGTGCCCAGGGCATCAAGGGACGGCGGGGGTGCGGGGTCGGACATTGCACCAATGTAGTGCAAAACGCGGGGTTCGGGGTCAGAGCCCTTTCCTGGCGGAAAGGGATCTGACCCCTGCTGCAGGTCGAGCAAGCTCGACCACTACCAGATGCAGGGCCGGTTACAGCTTCATGTTGAGGCCAACGAACACGCTGCGGCCCGGGGCTGGCGAGAACATCGGGCGGGCGCTGTCCCAGAAGAAGCTGTCGTACCAGGCGTAGGCGTACTGGCGGCCGGTGACGTTCTTCAGTTGCAGGTCCACGCTGAAACGCGGGGTGAGCTGATAGGCAGCACTGAGGTCGAGCACGGCGAAGCCACCGAACTTGCCGGCCACGTTGCGCTCCTCAAGGTAGTAGTCGCCCTGCGCGCGTGCCTGCAGGCCGAGGCGCAGCGCGTCGCTGGCGCGGTAGTCCACACCCAGATTGCTGATGTGGCGCGGGGTGGCGGCCACTTCGCGGCCGTGCAGGGAAATGCCGGCATCGCGGTCGTCGCGGGTGATCTTCGCTTCCTGGTAGGCGTGCGACGCCCATACCGTCCAGTCATCGCCCAGCTGCAGGCTCAACTGCGCATCCACGCCGCGCCGGCGGGTCTTGCCCAGGGTGACCGTGGTGCCGGTGGCAGGCATGTTGGATACCTCGTTTTCCGCGTCCTGCTGCCACACCGCCAGGCGCGCCTGGGCGCCCTGGAACGGCTGGAACTTCAGGCCCAGCTCCATGCCCGTATTGGTGGACGGCTGCATCGGCGCCTGCCCCGGGGTGAGGTAGGCCGGTGCGGTGGACCCGATCAGCACCTGGAAGGTGCGGCCCCAGTTGGCGTAGACGTGGGTGGTCTGGCCCAGGCTGTGGATGATGCTCAGCTTGGGCTGGCCGATGCTGCCGTAATCCTGCAGCCGGGCGGTGATGCCGTTCATCAGGTGCGTGCGGCCACTGAAGCGATCAATACGATAGGCCGGCACGATCTTCCACGCCTCGGCGGGCTGGTAGATCGCCTGCACGTAGGCGCCCCAGTTGTCGAAGCTGTGGCGGTCGTCGTTCTGCACGCGCGCCGGCGGCTGGCTGTAATCGGTCGGTTCGGCGTAGGCATAGCGCTCGCGGATATAGCCGTTGTCCTGCTGCTCGTAGTTCAGGCCGCCCTCGACAGTAAGCGTGGAGCTGGCCTGCCAGGTCAGCGTGCTGAGCAGGCCAGTCTGGCGTTCATCCCACACGCGGCGCTGGCGCGGCAGGTTGCCGGTGGGCAGGTCGCTGAAGGTCACGCGGCGGTCGTCTTCATAGCGGTTGTAGTAGAGCCGCGTGCCGAAGGTGAGTGCGTCGGACAGCTTCAGGTCGACGTGCGCGGCGATCTGGCGCATGTCGCGGTCATCGCCGTCGTTGCCGTTGCGCAGCTCGCTGCCACGGCGGTGCGTGCGCAGTTCCTCGGCGGTCATGAAGCCCGGTTCGTCGGCCTCATGGTGGTAGGCGCGCGCGGTCAGGCCCACGCGCAGCCCTTCGTCCAGCGTGCCGAAGAACCACTTGCCGCCCAGCGAGTACTTCCTGGAGGTGTCGTGGTCGCGATAACCATCGCTGGCCTGGGTGCCGACAAAGTAGTTCTGCGCGAAGCCATTGGCTTCGCGGCCAATCGCCAGCTGCGCATCACGGGTGTTGTAGCTGCCGTAGGCCAGGCGCGCATCGGTGTAGCTGCCGCCCTGGCGCGTACCGAAGTTCACGTTGCCGCCGATGTTGTGCAGGCCATAGCGCGGATCGTTGGTACCACGCACTACTTCGATGTAGCTGATGTCCAGCGGGAACAGCATGTCGATGAAGCGCTGGTTGCCGCTGTTGACGTTGCTGGGGATGCCGTCGATGAGGGTCTTGATGGCATTGAGGTAGCCCTCGCCGTTGAAGGCGCGGAAGCTGACCTTGCCCGATTCGGCACCCTGCCGGGTTTCGGTGAGCTGGATGCCGGGCATCTGCCCGAGCAGTTCCCAGCTGTGCGAAACGTTGCGGTTTTCGATCTGGTCTGCACCCAGCACGTCCACCGAGGTCAGCACCTGGTGCGCACTGAGCTGGCCTTCGCCGTGCTGGTGCACCTGCACCTTGCCGAGGGTGAGCGCGGCATCGGCGGCCTGTGCGAAAGCTTCAGGGGCGAACGGCGCGGCCGCCAGGGCGGCCACAAGGGTGGGAGTCTTCATGGGAAGGGGCGGTTACGGTGAAATGTAATTATATAACATTTCACGTGCCCGCTTTTGCAGCGTCGAGCAAGGCTCGGCGCTACAAGGGCGGGAGCCGGGCGGATTACACCGGGTAGCCGGTGGCTTCCCGTGCCTTCTTCCAGGCGGCTTCGAATTCACGCGCGGAGATTTCGTCGTCCTCGTCGAAATCCAGGAACGACACCGGCTGGTCGGCCAGCAGGAAACGGTCATCGCTGTGGGCGTGCTCGTCGGCCCAGACCATCTTGGTGCCGTAGATTTCCACCTGCCGCACGATCTTGTCGCCGCGCGCTTCCATCAGCACGTTGCCCTTGCCCAGGCCCGATTCGGCCCAGTGCTTGTAGTACTTCTTTGCGGCGGATTTCGCGCCGGGTTTTGCGTTGTGCTTTGCGTAGGTCATTGCAGGGGTCCTGGCCGCAGGCGCGGCCGGAAAGTTCGGAATGGCGCCATTATCAGGCATCCGGGGCCAGAGCCCTTTCCTTTGGAAAGGGATCCGCCCCCTGCTGGTTCAGTTCGGCAGGGGCACGCCCTTCGGCCACAGCATCCAGATGTTGCCCTTCTGCTTCATGTCGCCGGCCAGCTTGCCGGCGGCATCGCCACTGCCCCAGTACAGGTCCGCGCGCACCTCGCCGGCGATGGCGCCGCCGGTGTCCTGCGCAGCCACCGGGCGTACCACGGGCGTGCCATCGGGGCGCGTGGTCGACAGCCACAGCAGGCTGCCCAGCGGCACCACGGTACGGTCCACCGCCACGCTGTAGCCCGCGGTGAGCGGCACGTTCAGTGAACCACGCGGGCCTTCCGGGCTGTCCGGATTGCGCACGAAGAACACATAGCTGGGGTTGCTGCGCAGCAGTTCCGGCACGCGCGCGGGATTGGCCCGGGCCCAGGCGCGGATCGCATCCATGGTGACGTCTTCCTTCTTCAGCTGGCCCTGGTCCACCAGCCAGCGACCGATGGCACGGTAGGGGTGGCCGTTCTGTTCCGCATAGGCCAGCCGTACCTGCTTGCCATCGGCCAGGCGCACGCGGCCGGACCCCTGGATCTGCAGCAACTGCAGGTCCATCGGATCGGTCAGCCAGGCCAGCACCGGCGCCTTGGCGCCCTTGGCCGCGATGGTGCCGGCGTCGTCATAGGGCTTGAGCACCTTGCCTTCGACGCGCCCGCGCAGGCGCTTGCCCTTCAGTTCCGGGTAGAGGCTGTCCAGCTGCACCACCACCAGATCATCCGGCGTGCCGTAGACCGGCACCGTCGCCTTGTCGGTGCGGGTCAGGCTGCCGGGGTAGATCGGCTCGTAGTAGCCGGTGATCAATCCGTCGGCCTGATGGCCACCGGCACGCAGCGCATAGGCATCGAGGTCGCGCTGCAGGAACTGGCGGATCGCGGCCGGGTTCTTGTCTGACACCGCTGCGGCGGTGGCGCAGGGCTTGGCCCAGACAGCGTCGTTTTTCAGGCGGGCGCAGCTGCTGCGCCAAGCCACGAAGCCGGCCTGCAGATCGCTGTCCGAGACCGCTGGCAGGGCTTTCCAGCCGACCTTGGCGTAGGTGGCCGCCGGCGGCGAGGTCGGCGTGGGCGCTTCGGAGCCCGTGCGGGGAGCGGTGGTGGCGCAACCGGCGAGCACGGCCGCTGCCAGCAGGGTCCAGTGCTTGCGCTTGAAGAAGGTGGCGGAATCGATCATGCCGCCATGGTGGCGGGCCGGCCGCTGGGCGGCAACCCAGCGCGGGGCCAAGCGTTCATGCGCGGAGTCACGGCGTCTGCAGCAGCAGCGAGTGCAGGATGCGGGCGTCCTCGGCATCCAGCGTCTTCGGCAGGTCGTCGCGGCCACGGAAGCGGCGGTGGAACGCAGCGACGGTGGCGTCGCGGTTGTCGAGCGGATAGCCGAAGCGGGCCAGCGCATTCCACGCGTCGAATCCTTCCGGTGCCGCGCCGTCGGCCGCGCGCGGCCACACGCCGAAGCCGGCCTCGGCCAACTGCTGCCATGGGAAGAAGCGGCTCGGATCCTGCTTGCGCGTCGGCGCCAGGTCGGCATGGCCGATCACCTGGCGCGGCGGGATGTTCAGGCGCGTGGTGAGATCGCGCAGCAGCACGATCAGCGATTCGATCTGTGCCGCACTGAACGGGCTGCGGCCATCGTTGTCGAGCTCGATACCGATCGAAGCCGAATTGAGATCGGTGATGGTGCCCCAGCGCCCGGCGCCGGCGTGCCAGGCACGGCGCTCATCAGCCACCAGCTGGTAACGATGGCCATCGGCGCCGATCAGGTAGTGCGCACTGACCGGCCCACCGCTATTGGCCGTGCGCAACGTATGCAGGCTCTGCTGCACCGATTTCTGCTCGGTGTGGTGGATGACGATGATGACCGGGGTGCGCGCGTTCTGGTTGGGTGATGGGACCCAGGTGGCGAGCGGGTTGTGCTGCACAGGCACGGTGGCGGTGCAGGCCGAAAGGGCCAGGGCCAGCAGTGTGGAAGCCAGAAGGCGGGGGCTGATCATGGGCGGATTGTAACCATGGACTGCAGCCGTGGTTCTTCGCTTCGTCCGGATCGCTGTAGAACTGGGGAGCTGTCATGCAAAAACTCAATGACGCCCCCACCTCATGCCCAAATCTCAAACTCCAATTCGAATAGCCAAACGCCCAAGTTCCTCATCACCTACCTTCAATCCTCGAAACGGACCCAGCCATGCCGCCGAATCGATTCCAACACCGTGGACACGTGAACCCAGGGAACAACCCTCATAACAACTTGAACAAAATGATTCATCAACGGCCCTCAGATCCCGCCAGTGGCCGATTTGGTCAATCCCTCCGCGCCCGCATTGCGAAGAAATCTACCTTGGCGCGTCACCACTGCTTCGACCGGTGACATACAGACTGGCAACACCGTCAAGCCGAGCAACTTCATCGAGGCGGCCGTTTAACCCCAACTTCCATTGAACAAGCAACCGCCCAGAACCCTATGCCCTCACCTTCCTAACCGACTCCACCCACTCAGCCCAGACAGAGGAATCATCAAGACAACCGGAATCACCTGGAGGCGACATAAGGCGAACAACAACTTCGAACAGCGGAAGATCCTCACCAGATCGATCAAAAATCGACTCAAGGAATACCATCATTACCGAGAACGCATCCAGCAACGCCAAGTACCCGCCCGACGAATTAATTTGTGCGCTACAAAATTCAGAATTAAGAGCACTCCCCACGGTGACAACCTCTGCAAATGCATCACACCAGTCATCCCACATTGCCGGATCGTTGGGCAAGCCATTCGCCCATAGAAATGACCCTCCCGAGGATAACAGATCAACAAGAGTGTCCTGCCCCTCCCCCCTCTCCATATACTTCTGAAGGAACACGCACATCAATACATATGCAGCCTGAACGGAAACTCTTCCAGCATCTTTCACATCACTAGCACTCATTTCGTGACCTTCTTTTGCTCCGACAGCCCGCCCGCCAGTGCGCCAACTGCCTGCGACAACGCCAGCACCATCTCTTTCTGCTCCGGGCTCAGCTTGGAGGGGTCTCCGCCGGTCAATGTATTAGTCAGTACCTTCGCGGCCAACTCGCCGCCGGCCGCGGACACGGCTCCGGTTCCCGCACTGCCACCATCGGCTTCCGCCAGCAGCGCACCCAACACCGCATGCGACAGCAGTTGCAGAGTCGCATTGGGGTCGCTGCCGTGGTTCGGGTCAAGCGTGCTGCCGATGAAGTGAGCGGCATAGGGCGCCAGTGCATTGGACGCGGCCTGGCCAGCGCCCTGTCCCGCCACACCGCCCACCAGCGCCGTCGTCACTGCGTTCAGTGCACGGCTGTACTCATCGATGCCCCCTACTTCCCCGCGCCGCTGTATGCCTGGCTATTTGCCGCCGCCATCTTGCTGCGCACAGGCACCCGATTCCATCGCCCTCAGTCACAAGGCCGTGTTGACCTTCATCATTCGTCCAATCCGCGGCCAGATCAACATGTAGAAGGCACCCACGGCCAACCCGATGAAAAGCATGATGCCAGCGCGCCTGGGAGCCCACCCAAACCAAAAGGAAGGACTGGTCCAGACCTTTATCCAAGCGCCAGGAGAGAAGGCACCCTCGAACGCGAGCCACGCCAACAAGGCACAGATTGGTGCAGCTACAACATAACGAGCTTTGAACCGCGGAAGAAACTTGTCCACAAGCATAACCCCGGGCACACCGAAGATGAGGCCCAACACAGCGGCTATGGCGCAAACCAGCGATGTGAAAATTGCAGCCTGCGAAAAGCTGCCTATCCGAGAACTCAGCGGAATGCCTATGAATAGAGCCGCTCCAAGCACGGAGCTGGCAATCACAGACACAATCTTTGCCCCCAACTCACGCTCACTCACTGGCAGATCTCCACCATCTTTCCATCAGAGCCCCGGTAGCTCATGCATTTCTGCCTTGAGGGAAAAGTACTCCAAGGCCACCGCAACTTGCCAACTTCGCCACCAGTATCGCGCGTATTGGAACTCCACACTTGGCCCACCAATTCGAGTTGAACATTGGACGCGAACCCGTACCCCAGCCTCTGGTTGAGACTGAGAATCCACCGAATCCATCCGGAAGCACCTGTCGGATCACAAAGCCCGGATCCAATGCATGTGCTCCAGGCACCATGATGTTGATCAGACTGCTGGTGCTCGGATCGACGATCGATGCTGGAAAGCCCCAGCTCCGGAGGCAGGCCGTAGGAGAGTCGCCACAGACCGGAGGAAAGGCAGCGATAGGTGAGCTCCACAGCGAAGCTCCAGTGTTCTCGATCTCCTGCGCCGGCCACACTACGCACCAGCGCATGCGGACTGTAGTCGTCCAGGGTCAGCAGGTAGACATACCATTCGATGTCTTCCATCACTGCTGCGGAAGTCGCCTGAATCACGCCTACTCCGTTCTGTAGTCCATCGAGGTCGTTGGAGGCGTGTACACGCCCACCTGCAGACAGCCATTGGAGCAGGAACGGTAGAGCCACGCCATGCGTGGATGGGCTACCCGCTGTGCCGACCAACGGTCGGCACCCACCAGAGCAGACCCAGACCCCGTGCCAAGCAAGCTTGGCACCTACCAGAACAAGGACAGTGGAAGTGCCGACCAACGGTCGGCACCCACCACGTCAGTGCGCCGCCACGTCAGGCCTCGTAGGCGGACTCGCCGTGCGAAGTCACATCCAGGCCGGTGCGCTCTGCTTCTTCGGTCACGCGCAGGCCGACCACGACCTTGACCACCAGCAGGATGACCGCGGTCATCACCGCCGACCACACCACGGTCAGGCCGACGCTGACCACCTGCACCCAGACCTGATGGGCGATATCCAGATCGGCCTTTGTGCCGCCCAGCGACTGCGCACTGAACACGCCGGTGAGGATCGCGCCGACGATGCCGCCGACACCATGCACACCGAACACGTCGGCGGTGTCGTCCACCTTCAGCAGGCGCTTCAGGCCGGTCACGCCCCACACGCAGACCACGCCAGCGACAAAACCGATCACGATCGCGCCAAGCGGCCCGACGGTGCCACAGGCCGGGGTGATGCCGACCAGACCGGCCACCGCACCCGACGCAGCGCCCAGCGCCGACGGCTTGCCCTTGCCGATCGCCTCCACCAGGGTCCAGCCAAGCACGGCAGCGGCGGTGGCCAGCACGGTGTTGAGGAAGGCCAGCGAGGCCACGGTGTCGGCCGCTGCTGCCGAGCCGGCGTTGAAGCCGAACCAGCCCACCCACAGCAGCATCGCGCCGATGTAGGTAAACGGCACATTGTGCGGCTTCAGCGCGGTCTGGCCATAGCCCAGGCGCTTGCCGACGAACCACGCGCCGACCAGGCCGGCGACGCCCGCGTTGATGTGCACCACGGTACCGCCGGCGAAGTCGATGGCACCCAGCTCACCCAGGTAGCCGCCACCCCAGACGATATGTGCCATCGGGATGTAGCTGAGGGTGAACCACAGCGCCGAGAACAGCAGCACCGCGCGGAACTTGATGCGCTCGGCGAAGGCACCGACGATCAGCGCGGTGGTGATGCCGGCAAAGGTCGACTGGAACGCGACGAACAGATAGTCCGGCAGGCCCTTGATCGGCGTGTTGCCCACCGACTCCGGGGTGAAGCCCTTGAGGAAGGCGAATTCGGTGAACGAGCCGAAGAACGGATTGCCGGCGCTGAACACCGCGCTGTAGCCATAGGCCACCCACAGCAGCAGCACCAGCGAGAACACCACCAGGATCTGGCTGAGCACCGACAGCACATTCTTCGAACGCACCAGGCCGCCGTAGAACAGGGCCAGGCCCGGTACCACCATCAACAGCACCAGCAGGGTCGAGGTGAGCATCCAGGCGACGTCGCCACGATCATAGGCGGCGGCCGCTTCGGCCACGGCCGGCGCCGCGGCGGTGGCGGCCGCATCGTGCAGCGGCTCGACCGCCACGCTTTCGCTCGGCAACGGCGATACCTGGGCCTGGGCATGGGCGCTGCCCGGCCAGGCACCGGCGGCCAGTGCGCTGAGCAGCATCAACAGGCACACCAGATGGAACCGGGCTTGCCACCCGGTGAGAAGGCGCATCTTCATGGGGGGAATCTCCGGAAGGGGGTTACAGCGCGTCGGCACCGATTTCGCCGGTGCGGATGCGGATGACCTGTTCGACGGCGGTGACGAAAATCTTGCCGTCACCGATCTTGCCGGTGCCTGCCGACGACTGGATCGCTTCGATCACCGCGTCGGCACGCTCGTCGGTGACCACCGTTTCGATCTTGATCT
Organism: Stenotrophomonas sp. YJH_SMC_65; assembly: GCF_059369475.1. Classification (NCBI taxonomy): domain Bacteria; kingdom Pseudomonadati; phylum Pseudomonadota; class Gammaproteobacteria; order Lysobacterales; family Lysobacteraceae; genus Stenotrophomonas; species Stenotrophomonas sp. YJH_SMC_65. Next base: position 236,477 of record NZ_JCAFSR010000005.1, read on the forward strand.
TGGGCAGGAAATCGACGACGTACTCGGCGCCGCGATACAGCTCGGTGTGGCCCTTCTGGCGACCGAAACCTTTCACTTCGGTCACGGTGATGCCCGACACGCCTGCATCGGACAGGGCCTCGCGGACCTCGTCGAGCTTGAACGGTCGGATGATGGCGGAGATCAGTTTCATGCGCATGTCCCGAGGGTGGATGGGGCCAGCGCGCCAGCGCGCGTTGGCATCAGGCAACCACGGGTCATCAGGATGATGACCGTGGCTGTTGCACCGGACACGTACAGGGCCGGGACGGCCGTGCCTCTCTCCTTGCACGACCGACGCGGGAGGGAGGGCGGCCCTGGTCGCGTATCCGGTCTCTCTCTTGCCCCTGGATAGGGATCAGCGCCCATTCGTAAACGAATGGGATCCGACCCCGATCTGACCGCGGCTCCCCAGCCGCGAAAACGGAAGCGATGGCGGCGGGTGGGAGGGGGAACCCACCGCCATCGCATCCGGTCAGCTGGCGTAGTACAGCTGGTATTCCAGCGGGTGGGTGGCCGCGCGGAACTTGGTCACTTCCTGCATCTTCAGCGCGATGTAGCCGTCGATGAAGTCATCGCTCATCACGCCGCCGGCCTTCAGGAACTCGCGGTCCTTGTCCAGCGCTTCCAGCGCCTGGTCCAGCGAGGAGCAGACCTGCGGGATCAGCTTCTCTTCCTCCGGCGGCAGGTCGTACAGGTCCTTGTCGCTCGGTGCACCCGGGTCGATCTGGTTCTTGATGCCGTCCAGGCCGGCCATCATCAGTGCGGTGAAGGTCAGGTAGCCGGACTGGATCGGGTCCGGGAAGCGCATTTCGATGCGGCGCGCCTTCGGGTTGGACACCCACGGAATGCGGCACGACGCCGAACGGTTGCGGGCCGAGTAGGCCAGCATCACCGGCGCCTCGAAGCCCGGCACCAGGCGCTTGTAGCTGTTGGTGCCCGAGTTGGCGAAGGCATTGATGGCCTTGGCGTGCTTGAAGATGCCGCCGATGTACCACAGCGCCAGCTGGCTCAGGCCACCGTAGCCGTCACCGGAGAACAGGTTGGTGCCGCCCTTGGACAGCGACTGGTGCACGTGCATGCCGCTGCCGTTGTCGCCCACGATCGGCTTGGGCATGAAGGTAACGGTCTTGCCGTTGCGGTGCGCGACGTTCTTGATCACGTACTTCATGCGCAGCAGTTCATCGGCCTTCTGCACCAGGGTGCTGAACTTGGTGCCGATCTCGCACTGGCCGGCGGTGGCCACTTCGTGGTGCTGCACTTCCACTTCGATGCCGACCTGTTCCAGGGTCTTGCACATCTCGGCGCGCAGGTCGTGCAGGGTGTCGGTCGGCGGCACGGGGAAGTAGCCGCCCTTCACGCCCGGACGGTAGCCGCTGTTGGCGCCGTCGTACTTGGCGCCGCTGTTCCAGGCGGCTTCTTCGGAATCGACCTTGAAGAAGGTGTTGCCCATTTCATTGGCGAAACGGACCGAGTCGAAGATGAAGAACTCCGGCTCCGGGCCGAAGAACGCGGTTTCGGCGATGCCGGAGGACTTCAGGTAGGCCTCGGCGCGCTTGGCGATGCCGCGCGGGCAGCGGCCGTACGGCTGCATGGTGGCCGGATCGAGGATGTCGCAGCTGATCACGATGGTCGGATCTGCGTAGAACGGGTCGACGTAGGCGCTGGTGGTGTCGGGCAGCAGGACCATGTCCGATTCGTTGATGCCCTTCCAGCCGGCGATCGAGCTGCCGTCGAACATCTTGCCTTCTTCGAACAGCGACGGTTCGACAATGCTGACCGGGAAGGTGACGTGCTGCTCGACGCCACGCATATCCACGAAACGCAGATCGACGAACTCGATCTGGTTGTCCTTGATCAGCTTCTCAACGTTTTCCACGGACATCGGTACGACCTCGGATGGGGATGAATGCCTGCTGAGGTAGAGCAACGACCGTGCCAACTTTTCGCTGGCCGCAAGTCATTGATTTCAAAAAGGGCGCTCCGTGGCGGTGCAGAACAGTGCGCACCAAACGGGTGCACCCGCCACCAGACGCACCCGTTTGGTGCGGCAGGGATCGTCTATCCTCTCGACCTTCTTCCTTCCGCCGCGCGTCACGCACCGTCCATGTCCGACCTGCTCTCCGCCCTGCTGCTGGGCATCCTCGAAGGCTTGACCGAATTCCTGCCGATCTCCAGCACCGGCCACCTGCTCATCGCCCAGCACTGGCTGGGTGCCCGCTCGGACTTCTTCAACATCGTCATCCAGGCCGGCGCGATCGTGGCCGTGGTGCTGGTGTTCCGCCAGCGCCTGCTGCAGCTGGCCACCGGCTTCAACCAGCGCGAGAACCGTGAGTACGTGTTCAAGCTGGGCGCCGCCTTCCTGGTCACCGCCGTGGTCGGCCTGGTGGTGCGCAAGGCCGGCTGGTCGCTGCCGGAGACGGTCAGCCCGGTGGCCTGGGCATTGATCATCGGTGGTGTCTGGATGCTGCTGGTGGAGGCCTACACCGCGCGCCTGCCCGACCGCGACCAGGTGACCTGGACGGTGGCGATCGGCGTGGGCCTGGCACAGGTCGTGGCCGGCGTGTTCCCCGGCACCTCGCGCTCGGCCTCGGCGATCTTCCTGGCCATGCTGCTGGGCCTGAGCCGCCGCGCCGCCGCCGCCGAGTTCGTGTTCCTGGTCGGCATTCCCACCATGTTCGCCGCCAGCGCCTACACCTTCCTGGAAATGGCCAAGGCCGGGCAGCTGGGCAGCGAGGACTGGGCCGACGTGGGCGTGGCCTTCCTTGCCGCGGCCATCACCGGCTTCGTCGTAGTGAAGTGGCTGATGGGCTACATCAAGTCGCACAGGTTCACCGCCTTCGCGATCTACCGCATCGCACTGGGCGCGGCGCTGCTGCTGTGGTTGCCCTCCGGCAGCTGAACAGCGCCGGGGTACGGTAACCCCGTTGCCGGCCCCACCCCGTTTCCCCCACGGTTCCCCAAGGAGAATCACCATGAACCGCAAGCTCACCCTGCTCCTCCCGCTGGCCCTGATGGCCGCCTGCAGCCAGACCCCGGCCCCGGCCGGCACCGGCGGCGACGACGTGGCCCCGGCCGCGGCCAAGGCAGCAGACCAGCAGACGCTGGCGCACCTGGATGCGCAGCGCCTGCAGAGCCAGCACTGGGTGCTGCAGCAGGCCACCGGCGCCGACGGCAAGCGCATCGACGCGCTGTTCGCCCGCGAAGACAAGCCGGTCACCCTGGACTTCGCAGATGGCCGCCTGTCGGTCAGCAACACCTGCAACCGCATGGGCGGCGGCTACACCCTGGCCGACGGCAAGCTGACGGTCAGCGCGATGGCCTCGACCATGATGGCCTGCACCGACAAGGCGCTGATGGCGCTGGACGAAGCCGTGTCGAGCCGCCTGCAGGGCGAGCTGAAGGCCGAGCAGGATGCCGATGGCAAGCTGACGCTGACCAACGCCAAGGGCGACGTGCTGGTGTTCAACCCGGAGCCGACCGCTGAAACCCGCTACGGCGGCGCCGGCGAAACCGTGTTCCTGGAAGTGGCCGCCAAGACGCAGAAGTGCTCGCACCCGCTGATCCCGGACTACCAGTGCCTGCAGGTGCGCGAAGTGAAGTTCGACGACAAGGGCCTGAAGCAGGGTGAGCCGGGCAAGTTCGAGAACTTCTACGGCACCATCGAGGGCTACACCCACGAAGACGGCGTGCGCAACGTGGTGCGCGTGAAGCGCTACGAAGTGAAGAACCCGCCGGCCGATGCGCCGTCGCAGGCGTACGTGCTGGACATGGTGGTCGAGTCGGCCATCGAGAAGAAGTAAATAAACAGAAGGGCGGCCACGAGGTCGCCCTTCTACGTTCTGTAGCGTCGACGCAGCCCCACGTGGCAGCCTTGCCACGATGAAGATTCTCGCCATATCCGGCAGCGCGCGCCGGCAGTCGACCAACACCGCTCTGCTGGTGGCCCTGAAAACCATCGCGCTGCCCGGCATGGAGATCGAGGTCTACGCCGGGGTCGGCGAACTTCCGGTGTTCTCCCCCGATCTGGAAGGCACCGATGAACCCTGCAGCGTGACGCGCTTCAAGGCGGCCATCGCCCGCAGCGACGGTGTGCTGGTGTGCAGCCCTGAATACGTGCGTGGCATTCCCGGCGGATTGAAGAATGCGATCGACTGGCTCGTATCCGGCGACCAGATCGTCGGTCGGCCCATTGCGTTAGTGCATGCGTCCCATCGTGGCGAGGACATGCTGCAGGCACTTCGCGCGGTGCTGTCCACGGTCAGTGCCGCGTTCAGTACAACGCTGTTCCTGCGTGTACCGGTGCTGGGCCTGGAACCGGAGGAGATCTTCGAGGTGCTTCAGTCGGAAGTGCATCGCGCCGAAGCGGATGCGTTCCTGGCAGGGTTTGCTGTTTACTGCAGGTCCATTGCGTAGCAGAAGCAGCCGAGCATGGGCTCGGCTCTACAAGGCAAAGTCGAGCATGGCTCGACTCTGCAGAAAGCAAAGCCGGGCATGCCCCGGCCCTACAAGGGCTCTCAGCCCAGCGCCGGGTTCAACGTGTAGGTGCCGTGCAGTGCCGCTTCGGCGAGCACGTGGCCGTGCATGGCGCGGTAGGCGTCGGCGGCGGTGAAGCGTGCCGGCAGCTGCAGCGATGCCACGTCCAGCGCGAACACGCGGAAGAAGTAGTGGTGCAGGCGTTCGTCGTTGAACGGCGGGTACGGGCCGTCATAGCCCAGGTAGTCACCGGCCATGTCCGGATTGCCTGCGAACCAGCCGGTGAAGTCGTTCAGGCCCTGGCGGCTGCCGGCCGGGCCGGCCGGTTTGGACTTGCCCTTCACCACGAAGCCGTCGCTGCAGCTGCCTGCGGCGATCTCGCGCACCGAGGCCGGAATGTCGGCCATTACCCAATGCACGAAATCACAGCGCGGCTGGTCGCGCGGCACGCTCATGTCGGTGCGGCCGACCGTCTCCGGCACGGTCGGCACGTCCGGATCGACACACACCAGCAGGAACGAACGGGTGCCCTCCGGCACATCGCTCCAGGCCAGGTGCGGATTGCGGTCCGGTGCGAAGCCCGCGGCATCGCCGGCGGCGAATTCGCGGTCGATCGGTGCACCGTTGGTCAGGCTGTGGCTGCTCAGTTGCATCGGCGTGTCCTCACTCTTCCGGATAACCCAGGCGCACCGCGATCGGGGTGAGCTTGGCGAAGGCGGCGCTCATCACGTCGCGGTAGTTGCGCCAGTGGCCCGGCGGGAAGCGCGGCGCACCCAGTTGCGCGGCTGGCGGCATCGGCCGCTCGAACAGGCGGCCCAGCAGTTCGGCCATCGCCTGCGGATCGTTGCCGATCTGGTCGATGCGCAGCAGCACCTGCGGGTACAGATCGTCCTCGTGCAGGGCGGCGACCTGGGCCAGCGCGCGCGCCAGCCATTCGCTGGCTTCGGCCAGCGAGGTCATTGCCAGCGGTGCGGCGGCACCGTAGGCCACCCAGTCCAGCAGCATGTCGCGCGGATCGCGCAGCACCACCAGCAGGCGGCCCTGCGGCAGCTGCGGGCGCAGCGCCCACAGCAGCGCGTTGTCCCACCACAGCAGCCAGTCGATGATCGCGTCGTCCTGCACGCCGCGCGACGGCAGCTGTTCGCGCCAGCGCTGCACCAGCCGCTCCGGGGTCAGCACGCCCGAGGCAAGGTCCTGCAGCGTGTGGTAGTTCTGGAACGCGTCGTCGGGTGCGTTGGAGGTATAGCGGTCGCTGCGCAGCACCGGGCTGGCGGCGGCCAGGCCGGTCGCCACGCGCTCCACGCCCGAACCCGGCGCGCCCCACAGGAAGATCGGCGCGGAAGTGGCATCACCGTCGATCTCGCCCTTGTCCGGCCAGCTCGGCGGCGCCTTGGCCTGCGGCGGCAGCGGCAGGCGCTGCGGTGCCTGGTCGGCCTGCAGTGCCAGCCAGGTCTGCAGCGCGTCTTCGTGCTGCCCGGCGCGATCCTGGATCTCACCCAGCCAGGTGCGCAGGTCGGCGCGGTGGCCTTCCGGTGCCATGTCGATCAGCGCCTGCACGCGGGCGACCGCGGCGGCCGGATCGCGCTGCAGCAGGCCTTCGACCAGGCGGGTTTCGCCGCTGACGCGGCCCGGTTCGAGGTTGACGATGCGCTCGGCGATCGCTTCGGCCTGGGCGTGTTCGCCCACCATGTCGTGCAGGCGCAGGCGCGCTTCCAGCGCCGGCAGGTGGCCCGGCATCGCGTCCATCCAGCGCTCGACCGTGGCGGCGGCGGTGGCACTGCCGACCTCTTCCACCGCCAGGCGTGCCAGCCACAGGTCGTGCAGCTGCGGGTGCTGCTCCAGGGCGGCATCCAGGCGTGCGCGGGCCTCGTCTTCGCGGCCCAGGCGCTGCCAGGACATCAGCAGCAACTGCAGTACGTCGCGGTCGTCAGGCAGCGATTCCAGCAACGGCAGCAGGTGCTCCAGCGCCTGCAGCGGCTGGCCGCCGCGCAGTGCCAGTTCGCCGGCCAGGCGGCGCATCGATGGCGTATCCAGGCCCTGCTGCTGCAGCGCGATCTGCATCGCTTCGGCGGCAGCGTCCAGGTTGCCCTGGCGCATGGCCAGCTGCACCACCAGGCCATGCAGCGAGGCGATGGTCGGGTTCAGTTCCAGCACGCGGCGGAACGCCTGCTCGGCGAAGGCCAGCATGTTCTTGCCCAGGTAGGCGAAGCCCAGTGCGTAGAGCACGCGAATGTCGTTGGGCTGGGCCTGGTTGGCGGCCGACAGCAGCGTCAGCGCGCGATCGGCATCATCGCGGCGCAGCGCGATCATGCCGTCGATGGTCAGCAGTTCCGGGTGGTCCGGTTCGACACGCGAGGCCAGGGTGGACAGGCGCTGCGCTTCATCGAAATCGTTGCGGCCGATCGCCAGGTGGGCCTGCATCAGGTAGGCAGCGAAGGCGTTCGGGTCCAGCCCGGTGGTGCGCGTCAGTGCTTCGCCAGCGCCGTCGAACTGGCGCAGGGCCAGCAGCAGGCCGGCGTGCTGCAGGTGCAGCTGGGCATTGTCCGGGGCCAGCTGCAGCGCCTGCTGCAGGGCCTCCATCGCGTCCTCGGCCTTGCCCTGCTGCTGCAGCGCAAGCGCCAGCCAGCGGTGGGCCTCGGCCTGGCCGGGTTCATCACGGGTCCACGCCTGGGCCAGCTGCACGGCCTGGTCGGCCTCGTTCTGGCGCAACGCTTGGATGATCTGGTCTTGCATGGCGGTCCGGTTCAAGGGCAAACCCGCATTGTAGCGGCCTGCGCGCCCGTGCCGGTTCAGCCTTGCAGCACGCGCTGCAGGCGCTGCGCCACCCAGCGCTCGGAGAAGCCGTCACCGCGCCAGTTTTCCAGGAAGCCACAGTGGCCGCCCCAGCAGGCGGTTTCCAGGTGCGCGTTGCGCGGCAGCTGCCAGTCGCTGAAGGTCGCGTACGGGATCACCGGGTCGTCCTGTGCCATCAGGATGTCGGCCGGCACCTGCAGCGAGGACAGGCGATCGCCGGCAATCGAGTAGCCGTCGAAATAGGCCTGCAACGAGCCGAAACTGGTGTGGCGCTCGACCAGCCAGGCGGTCAACGCGCGGATGTCCAGCTTCAGCACGCGGTCGTCGCAGTCGCTCAGTTCGGGGAACAGGTCGCGCTTGCGCCGCAACGAACCGGCCCACTTGCGCCGGAAGTACCAGTCGTACATTGCCGGGCCGTTCTCGATGCTCTCCATGGTCAGCGCCGGGTCCAGCACCGGGCATACCGAGGCGACGCGCAGCAGCGGCACGCCGGCCGCCGGCGCACGCAGGGCCAGGCGCAGCACGAAGTTGCCGCCCAGCGAGTAGCCGGCGGCCACCAGCGGCAGCTGCGGCCAGCGCTGGGCGATATCGCGTGCGGCATGCACCACTTCGTCGATCAGGTTGGAGTGGAAGATGCCGGGGTTGAGGTGATGGGTATTGCCGTGGTCGCGGAAATTCAGCCGCACCACGTCGAAGCCCTGTTCGAGCATGCGCGCGGCCGCCATGCGCATGTAGCTGGATTCGGCACTGCCTTCCCAGCCATGCAGCAGCAGGGCCATGCCCTTGGGTTCGCGGCCTTCGACATGGCTGTGCCAGCCCTGCAGGCGCACGCCGTCGCCGCCGTCGAGGATCAGTTCTTCGCTGATCGCGCCGGTCGCGGCCAGCAGCAGCAGGCCGCGCTGCAGGCGCATGCGGCTGGAGCTGAGCATCGACTGCAGGTGCGGATTGCGCAGCCAGCGCGGTGGCTGGTAGTCAGCCGCGTGCAGCGTCGGCGTGCCGGCGTCCAGGACGGGTGGCGGGATCAGGGCCACCGCACCCTCACTGCGTGCTCATGGCCGCCACGATGCGCGCGCGCGACGTCTCCGCGATGCGCCGACGGCCTTCCAGGTCCTGCGCACCGATCGGTGCCAGGAAATGCACTTCCGCACGCCGCGCCGGCTCACCGAGCAGGCGCAGGAAATTGGCGAAGAAACTCTCGCCGGGGCCGAACGCGACAATGGTCTGCGCGTCGCCCTTGAGCCCGTACACCAGAGCCACCGGCTGCACCGGCACGCCGGTCTCAACCGCCGCCTGGAAGATGCGGGCATGGAACGGGCCCACTTCGTGGCCACCGCGGGTACGCCCTTCGGGGAACACGCCCACTGCCTTGCCTTCGCGCAGGCGATCGGCCATCACCTGCATCACGCCACCGAGCGATTCGGTGTTGCCGCGCTGGTGGAAGATGGTCTGCCCGCGCGCGGCCAGCCACCCGACCAGCGGCCAGCTGGCGATCTCGCGCTTGGCGACGAAGCCCATCATGCGCTGGCTGTGCAGGATGCAGATGTCGACCCAGCTGACGTGGTTGGCGACGAACAGCACGGCGCCGGGCAGCGGCCTGCCGATCTGCACCAGGCGGAAGCCGAAGATCCACATCAGCCCCCCCTGCCACCAGTTGACCACTTTGGCCCCCAGGGTCGCCTCGCCCACGCGCAGTTCGCCCCACGGCCGAAGCATGCCGATCAGGATGAGCGGCAGGAACACGATGATGTGGACCAACAGCAGCGGTACGCGGTACAGGTAACGGCACACACGCGCCACGCCGCCGCGGGGGGCCGGAGTGGGGGAAGTCATCCGCGCACGATACCGGAGGGCCGTCATCGCTGCCAGCCGATTTAGGCCATAACACCCATCGACCGGGGCAATCGGCAGGGAACGCTGGGTTCCGCTGCCGTCACCGCTCGTCCGGGGCTCAGCCGTGGCCGGCCGCCACCACCGCCAGGGTCAGCCGCGAGATGCACACCAACCGGCCCTGCTCGTCCTCGATGCGGATCTCCCACAGCTGGGTGCTGCGGCCCACGTGCAGCGCGCGGGCGGTGCCGGTGACCGTGCCCGAACGCACCGCACGCACGTGGTTGGCGTTGATTTCCAGCCCCACGCAGATCTGCTTGGCCGTATCCACGCACAGGTTGCCGGCGCTGCTGCCCAGGGTCTCGGCCAGCACCACCGACGCGCCGCCATGCAGGATGCCGTAGGGCTGGCGGGTGCGCTCGTCCACCGGCATGGTGGCCTGCAGCCAGTCGTCACCGGCCGCGCTGAAGACGATGCCCAGCGACGCGATCGCGGTGTTGCGGCTGAGCGTATTGAGCTGCTCGAGGGAAACGGCTTCGCGGAACACCTGGGTCATGCGGGCACCTTCAGAGGATGGGAACGAGGCCGGCGCCGAATGCGGTCAGCATGCGTACCAGCAGCCACTTCGGGCCGACATTGACCTCGGGGAAATCACCCACGGCGACATAGCAGCGGTGGAAGCCCGGGTCCTGCCGGGGCAACGGCTGCGGGCAGTCCGGGCCGGGCTTGAACTCGTAGTCGGTGGCATAGCGCCACGGCCAGAAGTCGAGGATCGGCAGTGCTTCGGAGGCCTTGCCGACGCTGTAGTTGAGCCCGGACAGCACCGGCGGCTTGGCCCGCGGCGCCACCGTCCACGAGTTCTGCGGGTGGGTGTCGCGCAGGATGCTCTCGGCCAGCTGCTCGGCGAAGGCCGGGTCATCGATGATCACCGCGCCTTCGGTGTTGTAGTTCTCGCTGCGCGGGTCGAAGTTGTGGGTGCCGACCACGCCGATGCGGCGATCGACCACCAGCGACTTGGCATGCAGGCCCATGCGCGCGCCCTTGCGGGTGACCGGCAACGGCTTGTTGACCGCCTTGCTGCCCAGGAACGAGGGCCGGGTCTCGGTGCGCAGCAGGCGGGTTTCGACCTCGCTGCCGGCCGCACGGCGGCGCTCGCGCGCGTTCTGGTAGGCACTGCCGGTGCGCGGATGGTTCACCGCCCCCTGCTTGCCGGCGGGTGCCGGGTGCTCATCGCGATCGCGACGGTCGCCGGCATTGCTGCCGGCAGCACTGCCGCCGATCAGCGGGTTGCGCTCGCCGTCGTCGTCGCCTTCCGGCGCGGCGATCGGGTCGGGCAGCAGGTTGCGGTAATCGACCGGTGCATCCAGCGGGAACGGCTTGTATTCGAAGATGTTGAAGCCCAGTTCGCGCATGTTGCGCCGCTTGTACTTGTACGACAGCGCATAGACGATCGGGTTGTCGGTCGCCGCCAGGCTGTTGCTGGACACCACCACGCGCGGCGGCTGCGGTCGCTTGCGCAGCTCGCGGAACAGCTTCTGCGCCGGTTTGGACAGCACCAGGTACGGCGTCTGCAGGATCACTTCCTTCTGCGCGCCGGCGATCAGCGCATCCAGCTGCGGCTCGGTCACGTGCTGTCCGGCCAGCGGCGCATCGGCCTTCTCGCGCCGGTGCTTGCGCGGCAGGTCGGCGACATAGCGCACCGAGGCCACCGGCAACGCGGTATCGACGAAGGAACGGCTGACGAAGTCCATGTCATTGGCTTCGGCACTGACCCGCTCCACCCGCTCGGGGCGGCGGAAGCTGGCCGGCGGCAGGGTCGGCACGCCCTCGCGCAGCAGGGTGCGGCCGACATCGTTCAGGCGCTCGGCCGGCACGCTGCGCCTGGCGCGCCAGAAGGCATCGAAGTTGGCCGCCATCGCCCGCGCCTCCGGGCCGGCGATCAGCACGTCGCGGTCGCGGAAGTTGTACTCGCGGTCCCAGTCGTAATAGTCGTCCTGGTAGTTGCGGCCGCCGACCACGCCGATCGCATCGTCGATCACCAGCAGCTTGTTGTGCATGCGCTGGTTGAAGCGGCGGAAGCAGCACAGCACGCTGCCGGCATAGTCGAAGTAGTTCAGCCGGGCCTTGCCGAAGGTCGGGTTGTAGACCCGCAGCTGGAAGTTCTGGTGCGCACCGGACAGGGCGCCGAGGATCTGCAGGTCGGAGATCGCCGAGAGCTGGTCGATCAGCACCCGCACCTTCACCCCGCGCCGCGACGCGGCCAGCAGCTCGTCGATGACCAGCCGGGCACTGTCGTCCTTGTCGAAGATGTAGGTCTGCAGGTCGATGCTGCGGGTGGCGCTGCGCAGCAGGTTCAGGCGCGCGACCAGGGCGCCCTCGCCCTCGTCGAGCAGGGTGGCGTAGTGGCGTGGCTGTTCCGGGGTGGATTCGGTGAACGCCCGGCCCGCCAGCGCACGCAACGGCGAGTCCTGCGCGCAGCGGTCGGCGCGCTGGCAGTCGACGTCGGTCGAGCGCGCCTGCACGGCAATCGCTTCGGCACGGTCACGCTCGGCATGCGAGAGCGATGCACAACCGCTGCCCAGCAACACGGTTGCCAGCGCCAGGACGCGCAGCAGGAGGTTCACGGTTTCGGCGCCTCGCTCAGGCGCGCACGCAATACGAAGGTCACTCGGTCACTCAAGGCTAGCTGCCAGCTGTCCATTCCGTACCGGCCTCGCTGCACGGTACCGCGGCTGACGACGTCGCAATCATAGCCGGGTCGGGCGCACTCCGCCTTCTCGACCTGCAATGACTCGGGGTGGCTGATGCCGCGCAGGGTCAGCCGGCCGTTGATGGCGCCGCCCTGCTCCACGGTCTCCGGCCAGTAGGGCAGCGAGTCGAACTCGACCACCGGATGGCGCCCGGCATCGAAGAACTCCTCGCCGCGCATCCAGCCGGTATAGCGCGCCTTGCCGGGGATCTCCACCGAGCGGGTGAACATCTTCAGGTGCACCTGGTGACGGCCGTCGGACAGGATCTCGATACGCCCCTCGAAGTGCGGGAACACGCCTTCGATGCGCTGGCCGAATCGGGTGCGCACCTCGAAGCCGATCCGCGAGCGCTGGGTATCCAGGCGCAATACCCGTGGCGCCTCGGCGGACACGGGCGGCAACGGGGTCGGTGGGGGCGCCGCGGCCCAGGCCGGGCCGAGCGCCAGCAACGCGGGCAGCAGGAAGCGGCTGCGCCGCGCCAGGCTCATCGGATCACGGCCACCAGAACGCGTTCAGGCTGGCCACGCCGGGTTCGATCGAGGCCTCGCGCGGGAAGCCAAGCACGGCCACGCCGCCCGGCGGCATGCCGCGATAGTCACTGCTGGTGCCGTCGGTCATCAGGGCCACCAGCTGCTCCAGGCCCGGGTTGTGGCCGACGATCAGCACCCGGTCCAGGTCACGACGCTCGTCCACCAGCGCCGCCAGGGTGCCCGGGGTGGCTTCGTAGATCCGGTCTTCCAGGCGCTTTTCGACATAGCCGATGGCCGTCATCACCGCTTCCAGGGTCTCGCGGGTACGTCGCGACGGCGAGCACAGCACGCAGTCGGGCAGCAGGTTGTTTTCCTTCAACCACTTGCCGGCGGCTTCGGCCTCGGCGAGCCCCACCGGCGACAGCGGCCGGTCGAGGTCGGCCTGGCCGGAAACGGCGGGTTCGGCATGGGCATGGCGCAGCAGGATCAGTTCACGCATCGCGGGTTTCCATGGAGAAGAGGATGCAGCAGGAGAAGTGAGGCAGGCATCAAAGCTTGAGCCAGGACAGCAGCGGCTCCCAGTCGGCCTGGTGTTCGCGCACCTGGGCGGAGCGATAGTCGAACAGGCTGCGGCCCAGGCCGGTCATGACCACGTAGCTCTGGCTGTCACGCAGCTGCGCGACCACCGGGTATGGCCATTCGGCCAGCATCTGCAGCGCCTGCTGCGAAGTCTGGGTCCAGGGTTTGGTGCGGTTGAGGACCAGCCCCACCGGCAGCTTGCGGCTGTGCACGCGCGGGTTCTGGGCCAGGCTGTTGAGGAAGCCGACGATGGCTTCGATATCCAGCGCCGAGGGCAGCACCGGCACCACCACGGCGTCGGCCGCGTCCAGGAAATGGGGGATATCGTCGGCCAGCGCACCGGCCGGTGCATCGATGATGACGGTATCGGTACCGTCAGGCAGCTTCTGCGCCCACTGCTTCTTCCGATACACATCGATGGGGAGCACCGCGCTTTCCAGCCCTGCACGCCGTTGTGCCCAGCGGGTGCTGGAGCCCTGCGGGTCGGCATCGGCGATCACCGTGGCCTTGCCCTGCAATGCCGCGTACGCGGCCAGGTGGGTGGCGACGGTGGTCTTGCCCACCCCGCCCTTGGAACCGGCCACCAGGATCGTCTTCATGCCAGCCTCGCTTCCGGGTACGTGCCCCGAGCGTACACCGGCGGTGGTGACGGGAGGTAGCACCGTGCTGAACCAGTGGCCATCGCCTTTGCTATCGTGGCGCCCCCGAAGGATCGAACCGGCATGAGCGAACTGCAGGACCTGAGCGCACTGATCCGCGCCAATACCCCCCTGATCGTGATCGAGACCCAGGATGAGGCCCGCATCGTCGAGCTGTTCCGGCAGACGCTGATGCACGTGTGGCGGGCCCTGCACCGCTGGTCCATCACCGAGGGCCTGCGTCGCATCGACCTGGACCGCGAGGACCCGCCGGTCGGCCCGCCCGATGCCAGCGCCGCCCTGCAGATGATCCGCCAGGCCGATCAGCGGGGTGTCTACCTGCTGCTCGATTTCCACCCCTACCTGGGGTATGCCAGCCACCAGCGCGCGCTGCGCGACCTGATCCAGCGCCGCCATAGCGAGCCGCATGTGCTGGTGCTGATCGGCGCCAAGGTCGAGCTGCCGGCCGAGCTGGAGGCCCTGGCGGTGCGCTTCAACCCGCGCCTGCCCGATGCCAATGCCCTGCTGAAGATGCTGCGCGAGGAGGCCGACGCCTATGCGCGCGAACACGGCGGCCGCCGTGTCGAGGTCGACAGCGAGGCGGTGAAGAAGATCCTGAAGAACCTGCAGGGCCTGAGCCTGGTCGATGCCCGCCGCATCGCCCGCCAGCTGATCTACGCCGATGGCGCGCTGCGCGACGACGACCTGCCGCAGCTGGCACGGCTAAAGTTCGAGCTGCTCAACCGCAGCGGCCACCTGTTCTTCGAGCATGACAGCGCGCGCTTCGGCGACGTGGCCGGTGCCAACCGGCTCAAGCGCTGGATCAGCCAGCGCCGGGTGGCCTTCATCGCCGGCTCGGCACCGGCCGGCCTGGATCCGCCGCGCGGCATGTTGCTGCTGGGCGTGCAGGGCTGCGGCAAATCGATGCTGGCCAAGGCCACCGCCGCCGGCTTCGGCGTACCGCTGCTGCGCCTGGACGTGGGCGCGCTGTACAACAAGTACCACGGCGAGACCGAGGCCAACCTGCGCCAGGCGCTGGCCTCGGCCGAGCAGCTGGCGCCCTGCGTGTTGTGGATGGACGAGATCGAGAAGGGCCTGGCCAGCGGTGGCGAGGACGGTGGCGTATCGCGCCGCGTGCTCGGCTACCTGCTGACCTGGATGGCCGAACGCAAGGCGCCGGTCTTCATCGTCGCCACCGCCAACCAGGTACACGAGTTGCCGGCCGAACTGCTGCGCAAGGGCCGCTTTGACGAGATCTTCTTCGTCGACCTGCCCACGCCTGAGGTGCGTGTGGAGCTGCTGCGGCTGCACCTGGGGCGACGCCAGCTCAACGGCGACGACTTCGCGCTGCCGGCGCTGGCGGCCGCGGCCAATGGTTTCTCCGGCGCCGAGATCGAGCAGGCGATCGTGGCCGGGCTGTATGCGGCGCACGCCGAAGGCCGGCCGTTGGATACCGAGCTGCTGATGAACGAGATCCGTGCGACGCGGCCGCTGTCGGTGCTGATGGCCGAGCAGGTAGAGGCACTGCGGGCATGGGCGTCGGGTCGGACGGTTTCCGCGGACGATTGAGGGGTTCCGGCGAACGGCGCAGCCCCTCGTGGCTGGTTGCTGAAAGCAACAGCTGCGGTTGGCGATCAGCCACGTGGAAGAAAGAAAAAGAGCAGAAGCAAAAGCAAAAGCGGTTGGCTGGCTGCTCTTGAGGCCCTGGGGTCAGATCCGTTTTCCAGAGGAAAACGGATCTGACCCCAGTTCGATTTCTATCCCTGGCAGATCTCATCCACGCATGGCGTGGATCGACCGTGTCGACCAAGGTCGACACCTACCAACAGCCGCCGGAACCTGTCGAAGGCGGGGCACTGTGGGTTTGCGGGGTGTGAGCCGCATGGATGCGGCGACCAAGCCCCCATGGATGGGTTTACGGCGGCCCCGCAAACCCACAGTGCCCCGCCATCCCGCCATCCCGCAGGAAGCCCGCTGTTGCTTCGGCTGCTGCAGTTGCTCCAGCCGTTGCCTCTGCGGGTGCCGGGTGCAACCCGGCCCCCCCTCCCTCAGGGCCAGGCCGGCGGCGCGGCCGCCCAGGCCTGCTGCACTTCCGCCAGCGAGGCGCGCTCGTCGTCACGCCACAACGGCAACAACTGCGCAAAGCGGCTGCTGTCGCTCCATTGCGTCGGCTCGGTACGCACCGCTGCGGCATACCACTGCACCGCCTCCTGCTTCTGCCCGGCCCGCCACAGCGCCAGCGCATAGGTGGGTGGCAGCCAGCCCGGCTTGCTCAGCGAACCACCGGCAGCGGCCTGCCATTGCTCCAGGGCGGCTTCGGGCTGGCCCTGACGCAGCAGGTCCCAGCCGTAATTCCAGCGCACGCTACGGCCCAGGCTGCCCTGCACCGGCGCATCCTTCAGTGCTTCGCGATACAGCTGTTCACCCAGCTCGGTGCGGCCCTGCGCAATGGCCACCGACGCCAGCTGCACGGTGGCCTCCACGGTACGCCGGCCGCGCTCGCGCTGTTTGAGCAGCTGCGCCACCAGCGCATCCCCGTCGGACTGGACCACGATCATGGGCACGGCGGCCGCATCGCTGTCGAAGTAGAACTCCTGTGGTGCCGGCACCGCCGGCGCGGCCCACACGGGGGCCGTTCCCGAGACCAGCAACATGCTGCCCAGGATCTTTGCTGCAACTGACATCCCTTCTCCCCAGGCCGCAACCGCAGCCTCCCTCTCTCTCCCCGATCCTAACCCCAGCATGGCCGCCGGCGCGAGTGCCGGGGCGGTCGGGCCTCGCTGCTACAATTCGCGCCTTTCCCGCCGCGTGCCTGCACGCGGCCGGTGCCAGCCGATCCTGACCGGGCCAGCCATGACCAGTACCGCGCAACTCACTTCGCCCTCTTCCGCCGACCTGATCGACCGTGACTACACGCTCGACCACAAGTACACCCGCAACGAGGGGCGGATCTACCTGAGTGGCGTGCAGGCGCTGGTGAAACTGCCGTTGATGCAGCGGCTGCGCGACGCGCACGAAGGCATCGACAGCGCCGGTTTCGTCAGTGGCTACCGTGGCAGCCCGCTGGGCGGCTTTGACCTGGAGCTGTGGCGCGCGCGCAAACACCTCGACGCGGCCAAGGTGAAGTTCACCCCCGGCCTGAACGAGGACCTGGGCGCCACCATGGTGTGGGGCACCCAGCAGACCAACCTGTTCCCCGGCGCCAACGTGCAGGGCGTGTTCGGCATGTGGTACGGCAAGGGCCCGGGCGTGGACCGCTGCGGCGACGTGTTCAAGCACGCCAATGCCGCCGGCACCTCGCGCCATGGCGGCGTGCTGGCGCTGGCCGCCGATGACCACGCCTGCCGCAGTTCAACCCTGCCGCATGGCAGCGAGGACGAGTTCGTCAGCGCCATGATGCCGGTGCTGAACCCGGCCGGCGTGCAGGACATCCTGGACATGGGCCTGCTGGGCTGGGCGATGAGCCGCTACACCGGCCGCTGGGTCGGCTTCAAGACGATCGCCGAGACGGTGGAATCGTCGGCCTCGGTCGAGGTCGATCCGATGGCGCGCCGCATCGTGCTGCCGGAAGACTTCGAAATGCCTACGGGCGGCCTCAACATCCGCTGGCCGGACCCGCCGCTGGACCAGGAAATGCGCCTGCACCGCTATGCGGTGAAGGCTGCACAGGCGTTCGCCCGCGCCAATGGCATCGACAAGGTGGTGATGGATGCGCCGCGCGCGCGGCTGGGCATCGTCACCACCGGCAAGAGCTATCTGGACGTGCTGCAGGCGCTGGAATACCTGGGCCTGGACGAAGCCGCCTGCGCCGACATCGGCATCCGCGTGTACAAGGTCGGCATGACCTGGCCGCTGGAGCCGCAGGGCATCGCGCGCTTCGCGCAGGGCCTGGAAGACATCATCGTGGTGGAGGAGAAGCGTGCCTTCATCGAGCGCCAGATGAAGGAACAGTTCTTCAACTGGCCGGCCAGCTGGGGCCAGCGCCCGTCCATCGTCGGCAAGTACGACGAGAGCGGTGAGTGGATCCTGCCGTCCACCGGTGAACTGACCCCGGCCACCATCGCCGGCGTGATCGGTCGCCGCATCCAGAAGTTCTTCAACAACGCATCGATCGAGCAGCGCCTGCAGTGGATGCAGGAGAAGGAAGCCGAACTTGCGTTGCCGCGCGCCAGTTTTCCGCGCGTGCCGCACTACTGCTCCGGCTGCCCGCACAACACGTCCACCAACGTGCCGGAAGGCTCGCGTGCGCTGGCCGGCATCGGTTGCCATTACATGGTGACCTGGATGGACCGCAGCACCGATACCTTCACCCACATGGGCGGCGAAGGCGTGACCTGGGCCGGGCAGGCGCCGTTCACCGATACCCCGCACGTGTTCCAGAACCTCGGCGACGGCACCTACTTCCACAGCGGTTCGCTGGCGATCCGCCAGGCGGTCGCTGCCGGCGTCAACATCACCTACAAGATCCTCTACAACGATGCGGTGGCGATGACCGGCGGCCAGCCGGTGGACGGTCCGCTGAGCGTGCCGGACATCGCAAAGCAGATGCGCGCCGAAGGCATCCACACCATCGTGGTGCTGTCGGACAACATCGGCAAGTGGACCGGCCAGCGCGAGCACTTCCCCAGCGACGTCGAGTTCCATGACCGCAGCGAGCTGGACGAAGTGCAGAAGCGCCTGCGCGAAGTGAAGGGTGTTTCGATCCTGATCTACGAACAGACCTGCGCCACCGAGAAGCGCCGCCGCCGCAAGCGCGGCAAGCTGGAAGACCCGCAGAAGCGGGTGCTGATCAATTCGCTGGTCTGCGAAGGCTGCGGCGACTGCGGCAAGAAGAGCTTCTGCGTGTCGGTGCTGCCTAAGGAAACCGAGTTCGGGCGCAAGCGCGAGATCGACCAGTCCAACTGCAACAAGGACTATTCCTGCGTGAACGGCTTCTGCCCGAGCTTCGTCACCGTGCACGGTGGCCAGCCGCGCAAGGGCAGCAAGCGCGATGCGTCCACGCTGCTGGACAACCTGCCGGCACCGACCCTTCGCGACAGCCTGGAACAGCCCTGGAACATCCTGATCACCGGCGTCGGCGGTACCGGCGTGGTGACCATCGGCGCGCTGCTGGGCATGGCCGGCCACCTGGAAGGCAAGGGCGCGACCGTGCTCGACCAGACCGGCCTGGCGCAGAAGGGCGGCGCGGTGACCACGCATATCCGCATTGCCCGTCGCCCTGAAGACATCCACGCCGTGCGTATCGCCGCCGGTGAAGCCGACCTGGTGCTGGGCTGCGACATGGTGGTGGTCAACGATTACTGGGCGCTGTCGAAGGTGCGCGCCGGCCGTTCGCAGGTGGTGCTGAACACCTACGAAGCGATGCCGGGCACGTTCACCACCCGCCCGGACATGCAGTTCCCCGCCGCCGACATCATCGCCGGCGTGCGCGTGGCACTGGGCGGCCAGGAACCACTGCTGCTCGATGCCACCCAGCTGGCCACCGCGCTGCTGGGCGATGCCATCGCCGCCAACCTGTTCATCCTCGGCTACGCCTGGCAGCAGGGCCTGGTGCCGCTGTCGTTCGACTCACTGATGCGCGCCATCGAGCTCAATGGCGCCGCCGTGGCGATGAACCAGCAGGCCTTTGCGTGGGGCCGCCTGGCCGTGGTCGATCCGCAGGCCGTGCAGCAGGCCGCCGGCCTGGTGCGCAACCGCCACACCGATGCCGAATCCACCCCGGGCCCGCTGCATCCGCTGCCGCCAGGCGAGTGGGAGGGCAATGAATGGGGTGCCACTGCGGCACCGCGCAACACCGGCGACGAACGCGAACTGCGCGGCCTGCCCTCGCACGGTGGCGACGTGGCGTTCCTGCCGCTGGATGACGCCCGCCTGTCGCGCTCGCTGGATGAAATGATCGAGCGCCGCGCCGCGTTCCTGGTCGAGTACCAGGACACTGCCTACGCCAACCGCTACCGCCGCCTGGTCGAGCGCGTGCGCACCGCCGAAGCCGAGCGCATCGGCGGCTCCACTGCGCTGACCGAGACCGTGGCCCGCTACCTGTTCAAGCTGATGGCCTACAAGGACGAGTACGAAGTGGCCCGCCTGTACACCAGCGGCGACTTCCAGCGCCGCCTGCAGCAGCAGTTCGAGGGCGATTACCAGCTGCGCTTCCACCTGGCGCCGCCGCTGTTCGCCAGGAAGGATGAGCAGGGCCGGTTGCTGAAGAAGGAATACGGCCCGTGGATGTTCAAGGCCTTCGGCCTGCTGGCCAGGCTGAAGTTCCTGCGTGGCGGCCGCTTCGACGTATTCGGGCGCACCGCGGAACGCCGCATGGAGCGCAAGCTGATCGGCGATTACGAGGCCACCGTGCAGGTACTGCTGGACGGCCTGGATGACGACCGCCTGGCCCTGGCGGTGGAGATTGCCAGCATCCCCGAGCACATCCGCGGCTTCGGCCACGTCAAGGAAGCGCATTTCGAGCAGGCCAAGGCGCGCGAAGCGGCCCTGCTGGCGCAGTGGCGCAATCCGAAGGCGCTGCATATCGTGCAGGTGGCTTGAAGGGAGTGCCGGCCGCTGGCCAGCATTCATCCCGGCAATCGGTTGCCGGCCAGCGGCCGGCACTACCGATGGTTTACCCCAACCGCCACAGCAGCAGGCGGTTGTTGGCCGGCATCGCTACATCCCCCAGGCGGGTGAATCCGTGGTCGGCGGCCAGCGCCTGCACCGCTTCGCTATCGCGGATGCCGCTGCGCGGGTCGCGCGCCTTCAGCCAGGCATCGAACTGCGCGTTGCTGTCGCTGCTGTAGCGGCCGCCGTAGTTGAACGGGCCGTACGCGGCCAGCAGCGCGCCGCGACGCAGCACCGATGGCAGCGCGGCGAACAACGCCTGCACGTGCGCCCAACTCATGATGTGCAGCGTGTTGGCGCTGAACGCGGCGTCGAACGTGCTGCCCTGTGGCAGGCTGAGCCCAGGCGCCGGTGGCAGTTCCACCTGCAGCGCCACCGCCGGCAGCAGGTTCAGCAGCGCCGCTTCCGCGCGCCAGGCCTCGATGCCGGGCAGATGGTCCGGATGGTCGCTGGGCTGCCAGCGCAGCCAGGGCCAACGCTCGGCGAAGAAGGCCGCGTGCTGGCCGGTGCCGCTGCCGATTTCCAGCACCCGATGGCGGTCGCCCATCCACGGGTCGAGTGCGGCGGCGATCGGTTCGCGGTTGCGCTCGCAGGCTTCTGAATGCGGCTTGCTCGACATCAGGACGGTGTCCGGGCGGGGTCGGCCCCATTGTGCACGAGGGGGGTGTTCCGAGCAGGGCTGCGCCCTGCACCTGCTTCAAGCCACAGCAACGGCAACAGCCAAAGCAACAGCAACAGCGGGCTTCCTGAGGGATGGCGGGGTGGATCCGGTGGCAGGGGACGCCGTAAATCCGTCCATGGAGGCTCGGTCGCGCCATCCATGGCGCTCACGCCCCTGCCACCGGACCCACCCCGCCTTCGACAGTTGGCCGCGATCTGTCGGAAACATCTTGGGGTCAGATCCGTTTTCCGCAGGAAAACGGATCTGACCCCGAATTTCATTCGATATCTGACAGATGTGTCGACCAAGGTCGACACCTACCAGCAGCGCACGGAATCTGTCAGAGGCGGGGCGGTGTGGGTGGGCAGGACCGTTGGCGCCATGGATGGCGCCATCGAGCCCCCAGGGGTGAGGGCGCTTTGCTTGCGAAGCACTGCTTCGCAAGCGCCCGAACGCACAGCCGCCAGCGGCTGGGCCGGACCCCGGAGGGGGGTTTACGGCGTGTCCTGCCCACCCACACCGCCCCGCCATCCCTCAGCAAGCCCGCTGTTGCTGTGGCTGTTGCTCCGGCTCTGAGCAGGTGCAGGGCTGCAAGCCCTGCCGAAACACCCCCAACCATGACTGCAGTCACTTGCCCGGATGCCCCGCGCTGGCGAAAGTCGAGTGGTTGACGTGATCGGCTCGGCCCGTTGCCGGCCGCACGCAAGCGAGAGAGAGAAACGCTGTGCAACGACGTGAGTTCCTGGCTTTTTCCGGTCTGGGCCTGGCGGGCCTGCTGCTGCCGCATTCCCGTGCCATCGCCGCCGAGCAACTGCTCGCCCCGGTCGACACCCTCCAGCGCAGGCGCCTGGCGGACGTGGCGCTGGCCACCGCACGCACGGCCAAGGCCAGCTACTGCGATGTGCGCATCGGCCGCTACCTCAACCAGTCGGTCATCACCCGCGAGCATCAGGTCGGCAACGTGACCAACCGCGAATCGTCCGGCGTGGGCGTGCGGGTGATCGTCAACGGGGCCTGGGGCTTCGCCGCCACCCACCAGCAGACCGAGGCCGCCGTACGCGCTGCGGTCGAGCAGGCGGCCGCGATCGCCCGCGCCAACGCCAGCATCCAGACCCGGCCGGTGCAGCTGGCGCCGACGCCGCCGGTCGGGGAGGTGCGCTGGCAGACCCCCGTCCGCAGGAACGCGATGGCGGTGCCGATCCAGGACAAGGTCGAACTGCTGCTGGCCCTCAATGCCGCCGCGCTGGATGCGGGCGCCGACTACATCAATTCCACCCTGTTCCTGGTCAACGAACAGAAGTACTTCGCCTCCAGCGATGGCTCGTTCATCGACCAGGACATCCATCGCATCTGGCTGCCGTTCACCGCCACCGCCATCGACAAGGCCAGCGGCAGGTTCCGCACCCGCGCCGGCCTGTCCTCGCCGATGGGCATGGGCTATGAGTTCCTCGATGGCGATGCGCGCGGCAAGGTGCACCTGCCCGGTGGCATCACCGCTTACCGCGATTCCTACGACCCGGTCGAGGACGCCATTGCGGCCGCCCGCCACGCGCGCGAGAAACTGAAGGCGCCGTCGGTGAAGCCCGGCAAGTACGACCTGGTGCTGGACCCGTCCAACCTGTTCCTGACCATCCACGAGAACGTCGGCCACCCGCTGGAGCTGGACCGCGTGCTCGGCTACGAAGCCAACTACGCCGGCACCAGCTTCGCCACGCTGGACAAGCGCGATGCGGGTTTCCGCTGGGGCAGCGACATCGTCACCTTCTTCGCCGACAAGACCCAGCCGGGCAGCCTCGGTGCGGTCGGCTACGACGACGAGGGCGTCAAGACCCAGCGCTGGGACCTGGTGCGCGACGGCATCCTGGTCGATTACCAGGCCACCCGCGATGAAGCCCATATCCTCGGCCGCGATGCATCGCATGGCTGCAGCTACGCCGATTCCTGGTCCAGCGTGCAGTTCCAGCGCATGGCCAATGTCTCGCTGGCGCCGGGCAAGCAGCCGCTCAGCGTCGAGGACATGATCAAGGACGTGGAGAACGGTATCTACATCCACGGCCGGGGGTCGTACTCGATCGACCAGCAGCGCTACAACGCGCAGTTCGGTGGCCAGCTGTACTACCAGATCAAGGACGGAAAGATCGCCGGCATGGTCGAGGATGCGGCCTACCAGATCCGCACGCCGGAATTCTGGAATGCCTGCACGGCCATCTGCGATGAACGCGATTTCCGCCTGGGCGGTTCGTTCTTCGACGGCAAGGGCCAGCCCGGCCAGGTCTCGGCGGTCTCGCACGGTTCGTCCACCACCCGCTTCAACGGCATCAACATCATCAACACCGCGCGCAGTCTCGGCGCTTGAGCCACCCATCCTTCGACATGGAGAGCAGCCTTGCAAAGACGTGACTTCCTGGCCCTGACCGGGCTTACCGCGGGCGGGCTGATCGTGCCCTCCTTCTTCGGCAAGGTGATCGCCGCCGAGCAGCTGCAGTCCAGCCTCGACCCGGCATTGAAGAAGCGCCTGGCCGACGCGGCGCTGCAGGCGGCGCGCAGCGCCGGTGCCACCTACTGCGACGTGCGCATCGGCCGCTACCTGCGGCAGTTCGTGATCACCCGCGAGGACAAGGTGCAGAACGTGGTGAACACCGAGTCCACCGGCGTGGGCATCCGCGTGATCGTCAACGGCGCCTGGGGCTTTGCCGCCACCAACGCACTGGGTACCGCCGACGTGGCCAGGGCCGCGCAGCAGGCGGCGGCCATCGCCAAGGCCAATGCCGGCGTGCAGACCGCACCGGTGCAGCTGGCCAAGGCGCCGGGCGTGGGTGAGGTGAGCTGGCGCACGCCGATCCGCAAGAATGCGATGGAGGTGCCGATCAAGGACAAGGTCGGCCTGCTGCTGGACGTCAACGCTGCCGCAATGGGCGCTGGTGCCAGCTTCGTCAACTCGATGCTGTTCCTGGTCAACGAGCAGAAGTACTTTGCTTCCACCGATGGTTCCTATATCGACCAGGACGTGCACCGCATCTGGGCGCCGATGACGGTCACCGCCATCGACAAGAGCAGCGGCAAGTTCCGCACCCGTTCGGGCCTGTCCTCGCCGATGGGCCTGGGCTACGAGTACCTGGACGGCGCCGCCGCCGGCAAGGTGGTCAGCCCGAATGGCGTGGTCAACTACAGTTCTTCCTACGACATGAAGGAAGACGCCATCGCCGCCGCCCGGCAGGCGCAGGAAAAGCTGAAGGCCCCGTCGGTGAAGCCGGGCAAGTACGATCTGGTGCTCGATCCGTCGCATACCTGGCTGACCATCCACGAGTCGATCGGCCACCCGCTGGAACTGGACCGCGTGCTCGGCTACGAAGCCAACTACGCCGGCACCAGCTTCGCCACCCTGGACAAGCGCGAACAGCATTTCCAGTACGGCAGCGAGCTGGTCAACATCTTCGCCGACAAGACCCAGCCCGGCAGCCTCGGCGCGGTGGCATACGACGATGAAGGCGTGAAGTGCAAGCGCTGGGACCTGATCAGCAACGGCAAGCTGGTGGACTACCAGACCATCCGCGACCAGGCCCACATCCTCGGCAAGACCGAGTCCGACGGCTGCTGCTATGCCGACTCGTGGTCCAGCGTGCAGTTCCAGCGCATGGCCAACGTGTCGATGGCACCGGGCAAGACGCCGCTGAGCGTGCCGGACCTGATCAAGGACGTGGAGAACGGCATCTACATCATCGGTGATGGCTCGTTCTCGATCGACCAGCAGCGCTACAACGCGCAGTTCGGCGGCCAGCTGTTCTACGAGATCAAGAACGGCCAGATCACCCGCATGCTGGAAGACGTGGCTTACCAGATCCGCACGCCGGAGTTCTGGAACGCCTGCACCGCCGTGGCCGACGAACGCGACTACCGCCTGGGCGGTTCGTTCTTCGACGGCAAGGGCCAGCCGGGACAGGTCTCGGCGGTCTCGCACGGCTCGTCCACCGCGCGCTTCAACGGCATCAACGTCATCAACACCGCACGCAGCCTCGGCTGACCGGTCAGGAGCCCTTACACCATGAGTATCTTCACCGAAGCCCAGGCCAAGGCCATCCTCGACAAGGTCATCGCCCTGTCCAAGGCCGACGAGTGCACCGCCGTGCTGGCCGGCGCGATCAGCGGCAACATCCGCTTCGCGCTGAACAATGTCTCCACCAGTGGCATCGTCGACAACACCGAACTGGCAGTCACCGTCGCCTTCGGCAAGCGCGTCGGCACCGCCTCGATCAACGAGTTCGACGATGCCGCGCTGGAACGCGTGGTGCGCCGTGCCGAAGACCTGGCCCGCCTGGCCCCGGAGAACCCGGAGTTCATGCCGGCCATCGGCAAGCAGAGCTACCGCGCCAGCCCCACCTTCAGCGAATCCACTGCTGCCATCGATCCGGCGTTCCGTGCCAAGGTCGCCGCCGATTCGATCGCCCCGTGCCGTGGTCACGGCCTGATCGCCGCCGGCTTCCTCGAGGACGGCCAGGGCTTCCAGGCCACCGCCAACAGCAACGGCAACTTCGCCTACCAGCGCACCACCAACTTCGATTACACCTGCACCGTGCGCACTGAAGATGGCCGCGGCTCGGGCTGGGTCGGCCGCAACCTGAAGGATGCGGCCGACTTCAAGGCCGACCAGGACATCCGCATCGCCATGCGCAAGGCCACCGAGTCGGCCGAAGCCAAGGCGCTGGAACCGGGCAAGTACACGGTGATCCTGGAGCCGGCCGCAGCGGCAGGCCTGATCAGCTTCATGATGAACTTCTTCAGTGCGCGCTCGGCCGATGAAGGCCGCAGCTTCCTGTCGAAGAAGGGTGGTGGCAACAAGCTGGGCGAGCAGGTCTACGACCCGCGCGTGACCATGATCGCCGATCCGTGGCATCCGGACGCACCGGTGCTGCCGTGGGACAACGAAGGCCTGCCGCGCGAGCGCATGGCCATCATCGAGAACGGCAAGATCGCCAACCTGGACTACTCGCGCTTCTGGGCGCAGAAGCAGGGCAAGACCGCCAAGGCCTCGCCGGGCAACCTGCTGATGAGCGGTGGCGACAAAAGCACCGCCGAGCTGGTGCGTGGCACCCAGAAGGGCATCCTGGTCACGCGTACCTGGTACATCCGCATGGTCGATCCGCAGACGGTGCTGCTGACCGGCCTCACCCGCGACGGCACCTTCTACATCGAGAACGGCCAGATCAAGCACCCGGTGAAGAACTTCCGCTTCAACGAGTCGCCGGTGATCATGCTCAACAACATCGAAGAGCTGGGCAAGCCGGTGCGTGTGGCCGGTGATGAGTCCAGCTACGTGATGATGATCCCGCCGATGAAGCTGCGCGATTTCACCTTCACCTCGCTGTCCGACGCCGTCTGATGGATCGCCGGGCCTGCCTGCGCTGGTTGGCCGCTGCCGCTTCGGCGGCGGCGCTGCCGGCCTGGGCACAGGCAGGCCCGCGCAGTTCGCGCTACGACTTCTGGTTCACCCGCCTGCAGTACGACTCCGGTGACTGGGACGTGGACGCGCGCATGCCGTCCAACCTGATCACCTCGCTGATCGACTACACCTCGCTGCGCGTGGACCCGCAGGAGCACGTGGTGGCACTGGCCGACCCGCGCATGCTGGAAGCGCCGTTCTGCTACCTGGCCGGCCACACGCTGGTGGAGTTCAATGCCGCCGAGCGGCAGAACTTCGTGCGCTATGTGCGCAATGGCGGCTTCGTCTTCGTCGACGACTGCAACCACGATATCGATGGGCTGTTCGCCACCTCGTTCGAGGCACAGATGGGCCGCCTGTTTGGTCCCAGGGCACTGCAGAAGCTGCCCAACAGCCACCCGCTGTACCGCAGCTTCTTCCGTTTCCCCGATGGCCCGCCGGCCACCAGCTTCGAACTCAATGGCTGGGGCGACGACCTGGTGCACGACTACCTGAAGGGCATCGAGGTCGATGGCCGCCTGGGGCTGCTCTACAGCAACAAGGACTACGGCTGCGAGTGGGACTACGACTGGCGCAACAAGCGTTTCCTGGCCGAAGACAACACCCGCTTCGGCGTCAACATCGTGATGTACGCGTTGAACAATTGATAGGACCTGCACGCCCATGACTTCCCCCGACCTCGATTCCCTGTTGCCACGCCTGGATGCGCTGCGCGCCGCGCTTGCACGCGCCGTGGTGGGCCAGCACACCGTGGTCGAGCAGCTGCTGATCGGCCTGCTGGCCGGCGGCCACTGCCTGCTGGAAGGCGCGCCCGGGCTCGGCAAGACCCTGCTGGTGCGCTCGCTCGGGCAGGCGCTGGAACTGCAGTTCCGGCGCGTGCAGTTCACCCCCGACCTGATGCCCAGCGACATCCTCGGCACCGAACTGCTGGAGGAAGACCACGGCACCGGCCATCGCCATTTCCGTTTCCAGCAGGGCCCGATCTTCACCCACCTGCTGTTGGCAGACGAACTCAACCGCACCCCGCCCAAGACCCAGGCCGCACTGCTGGAAGCGATGCAGGAACGCACGGTCAGCTACGCCGGCACCACCTACGCACTGCCGGCGCCGTTCTTCGTGCTGGCCACACAGAACCCGATCGAGCAGGCGGGCACTTACCCACTGCCGGAAGCGCAGCTGGACCGCTTCCTGCTGCACGTGCTGGTGGATTACCCCAGCGAGGACGAGGAGCGGCAGATCCTGGAACAGACCACCGGCGGCGCCACCGACGCGGTGCCGAAGGTGATGGATGCAGAGGCGGTGATCGCGCTGCAGGCCGCCGTACGCCAGGTGCACGTCAGCCCGGATGTGCTGGCCTGGATCACCCGCCTGGTGCGCGCCAGCCGCCCAGGCGAAGGCGCACCCGCCGCGATCAACCAGTGGGTGAAGTGGGGCGCGGGCCCGCGCGCCGGACAGTCGCTGGTGCTGGCGGCAAAAGCGCGCGCATTGCTGCAGGGCCGCTTTGCCGCCACCCGCGAGGATGTGCAGGCGCTGGCCGCGCCGGTGATGCGCCATCGCCTGCTGCTGTCGTTCGCCGCCGAGGCCGAGCAGAAGCGTGCCGACGACGTGGTCGCCGCCCTGCTGCAGGCCGTGCCGTTCCCGGGTTGAGCCACCCGTGAACGCCGGTACCCCGCTGACCTTGCCACCGGAACTGCGGGCGCGCCTGCGCACGCTCCGCGTGCGGCCACGCCTGGCCAGTGGCGCCAGTGGCATCGGCCAGCACGCCAGCCGCAGCCGCGGTGCCGGCCTCGAATTCGCCCAGTACCGTGCCTACGAACCAGGCGATGAGCTGCGCCAGATCGACTGGAAGCTGTATGCACGCTCGGACCGCTTCTTCGTGCGCGAATCCGAACGCGAAAGCCCGATCACGGTCTGGCTGCTGCTTGATGCCACCGCCTCGGCCGGCCAGGCCGATCGCGCGGCACCGCAGCGCACCCGCCTGGACCACATGCGCGGTGTGGCCGCCTGCGTGGTGGAACTGGCCCTGCAGCAGGGCGACCGTTTCGGCCTGCTGGCGATCAATGGCGATGGACTGCAGTTGGTGCCCGCAGCGAACGGCGCACGCCAGCGTGATCGCGTGCACCTGCAACTGCATGCGCTGCAGGCGCGTGGCGGCTGGCCTGTGGCCGATCGCCTGCGCCCGCTGTGGGAGCGCGTGCGCCCGGGCGACCTGCTGCTGGCGATTGGCGACGGTTTTGACGAGGCCGGCATTGTGCTGCTGGAACAACTGGCCAGCGCACGCCGCGAAGTGGCACTGCTGCAGATCCTCACCGCCGACGAGCGTGACTTCCCGTTCGGCGCAGGCCATCGCTTCCGCGATCCGGAGACCGGCGAGGAACTGCTGGGCGATGGCGCGGCGATCCGCACCGACTACCTGCAACGCTTCGCTGACGCACGCAACGCATTGCAGTCGCGCCTGCAGGCCAGCGGCATCGCCAGTGCCACTGGCTGGCTCGACCAGCCGCTGGACCAACCACTGCAGGCACTGTTTGGCCGCAGGGGCGGCGCATGACCCTGCTGTTCCCGTTGGGCCTGGCCGCGCTCGCTGCAGGGTTGCTGCCGCTGCTGATCCACCTCGCCCGCCGCCATCCGTACACACCGCTGGATTTCGCCGCGCTGCGCTGGCTGCGTGCACAGATCCGGCCGCGCCAGCGCATCCGCTTCGATGACTGGCCGTTGCTGCTGGTGCGCCTGCTGTTGCTGGCCGCGTTGGCCTTGCTGCTGGCACGACCTGCATTGACCGGGCCTGCGCCAGCCCCCACTGCGTGGACGGTCGTAGCCCCAGGGCTGGACGCGACCGCACTACGCGGCACCGCCGAAGCGGGCAACTGGCATTGGCTGGCGCCCGGCTTCCCGGCCATTGATGAAGTGCCACCCGCGTCCACGGCTTCCCTGCCCAGCCTGCTGCGCGAACTGGACGCACAGCTGCCTGCGGGCACCGCATTGACCGTGCACGTTCCCGATCCCCTGCCCGGCCTGGACGGCGCACGCCTGCAGCTGTCGCGCGAGGTGCAGTGGCGCCCGCAGCCGATACCGGTGAGTGAGCAACCGAGTGCCGCAACGTTGCCGCGCATGCGCGTGCACAGCGATGCATCGGCCGTCGTCCAGCACTGGTTGAATGCACTGCAGCGCGCGTGGGGCAGGCAGGCGCCGCTCGCGCCTCTGGTGGCGGATGCGCTGCCCGAACGCGGCGAGATCGGCGTGTGGAGCCGCAACAGCGCACTGCCGGCAAACTGGCAGGCGTGGCTGCAGGACGGTGGACGTGTAGTGACTGCCGGCAAGCCTGCCGCCGAGGCCAGCATCCTGCTGCGCAACACCGAGGGCACCCCGCTGCTGTGGCAGCAACGCATCGGCCACGGTGTCCTGCTGTCTCTGCCCGGCGACTGGGATGCCTCAGGCAACGCTGCGCTGCGCGATCCGCAGTTGCCACGCGCGCTGCTGCTGGCTCTGCAGCCGCCTCCACTGCCACGCCTTGGCGATGCCCGGGACCAGGCCCCCCGCCAGGCAGCACTGCCTGCGGCAACGCCGCCGCTGCGCAAGCTCACCCCGTGGTTGCTGCTGGCCATCGTGCTGCTGTTCGCGCTGGAACGCTGGATGGCCAGCAGTCATCGACGCAGGGGGCCCGCATGAACACCCTGCAGCTCGCCTGGCAGCACGCGCGCCGCCGCCGTGCGCTCGTCACCCTGCTGCTGGGCCTGCCGTGGGCGCTGGCCGCAACGGTGCTGGCGCTGCGCCTGGCGGGCTTCGATATCGCCTGCGTGATCGGCACCATCGGCCTGCTTGCCTGCGCAGCGCTCGCCACGGCACGCTCCCGCCAGCTGGACCCGCAGTGGTTGCAGCGCCAGCTCGATGGCAGCGGCGCCAGTGAGGACAGTGCCGACCTGCTGTTTGCCGATGCGCTTACCCTCAATCCGCTGCAGCAGCGCCAGCGCGCGCATGTGCTGGCCACGCTGGAACGCGCGATGCCGGAACTGCGTCCGCGCTGGCCGCGTGGAGCATTGGCGCTGTGCTGGATCGCAGGCCTGGCCATCGTTGCGCTGGCATTCGGCTGGCCACGTTCCAGCCCCGGCTCCGCGCCGGCCCGTGCGTCGGCGCCTGGCAGCACGGCTGCCGCGGGCCCACTGCACCTGCAGTCCACCCGCATGCGCATCGACGCGCCGGCCTATACCGGCCAAGCCACGCTCACCCAGAACGCACTGGATGCCAAGGTCGCCGCCGACAGCCGGCTGTCGTGGTCGTTGCGCTTCGATCGCGCACCGGACAAGGCATGGCTGCAGTTCCACGATGGTCGCCGGTTGCCGCTGAACGAACACGATGGCCAGTGGCAGGCACAGGATGTGGCGCGCACGCCGGTGCTGTACCGCGTGGTGAGCGAGCCGGCGTTGGCCGGAACCGACCTGCATCGTCTGGACGTGGTCGCCGACCGCGCGCCCGGCGTACGCGTGCTGGAGCCGGCCGCCAGCCTGGTGCTGGGCACGCCCGGGCAACGCCAGTGGTCGTTGCGCTTCGAGGCCACCGACGACTATGGCGTAGCCGCGCAGGCAACGCTGTCGATCACCACCACCCAGGGCAGCGGTGAGAACATCACCTTCGTGAAACGCAGCGTGACGCTTGCCGGCAGCGGCGAAGCCACCGCGCGGCGTTTCGCCCACACGCTTGATCTGGCTGCGCTGGGCGCGCAACCGGGCAACGATGTCATCGCCCAGCTGGAAGTGCGCGACAACCACGCGCCAACGCCGCAGACCGGGCGCAGCAGCAGCGTGATCCTGCGCCTGCCCAGCGCCGAGGTTGCACTCGGTGCCGAACTGGAAGGCCGCATCAAGAAGACCCTGCCGGCCTATTTCCGCAGCCAGCGGCAGATCATCATCGATGCCGAAGCGCTGATCCGGCAGCGACGCAGCCTCGCCGCCGAGGACTTCGTGAAACGCAGCGATGCGATCGGTGTCGACCAGCGCATCCTGCGCCTGCGCTATGGCCAGTTCCTGGGCGAAGAAAGCGAAGGTGCACCGAAGCCACCGCCGACCAGCGACCTGCCCACCAGCGATGCGCCGACCGCAGACAGCCACGACGACGAACACGATCACGATCACGACCATGGCGCCGAGGCCGGTGCGCACGACGCGCATGGCCACGATCACGGCGGCAAGGCGGCCAGTGCCGATACGCCGCCGGTATTCGGCAGCGCCACCGATGTGCTGTCGGAGTACGGCCACACCCACGACCATGCCGAGGCCTCGACCCTGCTCGACCCACAGACCCGCGCCACGCTGAAGGCCGCGCTGGACCAGATGTGGTCGGCCGAAGGCGAGCTGCGCCAGGGCCGCCCGGAGCAGGCACTGCCGTTCGCCTACAAGGCGCTGGGTTTCATCAAGCAGGTGCAGCAGGCCGAGCGCATCTACCTGGCACGGGTGGGGCCGGAGCTGCCGCCGATCGATGAAGGCCGCCGGCTGGGTGGCGATCGCGCCGGGCTGGCCAGCCGTGAACTGCCGCTGGCCGCACGCACGCCGCCCGACCCGGCCATCATCGAAGCCTGGCAACGCCTCGGCGATGACACGGCCCCTCCCGATCTCGATGCACTCGCCACCTGGCAGCAGCGCAACGCCGCCTATCTGCCCGATGCGCTGGACCTGGCCGCGGCCATCGAGCAGCTGCGCATCGAACCCGGCTGCCGCGACTGCCGCCAGCGCCTGCGCGCACAGGTATGGCGCGCGCTGCAGCGACCCCTGCCGCAGGCAATGCGGCGCAACGCCGCCGATGCGATGGGGCAGCGGTACCTTGATGCGCTGGAGGCACAGCCATGAACGCCTCCGCTGTGAACCTGTGGATTGCGCTGGCACTCGCCCTGATCGTGGTCATCGCCAGCGTGCGCCAGCTGCGTGGCAATGCCGCGCGTCGTGGCCGCCAGTGGATCGTGATTGCGCTGCAGCTGATCGCTGCCACGCTGCTGTACTTCTGCCTGGTCCCGCCCACCGGCCAGCAACCCGCGGTCGGCCTGGTCGTGCTGGGAATCGATGCCGACAAGGCCGGCGCGCTGCCGGCCAGCGCAGGCCCGCGGCTGCTGTTGCCTGAGGCTGCCGATGTGCCTGGGGGCGAGCGCGTGCCGGACCTGGCCACGGCGCTGCGCCAGCATCCGGCTTCCACGCTGACGCTGGTCGGTGCCGGCCTGGTCGCGCGTGACCGCGACGCGGTACTGCCACGCGACGTGCGCTGGCAGCCGGTAGCTCCGACGCGCGGGTGGATCGCGCTGCAGCCACCCGCCGACACCGCGCCCGGCGCACGCTTCGACGTGCATGCACAGGCGCGCGGCGTCGCCAAGGCCAAGGCGGAACTGCTTGACCCCGCCGACAGCGTGGTCGATCGCGTGGACGTTGCCGAGGACGGTCACGTGCAGCTCAGCGGCATCGCCCGCGCCGAGGGCCGCAGCGTGTTCCAGCTGCGCCTGCTCGATGCCGGCGGTCATGTGGTGGACAGCGCGCCGGTACCGCAGCAGACCCTGCCGGCGGCACCGCTGCGCATGCTGGTGCGTGCCAGTGCGCCGGGCCCGGAGCTGAAGTACCTGCGCCGCTGGGCCGCCGATACCGGCATCCGCGTGCAGGTACAGGCCGATACCGGGGCAGGTGTCAGCGTGGGGGATGGCGCGGTCGCGCTGGATGCAGCGTCACTCGCGCGCAGCGATCTGTTGCTGCTGGACGAGCGCAGCCTGACCGCATTGAGTGCCGGCCAGCTGGCTGCCGTGCGGCAGGCGTTGCGTGACGGCCTTGGCGTTCTGTTGCGCAGTGCAGGCGCACCTGCAGCCGGCGCGCGCCAGCGCCTCCGCGATCTGGGCCTGCCAGTGCAGGGCGATGGCAGCAGCCACGCCCTCGAACTTCCCGGCGATGGCGACAGCGCGGTCCTCGCCGCACGACGCGGCCCGCTCGCCGCCGGAACGCTGCCGACCGGCTACGGCGAGGAGGCTGACCGCAGCTCGCACAGTGCGCCCCTGCCCGCGCTGGAAGCACTGGCGCTGCAGGCGCCAGGCAGCAACGCCCTGCTGCGGGATGGGTCGGGCAAGGCCGTCGGCGGCTGGCGCGCTGCCGGCAAGGGTCGCATCGGCCTGCTGCCGATCACCGACAGCTGGCGCTGGGTGCTGGCCGGACGCGATGATCGCCACGGTGAACTCTGGAGCAGCGTCGTCGCCACGCTGGCGCGCGCGCAGGGCAGCGGTGATGCGCTGTGGTCGCCGCAGACGCTCGGCTGGGCGGGCGAACGGCAGGCGCTGTGCGGCGTGCAGGCGCCACTGCAGGTCTTCAACGCGCGCGGAGACAGCGTGCCCCTGATCGTTGACGGCGCAACGTCGACCCTGCGCTGCGCCGGCTGGTGGCCGCGCGAGGCGGGTTGGCAGCGCCTGCAGCACGGCGACACCACGGTCTGGCGCTATGTGTTCGACCCGAAGGCCGCACCTGCACTGCACCAGCAGGCGATGATCGATGCAACCACGCGGGCGTTGGCCGTCAGCGGGCCGACGAACACGGCGATGATGCAGCCCGTGCCGGGCTCGCGCTGGCCCTGGTGGCTGGCGTTCACGGTGTGCGCTTCGCTGCTGTGGTGGCTGGAGCGGCGGCGCTGACCCTGGGTCGGATCCCTTTCGCCCACGAAAGGGCTCTGACCCCTCCGTCATGCGGCCTTCAGCGTTTCCCCGCGCGCCGGTACACGCCGTTGAAGCGCACGTTCATGCCACCGCATTCGCTGTTGTCGGCCACGATCAGCACCTCGCCCAGCGAGTGCACGCGCACCCGGCACGTGTCCTCGACGAACTCGACATCAGCACCACGCGGCGTCGCGCGCGCTTCCACCTGGCCCATGTTCGGGCCATACGGGCGCTGTTCCGGCGTGGGGTTGGCAGAGGGCCAGTAGGCGTCGCCATCCACATGCAGTTGTCCACCCTGCACGGTGATGCGCAGGCCGTTGTCGCCGTCTTTCCAGTGGCCCACCCAGTCCTGCAGCGTTGGCACGGCCACCGGCAACGGCTGCAGCTTGCTGCGGTCCACCCAGCCGGCGCTGCCGCCCACCTTGTTCGGGAAGAACGCACAGCGGTAGCGGCCAAGGTCGCGACCGGTCACCACCGTATCGCCGTTGACCACATAGCTGCGCTGGCGGCAGGCCGGTTCGCCCTTGGCGGGGCACCCGTCCATGTCGCCGAGCAGATACAGGCGCGGTGCGTCGACCACCCGCGCCAGCGCGAACCGGCTCTGTTCGGAGGGGAACGCGCCATTGCGGCACGCGCCATCACCGGCGATGCCGGCAGCAAAGGCGGACGCGGGCAGCAATGCAGCCAGCAGGCAGAACGAACGCAGGAACATGGCAGCGCTATCGGTTGAGGAACCGGCAGGATATACCGGCCTACTTCACCGGCGGTGCATCACCGGCATCCTGCTGCTGGGAGAACCGCAGCGCACGCTGCCGCTGTTCGGCACTGAGCTCAGGCGGTGGCCGGGCGATGGCGGACTGGATCTGGTCGGGGCCACCGGTGAGCTTGTTCAGGCCCCGGCCCGCCGCCAGCACGCCCTTGACCACGCCCATCATGATGTAGCCGCCGCCCATGCTGACCTGCTCCGGTGACGGTGGCTCGCTCCAGTCGCGGCTGAAGCGGTTGTCGCCGAACTTCACCGGGTTCTTGAAGCGGTACAGGTCCAGCGGCTCGTCGTCGGGCTTGAGTGCACGCACCTCGCCGAGGGTGGTGACGTTGTCCTGCGGCAGGGCGGTGGAGATCGGCGCGGTGGCTGCTGCCGGGGCATCAGCAGGGGGAACGGGTGCAGGATCGGGCACCGACACCGGCGCGGCCTGCTGCGCCTGCGCGATGCCGGCCAGCAGCATGCCGGCCAGGAGTGCTCCCTGCGTTCCACGTCGTGCCACAGCCATCCGCCCTGTTGGTTGCGTCCAGCGCCCAAGGATACGGATGCCGGCTTCAGATTTCGTTGCTGCACTGGCAGCTGTTCAGCCAGGGGAGATGCGGCGGCGCCACGGGACGCGAGCACTGAACGGTTCACGCCCTCCGTGTGCGATGTCTCACATCCTGAGACGTGGATGTGGTGCCATGTGACCCCTCGCAATCCGTCCCGGCTCCACTTTCCATGGCTTACGAACTCGCCAAGCGCACCGCCGATGCCGAGCAGAAGCTCGCCACCCGCGATGGCCTGCCCGCCCGTGACGGCGCCCTGCTCAGCGCGCGCCTGCAGCGCCGCTACCAAGACCGCATCACCGGCAGCTTTGCCATTCCCGGCCGCGAGGGCCGCTATGCCCCCATTCCCGATGCGGTACCGCCGGCCCTGGCCGCGGCCCTGAAGGCACGCGGCATCGAGCAGCTCTACAGCCACCAGGCCGAGGCCTGGGAGGCCAGCCAGCGTGGTGAGCACGTGGCCATCGTCACCCCCACCGCCAGCGGCAAGTCGCTGTGCTACACCCTGCCCGTGGTCAGCGCGGCGATGCAGGACAAGGCCAAGGCGCTGTACCTGTTCCCGACCAAGGCGCTGGCACAGGACCAGGTGGCCGAGCTGCTGGAACTCAACCGTGCCGGCGATCTGGGCGTCAAGGCCTTCACCTTCGATGGCGATACCCCGGGTGATGCGCGCCAGGCGATCCGCCTGCATGGCGACATCGTGGTGTCCAACCCGGACATGCTGCACCAGGCGATCCTGCCGCATCACACCAAGTGGGCGCAGTTCTTCGAGAACCTGCGCTACATCGTCATCGACGAAGTACACACCTACCGCGGCGTGTTCGGCAGCCACGTCACCAACGTGCTGCGCCGGCTCAAGCGCATCTGCGCGTTCTACGGCGTGCAACCGCAGTTCATCCTGTGCTCGGCCACCATCGGCAATCCGCAGGCGCATGCCGAGGCGTTGATCGAGGCACCGGTCACCGCGATCACCGAATCCGGTGCGCCCAGCGGACCGAAACAGGTACTGCTGTGGAACCCGCCGGTGATCAATCCGGACCTGGGCCTGCGCGCCTCGGCACGCTCGCAGAGCAACCGCATCGCGCGCATCGCGATCAAGTCCGGGCTGAAGACCTTGGTGTTCGCGCAGACCCGGTTGATGGTCGAAGTGCTGACCAAGTACCTGAAGGACATCTTCGACCACGACCCGCGCAAGCCGCCGCGCATCCGCGCCTACCGTGGCGGCTACCTGCCCACCGAGCGCCGCGAGACCGAGCGTGCGATGCGCGCCGGCAACATCGACGGCATCGTCAGCACGTCGGCGCTGGAACTGGGCGTGGATATCGGCAGCCTGGACGTGGTCATTCTCAATGGCTATCCCGGCAGCGTGGCCGCCACCTGGCAGCGCTTCGGCCGCGCCGGTCGCCGCCAGCAGCCCGCGCTGGGGGTGATGGTGGCCAGCTCGCAGCCGCTGGACCAGTACGTGGTGCGGCATCCGGACTTCTTCGCCGAGGCCTCGCCCGAACATGCACGCATTGCACCTGACCAGCCGCTGATCCTGTTCGACCACATCCGCTGCGCAGCCTTCGAACTGCCGTTCCGGGTTGGCGATGGCTTCGGCCCGATCGATCCGGAAGTGTTCCTGGAAGCGCTGGCCGAAACCGAAGTCATCCACCGCGAAGGCGAGCGCTGGGAATGGATCGCCGACAGCTATCCGGCCAACGCGGTGAGCCTGCGCGCGGTGGCCGACGGCAACTTCGTGGTGGTCGACCGCAGCGACGGCCGCCAGCAGATCATCGCCGAGGTCGATTATTCCGCCGCCGCACTCACCCTGTACGAAGGCGCCATCCACATGGTGCAGTCCACGCCCTACCAGGTGGAGACGCTGGACTGGGACGGCCGCAAAGCCTATGTCACCCGCACCCATGTGGATTACTACACCGACAGCATCGACTTCACCAAGCTCAAGGTGCTGGACCGTTTCGACGGTGGCGTGGCCGGCCGTGGCGATTCGCACCATGGCGAAGTGCACGTGGTGCGTCGCGTGGCCGGCTACAAGAAGATCCGCTATTACACCCACGAGAACATCGGCTATGGGCCGGTGAACCTGCCCGACCAGGAACTGCACACCACTGCGGTGTGGTGGCAGCTGCCGCAGGCGCTGCTGCTGCGCGCGTTCGCCAGCAAGCAGGATGCGCTGGATGGCTTCCTTGGCGCCGCGTATGCCCTGCACATCGTCGCCACCGTGGCGGTGATGGCCGATGCGCGCGATCTGCAGAAGTCAGTCGGCAACGGCGATGGTGCCTGGTTCGCGATCGCCGACCAGAGCGGCCGTGGCCAGCTGCGCGGCAGCGAAGGCGACCCTGGCGCGGTGGAGCTGCTGCAGGAGTTCGTGCCGACCGTTTATCTGTACGACAACTTTCCTGGCGGCGTTGGCCTGAGCGAGCCGCTGTGGCAGCGCCAGGCCGAGCTGGTGCAGCGCGCGCGCGAACTGGTGCAGCGTTGCGACTGCAAGGCCGGTTGCCCGGCCTGTGTCGGCCCGGTGCTGGCTGCACAGGAGGAAGATGAAACCTCGCCGCGCGCGCTGGCGCTGCGCGTGCTCGACCTGTTCGACGCAGAAGCCTGCCAGCACGTGCGCGACGTGGTGGTGACCACGCGCGAGCCGATGGAGCTGCTGGCACCGTGAGCCTGAGCCTGGAAAAGCTGCGCCTGCTGCGGAAGCAGGCCGGCGACCCGAAAGCAGTCACGCCGGTGGCACCCGAGCCGCCCCCCCCGGCGCCGGCCCCGGTAGCCGCCAACGATGCACGGCAGCCACCGGCGGAGCGCTCGGTGTTCGCCTGGGTCGAACAGGAAATCCGCCACAAGCCGACCGGCGCTGCCGCGCCTGTGACGGCCGCCGCACCGTTGCGTCGACCGGAAGTGGGCAGCCTGCACCGCCTGCTCGGCCTGCGCTCGCGTGGTGGAGCCGCACCGGCACGCGCCAGTGCCCAGGATCGCCAGCTGCCCGGCGAGGAAATCGCGCCGGGACTGTTCCTGATCGAGTCGCTGCAGCCGCAATCGATTCCCGCGGAACCGCTTTCCCTGGCTTTCGCCAGGCGCGAGCACGAGCACGTCGCCGCGCGCGACCTGCTGTTCTTCGATACCGAGACCACCGGCCTGGCCGGCGGCACTGGCACCCGCGCCTTCATGATCGGCGCCGCCGACTGGCATGTGTGCCCGCAGCGTGGCGAAGGCCTGCGCATCCGCCAGTTGCTGATGTCGACGATGGCCGCCGAGGAAGCGATGCTGGCCACCTTCGCCCGCTGGCTGCAGCCGTCCACCGTGTTCTGCAGCTACAACGGGCGCAGCTACGATGCGCCGCTGCTGAAGACGCGCTACCGGCTGGCCCGCCAGCGTTGCCCGATCAGCGCGCTGGATCACGTCGACCTGCTCTACCCGACCCGCCGCCGCTATCGCGGCACGTGGGAGAACTGCAAGCTGTCCACCATTGAGCGCCAGCTGCTGCGCGTGGTGCGCGAGGATGACCTGCCTGGCTCCGAAGCCCCGGGCGCATGGCTGCGTTTCCTGCGCGGCGGCGATGCGGTGAACCTGCGTCGGGTGGCCGACCACAACCATCAGGACGTGGTCACCCTGGCCCTGCTGCTGCAGCGACTGGTGCGCGAGGAGCAGCGCGAGCGCGAAACACTGGCGCTGGTCGGGCAGTAATGGCCCAGGGCCGCGTTGACATGCCCTGACGGTGGCAGCGGTGACACTGCCGCCACCATCCACGCCTGGAGCCCGACGATGCGCCTCAATCCGCTTGCCCTGCTCGCCATCCTGCCGCTGGCCGCCTGCAGCCACGCCGGCAGCAGCACCACCCACGATGCCGCACCGGCACCGGTGGCCGATGCCGCCCACGAATGCAGGCCGGAAGCGCTGGAAGCCTTCACCGGCAAGACCGCCGACGAGGCCACCATCAAGAAACTGGTCGCCGATAGCGGTGCCCGCAACGCGCGCGTGGTCAAGCCGGGCATGGAAGTAACCATGGACTTCCGCCAGGACCGCGTGACGGTGCAGGTGGACGGTCAGAACCGGATCGAGCGCGCCAGCTGCGGTTGATCAACCCAGTGGGTGCCGGCCACTGGCCGGCACCCCACATTGCCGGCCAGCGGCCGGCACTACCATTCAGAGTCGCTCGGCCTTGCCGCTGGCCAGTGCGCGCGCGATCACCTGCTGCGCCTGCCGCGACGCCTGCTCATGCACGCGTGCCTGACGCTCACCCAACGCAGCCTGCCGGCTGCCCAGCGCCGCCTGGCGGCTGGCCAGTTCAGACTGCTGGCTGGCCAGGCGCTGCATGCCGCGGGTGTGGGTGGCCCGCGCGGTTTCGTTGTCCACTTCCTGCATCGCACGACGTGCCTCTGCAGCAGCCTCACGTGCAGCCTCACGTGCAATGGCCGCATCGTTGGTCGCGCCCCGCGCCGCCTTCGCCGCTTCTGCCGCCGCTTCGCGGTTGATGTCATGCGCGGCCACCGCGCTGCGCGCAGCCTCGGCAGCGGCCAGTGCCATGCGGCGCGCCTCCTCGCCCTGCAGGCGGCCCATCTCGCCCATCTGCCTGCCGAGTTCGCCCTGCTGGCGACCCAGCGCACTCTGTTGGCGGCCCAGTTCGCTCTGCTGGCGGCCCAGATCCGCCGCGCCGCTGTAGGCACGCTGCAGGCTCTGGATCATCATCGGGTCTCGCACCACGTAGCGCTTGTCGCCCTTGCGGAACCACAGCGCCGGGCCCTTGCCGAGCTGTCTGCGGGCCACCGTCACGTCGTCCATGCCGCCGTTGGCGAAGGTCGAATCGCCATCTACCAGCACGAAGGCCTCCGGCGGCGATTTGCCCAGGTCCAGGCGGCCGTAGGTGGTGATGGAAGTGGTGCGGGAGGTCGTGTGTTCACTGTGCATGCCGGTATCGACATCGACATCCGCATCCACGTCGACCGCCACATCCGCATCGTCCGGACCTGACAACGCCTCGACATCAGCCGGCTCGGCGGGCGGCGCGGGCGCCACCGGCACGGCCGGAACGCGCGCGGACGAAGGCGGTGCGGGCGGCGCTTTCGGAGCCTTCGGCGGCGGCGGCGGCACGACCTTCGGCGCCGCAGGAGGCGCGGGCGGTGCCGGCGGCACCGGCGCTGCGACCAGCCGCATCGGCGCCACGCCCACCACCAGCACCACCGCAGTCAACGCCATCGCCAGGATGCGCGGGCAGGACCGGCGCGACTGCAGCGAGAGCAGGCGGCGCTTGAGGCTGGTGGTATCCGGTGCGGCACTGGCCACGCCCAGATGCGGCTGCGGTGCCACGCCCAGCTGCAGCAGCAGACGGCCATAGGCCTGGCGGCTGGCACCGTGCTGGCCAACCACCGCTGCATCCACCGCTTCCTCGCGCGCCTGTGCATATTCACGCACCGACAGGCGCAGCAGCGGGTGGAAGAAGAACAGGTGCTGGGCCAGTGCAGGCAGCAGGCCCCATTGCAGGTCACGCCGCTGCAGGTGCTGCAGTTCGTGGGTCAGGGCCAGGTCCAGCGCGTCGCCCTGCAGGGCGTTGTCGCCCGCCGGCAGCAGCAGCACCGGGCGGAACGGCCCGACCAGCTGCGGTGCGTCCACCTGCGTGCTCATCCACAACCGCGGCGCAGGACGCACGCCGTGCGCATCGGAGGCCAGCTGCAGGGCCTGCACCAGCGCCTCGTCCTCGCAGGGATAGGCCGCTGCCAGCAGCGCGCGGCAGCGAAGCCACTCACCGAAGGTACGCAGGGCCATCAGCAGCACGCCGGACATCCACAGCGTGGCCAGTGCGACGGCCCACCATGCCACCGCCGGCACGTCCGCGGCGGGCATCGGCATTGCGGCCAACAGCTGTGCCGAGGCCTCCGGGGCCAGCGGGTAGACCATGTCGGCGGCCACATCGGTCGCGCTCATCGCCACCGCCTGCGGCGCCGGCAGCCAAGCCAGCTGCAACGGCTGGCTCCAGAACAGGCCGAGCACAGCCTGCAGCGAGACCAGCCACCACAGGCGGCAGCGGGTCGCCGCCGACAGCGACGGCAGCGCGCGGCATACGCCATACACCAGGGCCACCAGCAGCACGGTCTGCAGGCTGGTCCAGCCCAGCCGTTCCAACATCGGGATCAGCATCGTGGTGTCCATGGCTCAGCCCTCGTGGCGGCGCGATTGGAGTTGGGCAACCAGCGCTTCCAGTTCGGCCAGCTCGTTGTCGCTGACCTGCTGGCGCTGCGACAGGTAGGCCACGAACGGCGACACCGAGCCCTGCAGGGTGTTGTCGACGAACTGCGCCACCGCGCCCTGCAGCACGCTCTGCGGGCCACGCGTGGCCTGGTAGCGGTAGACACCGTCCTGCTGCTGGCGCTGAAGATACCCCTTCGCCCGCAGTCGCTCCATCATCGTCAGCACGGTGGAGCGGGCCAGCCCACGGGCCTCCCCATAGCCACTGGCGACCTCGCCGACCGTGGCCGGCGCATGTTCATCGATGTACTGCAGCAGGGCCAGCTCCTGGTCCCCGATCGTCTTGCCACGCATGACACCACTCCCTTGACTACACGTGTCGCCACTGTCTGCGTGACGACAACTGTAGTCAACCCCCCGGAAGTCATGGGCCGACGAACGGTAGGCACCACCGCGCCCTTAAACCTTTGACGCGCCGTCTGCATCCGATCCGCAACGTCCCAGTGGAATGTCGCATGTTCCGTCCCACGCTCCGAGTGCTGCTCATGCTCATCAGTGCACTGCCCTTCGCTGCCATCTCTGCCAGCCACGACCCGGCCAACGACCAGACCCGCCGCCTGATCCGCCAGGTCATGCTGGAACAGCGCATCCCCGGATTGCAGGTCGCGGTGGTCAAGGACGGGCAGATCGTGCTGTCCGAGGCCTACGGTCTGGCCAATGTCGAGAACGGTGTGCGTGCCTCGCGCGACACCCGCTTCCCGCTCAACTCGGCCACCAAGGCATTCACCGGCGTGGCGGCTGCGCAGCTGGCGCAGGAGGGACGACTGGATCTGGACGCGCCGGCCTCGCGTTACCTGGATGATCTTCCGCCAGCGTGGAGAGACGTGCGCGTACACCAGTTGCTGGCGCATGCCTCAGGCCTTCCGGACATCCTTGATGCGAACGGACTGCTGGGCGGTGGCTCCGAAGCACAGGCGTGGACGGCGGTGACAGCGCGGCCGCTGGAAGCGGCGCCCGGGCAGCGCTTCGCCTACAACCAGACCAACTATGTCCTGCTGGCACGGATCATCGCGCAGCAATCCGGTATGTCCTACGAACGTTTCCTGGCCACACGCCAGTTCAGCAGCGCGCGCATGGCCCGCACCACCTTCGGCGACAGCTACGACCTGATTCCGGATGCGGCGACGATGTACAGCCTGGCCCCGCGTGCCACCGATGCTGTGGGTGCACCGTCCCGCCTGTCGCACTGGTTCTACGACATACCGC
The DNA here is from genome assembly GCF_059369475.1 of Stenotrophomonas sp. YJH_SMC_65. NCBI lineage: Bacteria > Pseudomonadati > Pseudomonadota > Gammaproteobacteria > Lysobacterales > Lysobacteraceae > Stenotrophomonas > Stenotrophomonas sp. YJH_SMC_65. Next base: position 279,155 of record NZ_JCAFSR010000005.1, read on the forward strand.
CTTCGCTCTGGGCCGGTGGCGGCATCCTCACCACCGCCGACGACACCGCGCGCTGGCTCGTCGCACTGACCGAAGGCCGTTTGCTGCCGGAGACGGCACTGCGGCGGATGTGGAGCGCAGAGCGCCTCGCTGATGGCCGCGCCGGCCCGTGGGCGGGTGGCTGGGCGGTACTGCGCGCATCGCCCGACCTTCAGGTGGCCGGTATCGGCGGTGCGCGCTCGGCCTTCGTGGTCTATCCCGAGCGCGGCGTGGCGGTCGTGGTGCTGACCAATCTTGTCGGTGCCAATCCGCAGCAGTTCATTCCGCGCATTGCCGACTTCTATGTGCGCGATGCCTCAACGCCCCGTCACGAACGGGTCGGCCTTGCACGGCAGCAACGGGCTGTCATCGCAGGGCCATAGCGCGGCGGGAACGGCCCTGGCCACTTCGAAGTGATCCTGGTTCCAGTGCAGGAAACCGCCGTGGATGGCATTGCCATGGTCGAAGCTGCGTGCATCGGCGGCCAGTGGCTGTTCGGGGTCGGCTTCGGCCACCCAGCGCAGCACTGGCACTTTGTCCAGCACGCCGATGAAGGCGAACAGATCGCCCGCGCCCTTGTCCTGGTAGGCCGTCATGGTCGCCGCATCGGGCAATCCGGCCTGCGCCAGGATGGATGCGGTGACATCCTGCAGCGGTGCGGCTCCCTGTGCGATGTAGGCGCGCATGCCCGTGGTGGTTGCCGGGCAGCCCTGCAGCTGCACCAGATAGCCGGTGGTACCGCCACTGCCGGAGAACGACCGCATCCAATAGCGGAAACGCGGCCCGCTGCGATCAGTAACCATCAAATCCTGCTGGCCATCCTGCGCGGGAATGGAGAGCACCTCCACCTTGCTGGCGCTCTCCACGTTGCACTTCAACTGCGCCAGCACCTGCCTGGCAGGTTCGGGCAGCGTAGCGTAGCGGCCGCCGGGATGGCCGCTGCCGGAAGCCTTCGGCAATGCGGGCAGTCCGCGGTCCGTGGGAAGGGTCTGCGCAGGCAGGGCCTCCGGTTTCGCGGCCGAGCTGGCAGTGGGCGCCACCGGCGCGACGCGCTCTCCAGCGGGCGCGCAGGCACTGCAGGCCAGCAGCAGCATCAATGGAACGCTCGGCGTCAGCTGCGATTGGATCATCGATCAACGCCCTCCCATCACCGGCGCGTCCTGCTGCTGTGCCGGCGCGGGCGCAGGTGCAGCCTGTTCGCGCGATTGCTGCTGCAGCTGGCGCAGGCTGGATTCCACCGCGGTCTCGCGCACCTCGGCCGCATTGACCCCTGCGCGCAGCGCCGCAGGATCGCCCGGGCTGCCCTGCACCAGGAACAGTGTCTCGCCAGCCGCACGGCCGGCGCTGGGATTGCTGGCCACGATCTGGTCGACCCGGGTGATGCCCGCGGCCTTCGCTTCGCGCAGCATCACCAGGCTGTAGTCCTCGGCATGCTCGGCGTAGCGTCCGCCCAGGGCCTGCAGGCGCGTACTGATCTGCTGCTGCAGGGCATGATCGCGATGCTGCGGCTGACGGGGGTCATCGTTGGCCGCGAGCGGCACGTCCTGCCCAAATTCGCGCGTCTGGCCGGGTGCAACCGAGGTCAGCACGTACTGCCAGCGGTTCTGCCCAGGCGTGCCGCGCACCGTCGACACGAAGTCGTCATACTCGCCGCCACCGATGGTCTGGCAACCGGCCGAATCGGTGTTGGAACGGCTGCCACGATGGATCTTGAAGGTGTCGTTGAGGTCCTGCACGCCCTGGGTATCACGCGCATCGAACCAGCCATCGCCATTGCTGTCGCGCTCCACCCGTCCGGCGCCCGCAGTGATCGCGTCCTGCGAAGGACGCAGCGCGAACTCATCGGGATGGCCATTGCGCGGATGGGTGGTCGCGCGCATCTCGATGGTGCCCTCGCCCAGGCGCCCCAGATCCTTGACCCGGTCGCCGTTGACGTCCTCACCCTCGGTCTTGGCACGCGGCGCCACATTGCCAAAGCCCGGGCTGCGCGGCGCGGTCTTGGCATGGCCGTCGTACTGGGCGGTCGGCTCGGTCGTGGCCTGGTTGAACTCGCGCACATGGCCGCGGCCCTGCGCATCCTTCCACAGCACCACGATGCGGTCATCGTAGACCCCACGTCCGCGCGCCTCGGTCGTGCGGTTCTCATCGCGCAACCCCAGCACCACGCGGTCCTGGGTTGCCATTGCATCGTTCGCTGCGATGTTGCCGCGCTGGGCCACGATGCTGCCATAAACGTCGTACTGCTGGGCCTGGCTCAATCCCGCTGTCTCGGCAGCATCGGGCATCCGCGGCGGGCGCGTCGCCTCGCCCAAGCGATCCAGCATCGGATTCACCGTAGCTGCATCCGCTGCGGCCACGCCCCCGTTCCGGCGCAAGCCCTCAAGCTCGGCGGCCGCACGCGCCGAGATATAGCGATCCAGCGATTCCTGCACCACTGCGCTCTGGCCGTCGTGCAGGGCCTGGAGGCGGGTGGCGGCAGCACGCGCATCGTTCCGCCACAGCAGGGCGACGACCTCGTTGGCTGCGGCATTGATATCCATTTCGGGCATGGTCGGTCCTTGAACATGGTCGGTACAGGATCAGCCTACCCCAATCGCACGGTGTGGGGCCTTTGACAGGCCGCACACCTTCGCTGCCGCCGGATCCAGGCGGGAACCGACACGACTCAGCCGCGCGGCCCACCCATCACCGGCAGGATCGCCCCGCTGATGTAGCTTGCACAGACCGGCGAGGCCAGGAACACATACGCCGGTGACAGCTCTTCAGGCTGTGCAGGCCGGCCCATGTCGCTGTCCTTTCCGAACTCGGCGACATCCCCGGCCTGCTTGTCGGCCGGGTTCAGCGGCGTCCATACCGGCCCCGGCGCCACGCAGTTGACCCGGATGCCGCGCGGCAGCAGCTGGCTGGCCAGAGCCTTGGTGAACGCATGGATCGCGCCCTTGGTGGCCGAGTAGTCGATCAGCGCCTTGCTGCCGAAGAGTCCGGTTTCCGAGCCGGTGTTGATGATGCTGGCGCCCTCACCCAGATGCGGCAGTACCGCACGCGCCATCTGGATGTAGCCGCCGATGTTGGTCTGCAGCGTCTCCTGCAGGTGCGCGTCTTCCAGATCCTCCAGCCGCTCGCAGTGCAGCTGGAACGCGGCATTGTTGACCAGGATGTCGATGCCACCGAAGGCCTTGGCCACCTGCTTGACCGCCTTGTTGCAGAAGCGCGGGTCGCGCACGTCACCGGCGATCACCACACAGCGGCCACCTTCGCGCTCCACGTGCTGGCGGGTGATGTCGGCATCTTCGGCCTCGTCCAGGTGCAGGACCGCCACATCGGCGCCTTCGCGTGCGAACAGCACGGCCACAGCACGGCCGATGCCGGAATCACCGCCAGTGACGATCGCGCGCATGCCCTGCAGCTTGCCGCTGCCGGTGTAGTCCGGCGCGAGGAAGCGCGGTGCCAGCTCCAGTTCGTGTTCGTGCCCCGGCTTTGCCAGCTGCTGGGCCGGCATGGCCTCCGGCTGGCGGCGTGCGCCGGCCTGGGTCGCGGTCTTTTTCGTGGCCTTCTTGGCTGCGCGGGCGTCCTTGGCCTTTTCCTGGTCCTGCAGGCGCCGCTGCCGGGCGGCAACGCGGGCGGCGCGGGGATCACCGGCCGCCGCCTTGCGGGTTGCGGTCTTCACCACCCGCGGGCGAGCGGGGTCGGCAGCGGTCTGGGGCGCGGTGCTGCCCTTGCGCACCTTGGGTGAGGCTTTGCGGCGGGCGGGGGTCTTTCGGGTGGTGGCCATGCAGGTCTCCTCGGGGGGGGAATGGGATTGCCGGCCAGCGGCCGGCACTACCGGGCGCATGCGCCGCAGTACCGGGGGCGGCATCCGCCGCGACTGCAGTGTCTCCACCCAGGCTGTTGGCGGGGGTGAGCGCACCGTATCCACGATGTGCACGGTGTTCATTCCGCCACCACGTGCGCCGTCGCACGCTGCACGCAACCACACCAAGGAACCCTTCCATGAAGCATGCCATCGCCACCGCCGCCGTCTGTCTCGCCCTCGCCGCCTGCAGCAGCACGCCGGTGGCCCAGGTGCAGCCGATCGACGGCGTGATTTCCGGCCAGTGCCACAGCGACAGGGTGCGTGGTGCGCTCGGCCTGGCCGCCTCCGCCGCAACCGTCGAGCGCGCGCGCGTGGACAGCGACAGCCTGCACGTGCAGGTGCTGCGCCATGACGGCCCGCGCGTGCCGCCGGCACACGAAGGCGGTGACCGCCTGACCATCGAGAGGGGCCGCACCAACAACATCACCGCGATCTATTGCGGCTGACGCCTGCGGCTGAGCCGGCGCGCCCTGCGCAGCACGCGCAGGGTGGCCTGTTCCCACTGGCGCGGCCCACGCAGGCCGGCCAGTTCCGCCAGTTCGCCGCGCTCCCAGCCGGCGAACACGCAGGGGTCGATGTAGGCCTTGCGGCACACCGCAGGGGTATTGCCCAACTGGGTCGCCACCTTGCACACCACCTCACGCTGTACCTTGGCCAGCGCACGCTGGCTGGCCGGTTCGGGCAACTCGGTGGCCGCGAACGCTTGCACCGCGGCCAGGGTGCCGCCCCAGGTGCGGAAATCCTTGGCGGTGAATTCCTCGCCCATCACCTCGCGCAGGTAATCGTTGACCGCACCGGAGTCGACCGGCTGGATGGCACCGTCGTCGTCGCGATACTGGAACAACGCCTGGCCCGGCAACTGCTGCACGCCGCGCACCAGCGTGCCCAGCCGGCGGTCACCTACCGTCACTTCGTGCAGCTGCCCGGATTTGCCGCGGAAGCGCATCCGTACGCGCCCGCCGCGCAGCAGGTCGAGGTGCCGGTTGCGCAGCGTGGTCAGGCCAAAGGATCTGTTTTCCTTGGCATAGGACTCATTGCCTACCCGCACCAGGGTGTCGGCCAGCAGCGCGACCACGACCGCCAGCACCTTTTCGCGGGGGAAGCCGCTGTGCTTGAGATCGCGGCTGAGCCGGCGCCGCAGCGCGGGCAGTGCTTCACCAAAGGCGATCACCCGGTCGAACTTGCCGGCGTCGCGCACTGCGGCCCAATCGGCGTGGTAGCGGTACTGCTTGCGCCCGCGGGCATCGCGGCCGGTGGCCTGCAGATGGCCATTGGCGTGGGCGCAGATCCATACGGCGGTATAGGCCGGTGGGATCGCCAGCGCGCGGATGCGCTGCAGGGTGGCGGCATCGCGCACCGCATGGCCATCGGCATCGCGGTAGCTGAAGCCCTTGCCGGCGCGGCGCCGGCTGATGCCCGGCTGGGTGTCATCGACATAGCGCAGGCCCGCAGCGCGCGCGGCCTGTCGTTCGGGGGTAGAGGGGGTCGGCATGCGTGCAGTGTCGCTGCCGCGCTGCCGCGATCCTGTCGATAACACAAGACAAACACGTGAGGATCGGTTCGCCGCTATGCTCGGGCTTTCACAATCCCTTCCGGAGTCATGATGTCGTTCCCGATTCGCGCCCGTTCGCTCTCCGCCCTGCTGCTGCCGGCCGTGCTGGCCCTGACCGCCTGCCAGGCACCGGCGCTGGATGAACAGGATTCGGCCACGGCCCATGCCCAGCAGGCTGCCGAAGCCGCTAAGGCACCGGCCGACGAAGCCGGCAAGGCCACCGAGGCACCGCCGGTCGGCACCTGCGATGCCAGCCAGGTGCAGAGCCTGGTCGGCCAGGCCTACGCCGACGCGCTGGGCAAGCAGGCGCAGGAAGATGCCGGTGCCCACCAGCTGCGCGTCATGAAGCCCAACGACGTGGCCACGATGGAATTCCTCGGCGACCGCCTGAACATCGAAGTGGACGACAAGGGCCTGGTCAGCGGCGTGCGCTGCGGCTGAGGGCGACCCCGCGCCGGCACGGGGTTGCCGGCGCGTTCTGTTGCACCTGCAACCGTGTATTGCGGCGCTGCAGCAACCTGTGATCTAGTCGAGGCATCCGGTGGCCTCACGATGCGCTCCAGGGAATGAGCGGGGACGAGTGTCGCCGCCAACCCTATACGCATCGAGGTAGAGATGGCCCCCCGCAACCGCCAAGGGCTTTACGACCCGCGCTCCGAGCGCGATGCCTGTGGATTTGGCATGGTCGCCCAGCTCGACGATCAACCTTCGCGCCTGTTGGTTGATACCGCCATCGCCGCGCTTTCGCGCATGACCCACCGTGGCGGCGTCGCCGCCGATGGCCTGACCGGCGATGGCTGTGGCCTGCTGCTGCGCCGCCCCGATGCATTCCTGAAACTGCTGGCCAGCGAAGCCGGCATCACCACCGCCGCGCGCTTCGCTGCCGGCCTGGTGTTCCTGCCGCACGACACCGAGGCCGCCGACGCCTGCCGTACCCAGCTGCAGGCGCAGGTGGAAGCGGTCGGCTGCAAGGTCGCCGGCTGGCGCGAGGTACCCACCGATGACAGCGTCTGCGGCCAGCTGGCGCGCGATACCCTGCCGCGCATCGAACAGGTGTTCGTCGATGCCGGTGTCGGCCAGGACGATGCCGGCTTCGCGCTGGCGCTGTTCCTGGCCCGTCGCCGCAGCGAGCAGCAGCTGCGCGATCACGCTGATTTCTACGTCACCACCCTCACCCCCGATGCGATCAGCTACAAGGGCATGGTGCTGCCGGACAAGCTCAGCCGCTTCTATCCGGACCTGCAGCGGCGCGAACTGGCCTCCAGCGCGATCGTGTTCCACCAGCGCTTCTCGACCAACACGCTGCCGCGCTGGCCGCTTGCCCACCCGTTCCGGATGCTCGCCCACAATGGCGAGATCAACACCATCGAAGGCAACCGCCGCTGGGCCCAGGCGCGCAGCAAGGTGTGGAAGACGCCGCGCTTCGACATCGCCGAATTCGACCCGGTGATCTCCATGCACGGCTCGGACTCGCAGAGCCTGGACAACATGCTGGAACTGATGGTCGCCGGTGGCATGGAGCTGATCCAGGCGCTGCGCATCCTGGTGCCGCCGGCCACCCAGTCGCTGGAGTTCAAGGACCCGGACCTGGCCGCGTTCTACGAGTTCCACGGCCTGAACAGCGAGCCGTGGGATGGCCCGGCCGGCATCGTTGCCTGCGACAGCCGCTACGCCGTCTGCACCCTCGACCGCAACGGCCTGCGCCCGGCACGCTGGATGCTGACCGCCGACCGCCACTTCCTGGTTGCCTCTGAAGCGGGCGTGTGGGAAGTGCCCACCGAGCGGGTGGTGCGCAAGGGCAAGCTCGGCCCCGGCGAAATGATCGCGATCGACCTCAAGCGCGGCGACCTGCTCGACTCCGATGCGGTCGACCGCATCAACCGCGGCCGCGCGCCCTACAAGCAGTGGCTGCAGCAGGGCGTGACCTACTTGCAGACCGAACTGATCGACCCGTCGCTGGTGGAAGAGCCGTTCGACGAAGCCACCCTGCGCAGCTACCACAAGCTGTACCAGCTCAGCAGCGAGGAAGTGGAGCAGGTGCTGCGGCCGCTGGCCGAGACCGAGCAGGAAGCCACCGGCTCGATGGGCGACGACACGCCGATGGCGGTGCTGAGCCAGCGCAGCCGCCCGCTGTACGACTATTTCCGCCAGGCCTTCGCGCAGGTCACCAACCCGCCGATCGATCCGCTGCGCGAAGACTGCGCGATGTCCCTGTCCACCCAGCTCGGCAAGGAGACCAACATCTTCCATGCCGGTCCGGAGACGGTGAACCACGTCATCCTCAATTCGCCGGTGCTCAGCCAGCGCAAGCTGCGCCAGCTGCTGAAGATGGACCAGTACGCGCAGGCCAACCGTCTGCTCGACCTGTCCTACAGCGAAGACGAGGGCCTGCGTGCCGGCATCGAGCGCATCTGCGCCGAGGCCGAACAGGCCGCGCGCGAAGGCATGGTGATGCTGCTGCTGTCCGACCGCTACCCGGTGGCCGGGCGGCCGATGGTGCATGCGCTGCTGGCCACCAGCGCCATCCACCACCACCTCTCGCGGCTGGGCCTGCGCTGCGACGTGAATCTCATCGTCGAGACCGGCACCGCGCGCGACCCGCACCACATGGCCTGCCTGCTCGGCTTCGGCGCCACGGCGGTGTATCCGTACCTGGCCTACCAGACCCTGTTCGACCTGGGCCGCCGCGGCATCCTCAAGCTCAGCAAGGGCGGTGAGCAGTCGCAGATCGGCCGCCGCTACCGCAAGGGCGTCTACAAGGGGCTGTCGAAGATCATCTCGAAGATGGGCATCTGTACCGTGGCCAGCTACCGCGGCGCGCAGCTGTTCGAGATCATCGGCCTGGAACCGGAGGTCGTCGATCTGTGCTTCCCGGATACCGCTTCGCGCATCGGTGGCGCGGGTTTCGCGCGCCTGGATGCCGACGCGCGCGAGCTGTGCGCGCAGGCGTGGGACGCGCAGCAGGACTTGGATGTCGGCGGCCTGCTGAAGTACGTGCACGGCGGCGAGTACCACATGTACAACCCGGACGTGGTCACCACCCTGCAGCGCGCGGCGCGCAGCGGCGATCCGCGTGCCTGGCAGCAGTACTGCGATGCGGTGCATGCGCGCCCGCCCTCGGCACTGCGTGACCTGCTGGAACTGGTCCCTGCCGCCACGCCCGCACCGCTCGATGAAGTGGCCCCGGCCAGCGAACTGTTCCCGCGCTTCGATACCGCGGCGATCAGCCTCGGCGCCCTGTCACCGGAAGCGCATGAAGCGCTGGCGATTGCGATGAATCGCCTGGGTGGCCGCAGCAATTCCGGCGAAGGCGGTGAAGACCCCGCACGCTATGGCACCGCCAGGCGCAGCAAGATCAAGCAGGTGGCCTCCGGGCGCTTCGGCGTGACCGCCGAGTACCTGGTCAATGCCGAGGTGCTGCAGATCAAGGTCGCGCAGGGTGCCAAGCCCGGCGAGGGTGGCCAGCTGCCCGGGCACAAGGTCAACGAACTGATCGCGCGGCTGCGCTATGCGCGCCCGGGCATCGGCCTGATTTCGCCGCCGCCGCACCACGACATCTATTCGATCGAGGACCTGGCGCAGCTGATCTACGACCTCAAGCAGGTCAACCCGACCGCGCTGGTGTCGGTGAAGCTGGTCAGCCATGCCGGCGTCGGAACGATTGCGGCGGGCGTGGTCAAGGCCGGTGCGGATCTGATCACCATCTCCGGCCATGATGGCGGCACCGGTGCCTCGCCGGTCAGCTCGATCCGCTATGCCGGCGTGCCGTGGGAGCTGGGCGTGGCCGAGGCGCACCAGGCGCTGCTCGCCAACGACCTGCGCGGCCGTACCCTGCTGCAGACCGATGGCGGCCTGAAGACCGGGCTGGACGTGGTCAAGGCCGCATTGCTGGGCGCCGACAGCTTCGGCTTCGGCACCGCGCCGATGATCGTGCTGGGCTGCAAGTACCTGCGCATCTGCCACCTCAACAACTGTGCCACCGGCGTGGCCACCCAGGACGAGCGCCTGCGCGAGAACCACTTCACCGGGCAGCCCGAGCGCGTGGAGAACTTCTTCCGGCTGCTGGCCGAAGAAGTGCGTGGCTGGCTTTCCTACCTGGGCGCGCGTTCGCTGGAAGAGATCGTCGGCCGTACCGACCTGCTGCGCCAGATCGAATCCGCGCCGCGCGACGGCGTGCGCGTGGACCTGTCGCGCCTGCTGGCCGACAGCCGCTACGAGGGCAGCCACTGCGCCGCGCAGCGCCTGTACGAATCGCCGGACAGCCTGGCCACGCAGATGGATGGCCTGCTGGCCCCGGCCATCGAGCACAAGCGCGGCGGCGAGCATCGCTTCCTGATCCACAACACCGACCGCAGCATCGGTACCCGCCTGGCGGGTGCGGTGGCACGCGCGCACGGCAACCAGGGCATGGCCGAGGCACCGCTGGAACTGCGCTTCCGTGGCAGCGCCGGGCAGAGCTTCGGCGCCTTCAATGTCGGTGGCCTGCACCTGGAAGTGGAAGGCGAAGCCAACGATTACGTCGGCAAGGGCATGGCTGGCGGCCGGCTGGTGGTGCGGCCGCCGCGTGGCGCGCGCTTCGAGGCACGCAGCACCGCCATCATCGGCAACACCTGCCTGTACGGTGCCACCGGCGGTGAGCTGTTCGCTGCCGGCCGCGCCGGCGAGCGCTTCGCGGTGCGCAATTCCGGCGCGCTGGCCGTGGTCGAAGGTGCCGGTGACCACTGCTGCGAGTACATGACCGATGGCGTGGTGCTGGTGCTGGGCAAGGTCGGGCTGAACTTCGGCGCCGGCTTCACCGGCGGCCTGGCCTACGTACTGGACGTGGACCGTGATTTCGTCGACCGCTACAACCACGAGCTGATCGACATCCATCGCGTGTCCGCCGAAGGCTTCGAGAACTACCGCCAGCACCTGCACCGCCTGATCGGCCGCCATCGCGAGCTGACCGGCAGCATCTGGGCACAGCAGATCCTGGACGAGTTCCGCGATTACATCGGCAAGTTCTGGCTGGTCAAACCCAAGGCCGCCAGCATCGAGTCGCTGACCGAAACCCTGCGACGCGCCGCGTGATGTTTTCCGGTAGTGCCGGCCGCTGGCCGGCAACGTTCCCCCCCGCATTCCAGAGCCCGCCATGAGCCGCAAGCACGCCTTCCAGTTCCTCGACCTGCCCCGCACCATGCCGCAGCGCATCCCGGTGGAACTGCGCACGTCCGGCGACTGGGGCGAGCTGTACGGAAAGTTCGGCAAGGAGGACGCCCAGTACCAGGCGGGCCGCTGCCTGGACTGCGGCAACCCGTACTGCAGCTGGAAGTGCCCGGTGCACAACGCCATTCCGCAGTGGCTGCAGCTGGTGCAGGAGAACCGCATCCACGAAGCCGCCACGCTGTGCCACAGCACCAACCCGCTGCCGGAGGTGTGCGGCCGGGTCTGCCCGCAGGATCGCCTGTGCGAGGGCAGCTGCACGCTGGAAGAGTTCGGTGCGGTCACCATCGGTGCGGTGGAGAAATACATCGTCGATACCGCGCTGGCCAGCGGCTGGCGCCCTGACCTGGGCGCGGTGCAGCCGACCGGCCGCAGCGTTGCGGTGATCGGGGCCGGTCCCGCGGGCCTGGCCTGCGCCGACCGCCTGGCCCGCGCCGGCATTGCCGCGGTGGTCTATGACCGCTACGAGCAGATCGGCGGCCTGCTGCAGTTCGGCATTCCCAGCTTCAAGCTGGACAAGGACGTGATCCACCGGCGCCGCGGCGTGCTGGAGGGCATGGGCGTGCAGTTCCGCCTCGGCGTGGAGATCGGCCGCGACCTCAGCGTGCAGCAGCTGCTGGACACCCACGATGCGGTGTTCATCGGTACCGGCGCCTACCGCTACACCGATGGTGGCCTCGACGGCCAGGACCTGAAGGGCGTGCTGCCGGCGCTGCCGTTCCTGGTGCAGAACAGCCGCATCGTCGGCGGCGATGACCCGAAGGGCCGGCCGATTGCCGGCTGGGAAGACACCATCGCCCTGCCCGACCTCAACGGCAAGCGGGTGGTGGTGCTCGGTGGTGGCGATACCGGCATGGACTGCGTGCGCAGCGCGGTGCGCCTCGGCGCGGCCAAGGTCACCTGCGCCTACCGGCGCGACGAAGCCAACATGCCCGGCAGCGCTCGCGAAGTGGCCAATGCGCGCGAAGAGGGCGTGCGCTTCCTGTTCAACCGCCAGCCGCTGTCGATCGAAGCCGGCGCCGACGATGAAGTGATCGGCGTGACCGTGGTCGAAACCCGGCTGGGCGAGCCCGATGCCAATGGCCGCCAGAACGCCGTGCCGATCGAAGGCAGTGAATCCCTGCTGGAAGCGGACGTGGTGATCATCGCCTTCGGCTTCTCGCCGAGCGTGCCGGCGTGGCTGGCGGACCTGGGGGTGGAAGGCCAGCCCAACGGCCGCATCGTCGCCGGGGGCAAGGACCGCCTGCCATTCCAGACCGCGCATCCACGCCTGTTCGCCGGTGGCGACGCGGTACGCGGTGCAGACCTGGTGGTGACCGCCGTGGCCGAAGGCCGCGATGCCGCTGCCAGCATCGTCCGCCTACTGGCGCACTGAGTCCGGCAACAGCAGCTCCTCCAGCAGCGCGCGCAGTTCGCACGGCGCCACCGGCTTGGCCAGGAAATGGTCGATGCCCGCATCACGGCAGGCCTCGCGTGTGCGTTCCAGCACACTGGCAGTCAGCGCGACGATCGGCACCTGCGCACGGATGGCACAGGTATCGCCACGGATCGCCCGTGCCAGCGCGAAGCCGTCCATGTGCGGCATATGGCAGTCGGTGATGACCAGATCAAAGGGCTGCGCCTGCCAGGCCTCCCATGCCTGCTGGCCATCGTCGCAGGCGTGTACCTGCAGCCCCAGCTCGCGCAGGCGCTGTACCAGCAACTGCAGGTTGGTCGGATGGTCTTCAACAACCAGTGCCCGCGCCGGCGGCAGCGGCCGTTGCACGGCCGTCGTGAGCACCGGTACCACCGTCGGTGCCGCACAGGCCGCCAGCACCAGTTCCAGCCATACGGTGGTTCCCTTGCCCGGCGCGCTGCGCAGGTGCAGCTGGCCCCGCATCGATGCCGCCAGCTCGCGGCAGATCGACAGGCCCAGCCCACTGCCACCAAAGCGGCGCGTGGTCGAGGTCTCGGCCTGCTCGTAGGCAGCGAATACCGCCTGTTGCCGCTCCATGCTGATGCCCACGCCCGTATCGGTCACCTGCAGGCGCAACCGCTGCCCGCCATCGCGCTGCTGCAGCACATGGGCCTGCAGCACCACGCTTCCCTGCAGAGTGAACTTGAGTGCATTACCGGCCAGGTTGAACAGGACCTGGCGCAGGCGCAGCCCATCGGCCAGCGACCACTGCTGCAGCATGGGGTCGATCTCGCTGTGCAGGTGCAGGCCGCGGCTGGCCGCGACGGGCATCAACAGCTGCTGCACCGCGCGCACCAGCGCCGCAAGATCGGTCGGCCGCAGCTGCAGTGGCGCTGGCTGCAGGCGCTGGCTGTGCAGCACATCGTCCAGGATCTGCCGCAGCATCTGCGCGGCATCACCCACGGTGGTCAGCACCTGCCGCTGGCCCGCATCCAGGTCACTGGCAGCCAATCGCTCCAGCATGCCCAGCAGGGTACTCATCGGCGTGCGGATCTGGTGGCTCATGGTCGCCAGGAAATGGCTCTTGGCCAGCGCCGCCTGCTCGGCCGCGTGGCGCGCCTCGGCCAGCGCTACTGCACGCGCCTGTGCTTCACTGACATCCAACCAGTAGCCGCTCCACTCCACGCTGCTGTCATCGCACTGCAGCGGTCGTCCCTGTGATCGGACCCAGCGCCAGCCCTGCGCCGACCGGGTGCGGAACGTAACGTCGATGGGACCGCGCACCAGCGCGGCCGCTTCGATGCACGCCATCACCCGGCTGCGGTCGTCGGCATGCACCGCGGCCAGCAGTTGCAGATGGTCGATCCGCGCAGTCTCCACGCTTACGCCGAACAACGCCTGCACGTCACCGGCGATCTGCGCCAGGCTGTAGTGGCCGGTTGCCGAACGGCGGGCCTGGTAGACCACCGCCGGCAGGTTCGCGGTGACGTCGTGCAACCGCTGCTCCAGCACGCGGCGACGCACGCTCTCGCGATGCACGCGCCAGTAGCCGAAGGCATGCAGCAGCACGAGCGCGAGCAGGATCAGCGACGCCGGCACCAGCCAGCGCAGCGCCGAACCGGTGAGCCGCGCGCGTGGCCGGTCCGGCAGCCAGGCGCTGCGGCTCGACGCGCGATGTGCATCGCTCTCCTGCAGGAGCCGCTGGTCGAAAGCAGCGACCACCTCGGCACAGGCCGGCACGGCCGCGAGTACCAGTGCATCGCCGAAGCCCGCGGGTGCCGCGATCACCACAGCATCGCCTGGCTCCGCGCGGAGCGCGGCCTCCAGTTCAGCGAGATTGGCGACCACGGCGTCGACCAGCCCGGCGCGAAGCAGTGACAGCGCGTGGTCCAGCGGCGCAGGGGCCAGCAGCTGCGCCCCCGGGGCCTGCTCGGCCAGCAATGGCTCCAGCGGCAGCCGGTCCGGGCTGGCCACGCTGCGGCCACGCAGGCCCTCCAGCCCCAGCACCGCAGCGGCGCCCTCGCGCCGCACGATCACCTGCGGCACCTCCAGGTAGGCCCTGCTGGCCACCCAGCCTGTCGGCAGCTGTGCGCGCGGCCAGCCCAGCAGCACCTGGGTGCCGGCCGGCAGTGCTCCCTCGGTAAGTACCGTCGCAGGCAACGGCTTCGCATGCTGCGCCGCCTGCATGCCCAGCAGCGGCAGGTAATCCGCGGCCAATCCCGCAACCTCGCCCTGCTGGCTGTATGACAGGGGCGGCCGGTCGGAGCGCCATGCCACCTGCAGGGGGCCCGTACAACCGGATGCAGCGGCGATGCCGGGCAGCAACAGCGATGCCATGACGGCGGCGACGGCGCGGCGGCCGGCGACATTCACGGTAGACGTCCTCATTTCGCGGGCAGGAACCACGGCCGCGCAGCGGTACCGCTGCCAGCCACGCTAGCGAGGCAGGCTTCCGCGACAATGAGAAAAATTGGAAAAGCATCCGCATCGGCGAATGCCGACATACACTGCCGCTTCTACCCGTCCTACGGAGCGCTCGATGCGTATCGGCCTGGCTGCCAACCGTCTCCATCACCACGATGCGCGCGCGGCGCTGTTCCGCTGGCTGCGTGCCAGCGAGGCAGGCCTGCGCGAACTGGGGGTGTCACTGCATGCGATCGGGCGCACCCACGATGCGATCGAACGGCAGGGATTCCTGGCCGGCTACGGCGGCCTGCACCGGTATCCCTACGGGCGCGAGGGAGGCCTGATGAAGCTGGTGGCCGAAGTGGTCGGCATGGGGCCGGAGCGGACACTGGACGGTGCGATCTACCTGATCGACCCGGTCGATCCGTCCTCGGTGTTTCCGGAAGCAACCGCGCTCAAGCGGCAGTGCGTGATCCACGGCAAGCCGTTCATTTCAACCGTGGCCACTGCACGCGACTGGATCGAGGTGGAGCGCATCCACGCCGGGCTGGCTGCCGACACCGGTGCCGACGACCTGCATGCTTTCCAGGGGCAGACGCTGGCGCTGATCGCGCATGATGCGATGAAGCCGGCGATGCTGGCCTTCGCCGATGAACACTTCGATGTGCTGGCCCGGTTTGGCCAACGCGTTGCGACGGGCACCACCGGGCAGCGCTTGAACGAGCTGGCCTGGAGCCGGGGTTGGCCCAGCGATACGCCGTGGGTGACGCGTTACCAGAGTGGCCCGATGGGCGGCGATGCACAGATTGCCGACCGGGTGCTGGAGGGGCGCTGCCAGCGCGCGATCTTCTTCGAGGACCCGCATGTGGCACGCCAGCACGAGGCCGATATCCAGCTGCTGGAGCGCGCGGTGACGACGGTGACCGACCAGGCGGTGTGCATCACGGCGCCGCGGGTGGCGACACGCTGGGCGGCAGCGGCGGCGTTGCGGGCGGGGTGAGGGTTTCGGCCAACGGCTGAGCCCCTCGTGGTGGGTCGTTCAAATCAGAAGCCGTGCTCGGCCGGGCGGGGTGGATTGCGCAGGGGTCGCTGCAAGTACGTCCTTTGTAAGCTCGGTCGCCGCATCCATGCGGCTCACGCCCCTGCGCAACCCACCCCGCCCGGCCACGGACAGTTTCCTGTGTGCCCATCACGGAAGGAAGAAGGAAGAGCAGGAGCGGGTCGCGCGCTGCGCGCGCTTTTGTAGAGCCGAGCCATGCTCGGCTGCTGTCGATCGCGAGGGCTGGATATCCGCGCCACGCGCGTCAGCCGAGCATCGGCTCTACAGCAGCTGGCGAAGCATCGCCTTCAGCCTGCGCCCTTCCAGCTGGAAGTAGTCGCGCTGCTCGCGCCACGCGGGGAAACGTTGTTCCACTTCGTGCCAGAACGCGGGCGAATGATTCGGCTGGATCAGGTGGCAGAGTTCGTGCACCAGCACATACTCGAATGCTTCAGGGCGCCCCAGCACCAGTGCCAGGTCCAGTGCCATGCTGCCATCCGGCGCCAGCGAGCCCCACTGCGAAGACATCACCTTCAGCCGCAGGCGGCTGGGTGCACGTGGCAGGGTGGGCAGGTACTTCGGCAGCCAGCGGCCGACATCGGCGCGGGTCTGTGCTTCATAGAACTCGCGCAGCAGGCGGCGCAGGGTGGCATCGCCGGCACGGGTCGGCCACTGCACGCAGGCGCCGTGTTCGTCGATCTCCAGCCGCGCATAGCGGCCTTCCTGCCAGCGCAGCGGCAACAGGTCGCCGCGCAGTGGCAGCACGCCGTCCTCGCCCGGCTGCAACGGAGCGGGCAGGCCCTGGCTCTGGTACTGGCGCAGCTGCAGCGCCAACCAGTCGCGGTGCTGTTCCAGGAATCGCTCGCCCATCACCAGGCTGGCTCGCGGCGGCAGCGTCAACCGTGCGCCGCGCTCGTCCACGCTCAGCTTGATCCGGCGCGCGCGCGGATCGCGCACGCGCAGCACCTCGATCTCGGCATCCTCCAGGCGCAGGCGAACGGTGTCGCGCTGCACGGTAGCGGGCGGGGTCGGGCTGATCAGGCGGCGCAGCAGACGGCTCATGCGCCCAGCATAGCGCTGCTTCGGGCCGCCGGATGACCGGCGGCCCACAGGGTGCCTGTTCAGTCAGCCTTGCTGAGCTTGAACGCTTCTTCCAGCAACAGGAACAGGCGGCGGATCTCGGCGCTCTGCAGGGCGAAGCGGGCGTCGAACTCGGCGCGGCGGCCGTCTTCGTCGGCATGCTCCAGCTGGTCCAGTGCGCCGTCGAGGAACTTCAGCTTGCGCACGATCAGGTCGTCGCCGATCACGAAGGACAGGTTGTCCTCGAAGATCAGCGCCAGCTTGGTCACCTGCTTGCCGGCGTCCAGATGCTTGTCGATCTCGTCGCAGCGCAGTTCCTGGTGCTGGCACTTGACCACGGCGCCGCCTTCCACCGGATCCTTCATCTCGCACTCTTCGCCCAGGCTCAGCCCGGTCGGCAGCGGCTCGCCGGCGATCCAGCCGGTCAGGATCGAACGCGGTGCGACTTCGGCGTTCAGCGGCATCGCCGGGAAGCTGCCGAGCAGGCCGCGGATGTCGGACATGAAGTACTCGCCGGTCTTGCGGCTGGAGGTATCCACCGCCACGTAGCCGTGCTGCAGGTCGATGAAGGCATCATTGCGCGAGGACTTCACGAAGGCGCGCGGCAGCAGTTCATGCAGCAGGTCGTCCTTCATCCGCTTGCGCTCGCGGCCACCCGGGCGGCGGCCTTCCTTCTCCTCGATCTCCTCCAGCTTGCGCTCGAGCAGGTCGTTGACCACCGCCGCCGGCAGGATCTTGTCCTCGCCGCCCACGGTCAGCCACAGGTGTTCGGCGATGCGGTGGGAGAGCAGTTCCTTCTCCTCGCGGCCGAACGGCGAGATGAAGCCGCGCGAATTCATTTCCAGCGCGCCGACCGGCTTCAGCAGGGCGTGCGGCAGCAGGGTGTCGACTTCGGAAAAATCGGTGGTGGTCGGGAAACGGAAGAACGTCAGGTTGCGAAAGAACATGGAATTCCGGATGGCGAAGAGGAAGGGCGCCCGACCTTAAACGGTGGGCGTCTCGGGATCTGCGTCGGCGTCGGCCGGGGAGCCGGCCAGCCAGGCATGGGCGTCGGGCAGCGGCGCGTCGTCGCGACGGCCCAGCGCCATGAAGTCGAACAGGGTGGTGTCGGCCAGCTGCGAGGGCCGGACTTCACCCATGGCGCGCGCGATCTGCTCGATGCGGCCCGGGTGGTCCTTTTCCCATTGCTTCAGCATCAGGCCGACCTGGCGGCGCTGCAGGTTCTCCTGGCTGCCGCACAGGTTGCAGGGAATGATCGGGAACCGGCGTGCCTGCGCGTACTCGACGATGTCACTCTCGCGCACGTAGGCCAGCGGCCGGATCACCACGTGCCTGCCGTCGTCGCTGCGCAGCTTCGGCGGCATGCCCGACAGCTTGGCGTGGTGGAACAGGTTCATGAAGAACGTGGCCACCATGTCGTCGCGGTGGTGGCCCAGCGCGATCTTGGTGAAGCCATGGGTCTCGGCGTAGTTGTACAGCGCGCCACGACGCAGGCGCGAGCACAGCGAACACATGGTCTTGCCTTCCGGGATGACCCGGCTGACCACCGAATAGGTGTCCTGCTCGATGATGTGGTACGGCACGCCCAGGCCTGCCAGGTATTCCGGCAGCACGTGCTCGGGGAAGTCCGGCTGCTTCTGGTCCAGGTTCACCGCCACCAGCTCGAACGGCACTGGCGCCTTCTTCTGCAGCTGCAGCAGCACGTCCAGCAGGGTGTAGCTGTCCTTGCCGCCGGACAGGCACACCATGACCTTGTCGCCGGCCTCGATCATGCCGAAGTCGGCAATCGCCTCGCCGACCTGGCGGCGCAGGCGCTTGGCCAGCTTGTGCTGCTCGCGCTCGGCCACGCGCGGATCGCGGGCGGCGCGCGGTGGGGGATCGGGAAGGGAAATCACGGCACTCATGGGTTCCATTCTAACGGCTCGGAGCCGCCCCGGCCGGGGATCGGGATTCCCCTCTCCCGGCGGTCATCATCGCTGTGTATGCTCGGAGGCTGTGGACACCTACAGCCCCGCCGAGATCGTCGAGCGCCTCGTCGCCCTGCGCGCCGAGCACCGCCTGCTGGATGAACAGATCACCCGCATGGCCGCCAACGGCGAGGACGAGCTGGAGTCCAAGCGCCTGAAGCGGCGCAAGCTGCAGCTGAAGGACTGCATCGCCAGGCTGGAAAGCCTGCAGATTCCCGACGAGCCGGCCTGAGCGGTGGCCCATCCACGCATGGCGTAGACCTACTGCTTCGCCCCGGTAGATGCCAACCTTGGTTGGCATGTCGTTCGCCGGGCAGGACCCGGCGCTGCCTTCAATCCTGCGGCGCAGGCTCGTCCGGGCGGGCCGCTTCCGGGCTGACCCGTTCGATGGTGTGGCGCAGCTCACGGCCCAGGATGAACTTGGCATCCTTGGCCCAGGCATCCAGGCGCTCGTCGAACAGCAGCTTGCTGTTCTCGTCCGGCCACACCAGGCGCAGTTCGCGCAGCTTCTGGATGAAGCCACGGAACAGGGACTTGTCGAAGAACTCCGGCGCGGCCGGCGCATAGAGCAGGCTCAGCCGCTGCGCGGCCTGCTGGCACAGGCTTTCCAGCTCGGCAGCGCCGAGCACGCCGGGGCCGTTCTTCACCAGCACCGAGATGGCAATGTAATAGCGCTCGAACGCCTGCTGCAGCGAATGGCCGATCGCGCGCAGGCGGAACACCTCGTCGGTCTGCCCGGTATTGCGCGCCAGGATGCCGCCGTCGTCATCGTTGACGTTCTGCAGCAGGCCCTCGCGCACGAACACATCGATGGTCCGGTCGATTCGCTGGGCGAACTCGTCCTCGCTCCACGGCAGGAACAGCTCGGCCTGGAGGAACGGGTACACCGTACGGCCCAGCTGGACCAGGCCGGTGCGGCTCATGCGGCGGTTGTTCTGGAAGCAGCAGGCCACCCACGACGAGGCGGTGAACAGGTGCACCACGTTGTTGCGGAAGTAGCTCAGCAGCACTGCGGTGTCGCCACTGACGCTGAGCACATCGCCCAGCGGGTGCTTGATGCGGGTGAGGACGTTGATTTCCTCGGCGTGGGCGATGATCCGCTCCGGCGAGTGCGGCGTCACCGTCACCCGGTCCGAGTACGGCATCTCCACCAGCAGGGTCTTGCACAGTTCGATCTGCGCGATCAGGTCGGCCTCGCCCATCGCGTGCTTCGGCGTGGACAGCAGGGCCAGCGCCAGCAGGTTGATCGGGTTGACGTCGGCGGCGCCATTGATGCGCACCTGGATGCGTTCGGCCAGCGTGTCCACCGTGGTCGACAGCCAGGCCGGCTTTTCGTCCTCGGACACCGCCTCGCCCTTCCACTCCGGCGCCTTCTCGGCCAGCACGTCGTTCAGCGCGATCGGCTCGCCGAAGTTCACCACCACCTGGCCGTAGTTCTGCTTGAGCACCTTGGGGATGCCCCACAGCAGCGACCAGATCGATTCCTTTTCCTTCGGCCGGCCGGACAGTTCGTCCAGGTAGCTGCCGCCTTCCATCAGCTTCTCGTAGCCGATGTAGATGGGCTGGAACAGCACCGGCTTGCGCGGCTGGCGCAGGAACGCGCGCAGCGTCATCGAGATCATGCCGCCCTTGGGCTGCAGCAGCCGGCCGGTACGCGAGCGGCCGCCTTCGACGAAGTACTCCAGCGAGTAGCCGCCGGCCACCAGCTGCGCGACGTATTCGCTGAGCACCGCCGAGTACAGCGCGTTGCCACGGATCGAGCGGCGGATGAAGAATGCACCGCCCTTGCGCAGCAGGGTGCCGACCACCGGCAGGTTCAGGTTGATGCCGGCCACGATGTGCGGCGGCACGATGCCACGGTCGTACAGCAGGTAGGACAGCAGCAGGTAGTCCATGTGGCTGCGGTGGCTGGGCACGTAGACCACTTCGTGCCCCGGCGCGGCGGCCTTGAACTTGTCCAGGTGGTGCACCAGCACGCCCGCATAGATGCGGTTCCACACGTGGCTGAGCATGAAGCTGGCCGAGCGCACTACCGGGCTGGAATAGTCCGCAGCGATTTCCCAGGCGTAGGCGTGTGCCTTCTTCCAGGCATCGGCCGGCTTTGAGTTGTCGCGCTTGGCCTGTGCGGCGATCGCTTCGCGTACCGGCTCGGCGGCCAGCACCTGGTCCACCAGCAGGCGCCGGGTCGACAGGTCGGGGCCGATCACCGATTCACGGATGCGTCGGAAGTGCGTACGCAGCACGCGCTGCAGCTTGCGCACCGTGCGCTCCGGCTCCAGGCCTTCATCCACGGTGTTGCGCAGGGAGATCGGCGGGGCGAAGCGGACGATGGTGCTGCGGCCGTTGAGCAGCACCGCCAGCAGGCGACGGAAGCGGCCGACCAGTGCCCAGTTTTCCGAGAACAGCACCGCGAACCAACCGCTCTGCTTGTCCGGGGCGCGGCCGACGAAGATCGACACCGGCACCAGGTGCACGTCCAGGTCATCGCGCACGCGGTGCGCCTGCAGGACCTTGGCCAGCGAGTCGGAGTGGGTCTTGGCGCCGCGCTGCTCGGGAATCAGCGAGTTGCTGGAGCTGCGCCGCGACAGCGCCAGGTAGGCGCGCTTGCGGCCGGTCGGGTCACCGGCCAGCGGCACCAGCGGCGACGGCAGGCCGGCCTGGCGGCAGGCCTTGTCCAGGATCAGCGCGTTGGACAGGCCGTAGTCTTCCAGCACGTACATGACCGGGCGGCCATCGTTGTACTGGCCCGGGTCTTCCGGTTCGATCTTCAGCGACAGCCACGGCTCGACCAGGCGGCCGAGCAGGCGAGCCCACAGCGGGCGGCGGCCGGCCGGACGCGCGTGCGCGGGCGGCGGTACCGGGTTCGGGCCGGTACCGGTCGAGGGGGACGCCGGCACCGTATCGGCGGGCGTCGACTGGGATTCTTCGCCGGGGAACGGCAGCGGGTTCTGTTTCGACATCGGCGCCATTATGGCTTAGGCGGCGGCGTTGCCGCTTCCCCACCTTCGGCGGGGGCTTCAGCGGCTGCCGGCGACGCAGCCGCGCGGGCCGCGTCGGCCTTGCGCAGCAGCGCGTCGGTGTCGGCCAGGGTACGGGTCAGGTACCAGTGGCCCTCGCGCCGGCTCAGTGGCAGCTGCAGGCTCATCTCGCGGCCGGCCAGGTCGTAGTGCAGGCGTACCAGCGCATTGTCGCCTTCCACCGAGAGCAGCTCGCCCCGTACGCTGCGAAGCGCGTCATCCACGCCCAGCCCGTAGCTGCCAAGCACCGCCTTGAGGGTGTGGATGAACGGCGCCAGCTGCTGCAGGCTGCCCTCCATGCCAGCCGCCTGCAGGCCAGCCTCGTCATCGAAGCCGACCTTGCCGGCCGCGCCGACCAGCGCGGCGATGGTGCTGCGTGCACGGGCGCGGTCACTGATCGGCGCGCCCTGCGCCCAAACGGCAAGGGTTTCGACCAGGGCGATGTAATGGGCCTGCTGGCCGGGCGTGTAGCCCTTCTGATGGCGCAGGTACTGCACCCCGAAATTGCCCATCGACTGCGCGGCCTGGCGCACGGCGCTGGCCTGGCCGGCCAGCTGGCGGTCGAAGCTGCGCTGCAGTTCGGTGCTGGCATCGGGCTTGCGCAGCGCGGCCAGCATCGGCAGCAGCTGGTCCCCCAGCGGCAGCTCGGTCAGCGGCCACTGGCTGTGTCCCTCCGCCCAGGCCTGCTGCAGCCGCTGATACTGGCCTGGCGGTACCGACAGCTTTGCGTAGCCGACCAGATCATCCTCGGCCAGGCGCAACGCCATCGCCTGCACCGCAGCCACCGGCTCGGCCGCCGGCCTGGCCGGATCGTTCACAGACTCGCGGCATGCCGCAACGGCCAGCAGCAGCATCGCCGCCAGCCCCCATCCACGCGCAGACCTTCCTCGCACCGCCACGCTCATGCACTCGGACTCCCCTGACCGGCCCGCATCTTGCGGCCTGCGACGTGACAGCGGCAAGCCGTGCGGTCACGTTTCCAACCAAGGGGGTCAGATCCCTTCTGCCGGCAGGCAGAAGGGATCTGACCCCAGAACCACCAGCGGGATAAAAAAAGAGCCCGGATCACGGGGATCACAGGCTCTTCAAACCGGCACGGGGCCGGAGGACAGTGTTGTGGCACATGTCCGGTCCGAGGACCGGATGGCGGCGATCCTACGCTGCCCTTCAAGTTAAGGCAACACTTCACGTAATACCATGTATGTATTTGATTTTATTGAATCAATCGTGCTGCCAGACGGATTCAATGAAATCTACGGCGTGTTTTTCGGCGATTCGGGCATAAATCCCCGGATAGCCGGCCAGCGCGCAGCCCTCGCCCCAGCTGACGATGCCGAACTGGGTCCAGCCCTCACGCAGGCGCAGCAGCAGCGGCCCGCCGGAGTCCCCCTGGCAGCTGTCGATGCCCTCGCGGCCGGCGCAGATCACCTTGCCGCGCGACAGTTCCCCGCCGTAGGCCTGCTGGCATTCATCGAATGCCACGAACGGCACCTGCACGGTCTGCAGCTGGGTCGGGTAGACCCGGCCATCGCCGATGTCGGTGTCGCCCCAGCCGATCACGGTGAATTCGCGGCCCGGCTTGAGATAACTGGCGTCGGGCCGCAGCCGCAGCGCCACCGGCTGTGCACCGTCCAGGGGGGCGTTGAGCTGGATCAGGGCCACGTCGTGCTCCAGCGAGTTGCCGCTGTTGAATGCCGGATGGACGTGGATCGCCTTGACGTTGGAGGCGCGGGGCGAGGCTTCGGTGGACAGGGCCGCGGCGTTGCCGACGACGGCGATGCCGCCCGGCGCTTCCCCCTGCATGCAGTGCGCGGCGGTCAGCACCCACGAAGGCGAGATGAGGGTGCCCCCGCAGAAGTGGCGGTCATGATCCGAATCGCCGTCGAAGATGCCCTGGATGCTGACCATGAACGGGTACTCGCCAGCCGGCGCTGCTTCACCGCCGATGATGCGCGGTGCTTCGCGCACCTGTGGCGCAGCGAAGGCGGGTACGGCGGACGCGGCCAACAACAGGCCGATGAACAAAGAGGTGCTGCGATACATATCCCTGTACTCCTCTATCAATGGTTGGAACCGGCGCGGCCGCGGTCCGTGCCGGTGCATCGATTGGGAAGCAGGGATGAAGCCTGCAGCGCGAACGCGCGCACAGTTTCGGTGCAATGCGCTGCCTGCGACAGTCGCAGGCCAACAATTGCGAACGCCATCCCGCATGGATCGGAATGGCGTTCGTGGTGCCGGCGTGACCGGCGTCAGCGGTGGGCTCAGCGTGCAGCCAGAGCCGACGCGATTTCCTGCTGGATTGCCCGCGCAGCGGCCTGCGGATCAGCCGCCAGGCGGATCGGGCGTCCGACCACGATGGCGTCGGCGCCATCGGCGAAGGCCTGGGCCACGCCAACGGTGCGCTTCTGGTCATCGCCGACCGGACCACCGGGACGGATGCCCGGACAGACGATCGAGAACCCGCTACCGGTCGCGGCACGGATCGGTGCAGCCTCCTGGCCCGAGGCGATCACGCCATCGACGCCCGCTGCCTGGGCGGCCAACGCGCGTTCGACCACCACGTCCACCGGCTCGCGGTCGACGCCCATCTGCGCCAGATCGGCGCGCCCCATCGAGGTCAGCACGGTCACCGCCAGCAGGCGCATGTCGCTGCTGTTGGCGGCCGCGCAGGCCTCCATCATCGCCGGGTGCCAGCCATGGATGGTGGCGTAGCTGACCGGCCACTGCGACAGGCGCTTGATCACCGCCGCAGCGGTCGCCGGGATGTCGAAGAACTTCAGGTCGACGAACACGCGCTTGTCGCGGCGGGCCAGCTCATCCAGCACCTGGAAGTACTCGCCGGAGGCGAGCAGTTCCATGCCGATCTTGTAGAACGCCACGCTGTCACCAAGGCGATCGACCCAGTCCAGTGCCTGCACGCGATCAGGCACGTCCAGCGCGAAGATCAGGCGCTCATCGGCGCGCAACGGCAGCGGTGCGCGGCTCACGGGGCGTAGTCCAGGGCGGCGCGCTTGGCGTCGTGGCGGGCCTGGCGCGACTGGCTGTAGTCGTTGTTGAACTGCGCCGGCTCGAAGCCGCCGTAGGTCGGGTTCGGCAGCATCCACCAGCGCTCGCCGAACCAGTCGTGGTACTGCTGCAGCAGCGCGTCACGGCCGTCGTTGGTGTTGGCGGTCACTTCGACGAAGTCACCCAGCTGGTCGCCGAACTGCATCAGCACGCGGTACTTCTGCCCTGCCAGGCGGCGGCGGCAGTTCTTCTCGCTGCCGGCCTGCTCGCAGCCCGGCACCACCGTGCCCAGGCCAAGGAACACGCTGTCGTCGGCCACCGGCAGGCCCTGCTCGCGCAGGTTGGCCAGGGTCGCGTCCTTCAGGTGCACGGCGCGGTTGGAGATGTAGAGCAGGGTCACGCCCTTGGCATTGGCGGCCTTGGCGAAGTCGACCACGCCCGGGATCGCCTTGGCCTTCTTTTCGGCTACCCACTGGTCCCAGGTCAGTTCGTCATATTCCTTGCCGTCGCGCACCAGGCGCGCCTGGTAGGGCGAGTTGTCCAGCACGGTCTCGTCCACGTCCAGCACTACGGCCGGCTTCAGGCCCTTGGCGTCGTTGCCGCGCTCTTCCGGCACCAGCGCATCCCAGTGGGCTTCCTTCAACGCCGCATCCAGGTGGTCGGCGGCGGCGCGGTAGGTCTGCTCGGTGATCGCCCTGTACTCCTGCGCGCGCTGCATCCACAGGACTGCGTTGAGGTTGTCGTTGGCGGTGGCATCGAGCGCGCCGTCGGCCTTGGCGGCGGCAGCGGGCGCCTGCGGGGCCGTGGCTTCGGCGGCGGGCGCCTCCACGCGCTTGCAGGCGGACAGGCCCAGCGCCGCAGTGGCGAGCAGGGTCAGGGACAGGGAAACGGGACGACGCATGGATTCACCGGCAATCAGATATACCGGCGCATTTTACCGGCAAAGCCGGCCCCGGGACGGCTATGCTTGGCGGTTGACCCGTTGCCCTTCCGGAGGCCGCCATGACCGATTCCGCCCAGACCCCTGACGTCCCCCTGCTCGACGCCGTGCAGGCCCGCCTGCTGGGCTGCCTGGTGGAGAAGGAGGCGACCACCCCGGACACCTACCCGCTGACGGTCAACGCGGCCCAATCGGCGGCCAACCAGAAGACCGCGCGCGAGCCGGTGATGAACGTGGACGCTGGCAGCGTGCAGCACGCGCTGCGCCAGCTGGAGGCGTTGGGCCTGGCCCGCCAGCACTTCTCCTCGCGCGCCGATCGCTACGAACACCGCCTGCAGGCCGCGCTGGACCTGACCCGGCAGCAGACCGTGCTGCTGGCGCTGCTGCTGCTGCGCGGTCCACAGACGCTGGGCGAGCTGGTCACGCGCAGCGAGCGCCTGCACCGCTTCGCCGACACCGACGAAGCCCGCCATGCCATCGAGCGCCTGCAGCAGCGTGCCCTGCTGGTGGTGCTGCCGCGTGCCAGTGGCCAGCGCGAAGACCGCTACATGCACCTGCTGTGCGGTGAAGTGGATGGCGCGGCGCTGGCGGCGAAGTACGCCAGCAGCAGCGGCAGCAGCGATGCGGCCGAACCGGGCCTGGCCGAGCGCGTGGCCCAGCTGGAAGCGGCCGTGGCCGAGCTGCAGGCACAGCTGGCCGAACTGCGCGGTTGAGGCAATCTACTGGGGTCGGATCCCGCAAGGCGGGCTCTGACCCCAGTGCTATCCCGGGTTGCCGGCCAGCGGCCGGCACTACCGGATGTCCTGCCGATGCAGTGCAGACCAACTGTCGGCACCCACTATGATCAAACCTCGGCCGCGCCCGGCGTGGCATACAGCCGGCTCGGGCTGTCCACGCCCGGCAGCTGGATCACCCCGCGTTCCTGCATGCCCAGGCCCAGCAGGATCTTTCCGGACACCACGTTGTCCAGGTCGGTGATGCCATACAGATCGTGCAGGCCCAGCGCTCCGCGTGCATGCGCGAACACTGCCCGCGCCGCCTCGCCGGCATAGCCCTGCCCGGCAAATTCCGAAAGCACCGCATAGCCGATATCCGGCCCCGGCAGGCCATCCCGCCGCACCAGCCCGGCATTGCCCAGCCAGGCACCGTCGGACAAGCGCTCGATGGCATACATGCCGAACCCGTTCAACGCATAGCTGTGCAGCACCCGCAGCGCGATGTACTCCCGCGCCTGCGCCTCACTGCGCACATCACGGTCGCCGATGAAGCGCACGAAGCCCGGATCGTTCAACAACGCCAGCATCTGCACGGCATCACGCTCCGGATCGATCCGGCGCAGCCGCAGACGTTCGCTTTCAATCGGATGCACGCCCAGACCCTCCAACAGAAAGCCCGATTGTGCCCCAGCCCCCGGCTGTTGCTTTTGATTTTCTCTGCGTTGCCGCGGTAGGACGCGCCCGGAATCCTTCAGAGGCCGGGTGGGGCGGGTTCGCGGGGGTACCGGCGCCATGGATGGCGCGAAAGAGGATGCTCTGAACAACTACCCGGGTAGTGCCGGCCGCTGGCCGGCAACCCGAGAGACAATGCGGCTCATGTTGAGGAGCCATCCATGGCATTGCATGAGATCGCCTCGATGCGGTTGTTCGCCCGGCCCGGCGGTCCTGATGCGATTCCGGATGAAACCAAGATCCTCAATGTCCGTCGTCTGCTGGAGCTACACGGCCTGGCGGCGAAGATGCTTGAAGCGGTGAACGCGCACCTGCCCGAAAGGGCCAGAGCCTGCGCGCAGGCACGATCGTGGATCGCCTCCATCATCCACGGGGCAGCTCAACCAAGAACGCCGCAAGGGCGGGAGATTCTGAGATGCACGAGACCCGCAAGGGCAACCCGTGGTACTTCGACATGACGGTCCATATCGGTGTAGATGAGTTTTCAGGCCTGGTGCATCACGTGAAGTGTACTGCGGCCGATGTCGGTGACATGACGGTCACCCATGAGCTGCTGCATGGCAAATAAGACTGGGTGTTCGGCGACAGTGGCTATACCGCCGCAGACAGGCGTGCTGAGCAGCACGTATGGAATGTCGGGATTGTCCAGGCGGCTCTTATGTATTTCCTGCTCGACTTTACAGAACCTTCAACCGATATCACACCCAATCCTTCGTGCAACTTCCATGGATCTATCACTCCAGTCCCCACGCGCTTTCTCATGCACCTTACGAAGAATAGCGCATGCACTTTGAATGTCCCCGCCTTGGCATTTGAGGATCGCCAGATAGATCTTCGGCAGGGGGTAATTTCCATGTACGGCTTCCAAGAATGCCTCCATTGCCTCTTGAGTTCGCGACCTTTCCAAGAAAGGGAGAACATGTGTTCCCAGTGTCATGGCGACGTTCTTTGGAGTTTGGTCATCATTCAGAGGCCACCAGAGATCGTGATTGTTGACTATCTCTCCAACGCGAGCACGCACGATGCAAAAGGGCTCTTCCACAAATCCTTGAGGCTTGTAGCCCCATGCTTTCTCGAAGGCGTCGACTTGCAACACACCGGCATTAATCGTCGCAGTATCGCCAGACTTACCTACCTGAATATCAATAACCTCAACAATTGAATCAATCGTGCGATTCCAAAGTGCGCCCTTTCGGTTGAATCCAAGGGGTGCAAGGACCTCATCTGTGCGCGCAATGAGTTTCTTTATTGTCATGGCTTTTTAAATTTATCCGGGTCGTAATAGATGACTCGTGCACGCATGCCGAGCTGCTTTTCGTAATTTGCAGTTTGCCGAGCGCCCGCTGCCATACCAGAAGGTGTATTCGGCTTCAACTCGAGGATTCGACCATTCGGTGTGACTGCATCAGGTTTGTAGACCTTACCGTCAGCTCCAATCATTCGCGGCTCAGACTGCCAGCCAGGTTTCGCTGCAATCCTTTGGGCTAGAGCGGCGTGAGCTGCGCGTCCAGTTGCAGCGGCAGCATTCTCTCCGCCGCGCGTAGCCCGAACAGCAAGTGTACCCCCAGTGGCAGTGCCCGTCACACCAGCTGCGTCAGCCGCAACGTTCGCTGCAGTGGCGACTGTTCCTGGGTTAGCGAGGGCTATCATGCCAAGCTCCCACACGACGGGAGCTGCCATTGCAGCTGTTACGACGAATGCGGGTATGATAAAGCCAGGGTGATCGAAAGCCTTAGAATCCTTAGCAAATGTATCGCTAAATCTATCACACGATGGGCACCGGCCATCTGGGTCCCTGAATCTGTACGGATTGTTGTAGGCATAGACATAGCGGTTGAAATGCCGCATGTCTCCGTGATCCAGTGCTGTAACAGGATCAACCGACAGAAATCTACCAATGACGGGTTCGTAATAGCGCCGCCCCATGTAGATTAGGCCTGTATCTGAATCCGCAAGATGCCCTGAATAGCCCGGGATCTTTGCGCTAGGTGCAGCATCTACTTCACCATACGGCGACCAGAAGTGGCGCGTCAGCACAATACCGTTGGCGCCGCTGGTCGCCGTTAGGGTATTGAGTGCATCGTGATGAAGATAGGTGAGCGTGTTGCCCGTGGCGGAGCTGGTGCGAATGGCCAGCAACCGCTTGCCGAGGTAGATGTAGTCGGAGGTTTCCTCGCCCTCGGTGGATTCGATCAGCTCCCCGCCCACCAAGTACTGCCAAGTGTGGTCTAGATTTCCGACCGAAAGATCCGGCAGACCTACATCGCCTCCAGGGATGGACACCTCCCAGTCGTGGGCAACATTTATCAACTCCTTGCCTGAGATGGGCGGGGCAGTGGGTACTGAAGAATGTGCACGCCGTCCTGCTCCATCGTAGAAGTACTTCTGCACATCTCCCACTGAACGGAGCTGGCCGCCTATATCGTAGGTGAGCGCCTGACCGTTACGCGTCACCAGATTGCCCGCAGAATCGTAAGAGAAGCCAGAGACGCCATTGCCACCGGGGTCCCGCAGCAACTCCAGGCGATTGCGGGCGTCGTAGTGGAACGTACGCTCCCGCTTTCCCGGCAACCGCATCGAGACGATGTTGTCCAGCGTGTCATAGCCGAACGTGTATTGCCCACTGCCACCATAGGCTGGAGCACTGGCTTGAATCAGCCGGTCGAGGCGGTCGTAGCCCAGGCTGATCGTCCCGGAGTCGCCGCGCACGCCATCGCGGATCTGGGTGATGTTTCCTGCTGCGTCATAGCTATACTTCAGATCGATCACACCACCGTCGACGATACGGTCGGTCAACTGTCGCGCGTTCTCGATTACGCCACGTACGACGCCGTTGCCGTAGGTCAGCGCGGTGGTTTCGCCACTGGGGGCGTAGGCGACGTTGCTGGCGAGCACGGCGCCGGTGCCATCTTGCAGCTGTACGGGCTGGCCCAAGGCGTTCAAGGACTGCCGGACGGAGTAGCCATCGGGATAGTCCGTACGGATGTGTTGCCCCATAGGGTCGTAGCCAAATGCCAGGGACCGGGCGCTAGCGCTACCCACCACACGGCTCTGACTTGTCACCGCCCCGAGTGAGTTGTAGGTACGAGTGGTGACAACCGCAATCCGATCCTGATTAAAGACCTTTTCGATCTTCAATTGGCCAGTCGGGGTGTACTCAAGCTGTTGATCCCCAAGACCATCGGGATATACAACAGCCTGCAGACGATTGCTGGCGTCGTAGTCACGCGAAACACGGCGAGAAGCAATCTGGGGCGCGTCGCGATTGCATTCCGTCACGCTGGGCAAATCCAGCCCGGTTGCGCTCCAGGAGAGATTCCCCGCCGCGTCGTAGCCAAATACGCTCGACCCAGTCTCAGGTTCGATGACCTTGCACAGCCGGAGGTTGTCGTCGTAGACGTATCTCCGGGCAACCGTCGGGGCCGGATTGTCTGGATTGACGGGCACGACAGGAGCGGCCTTGGCGGTGGCAACTGCCGTGGCAACCGCGTCGCCGGTGACCGAGAGCGTAAAGCGGCTCGTTCCGGCACCGATTGGCACAACAACGGAGCCGCTGGCTCCACTGCCTACCACCGAGCCGCCATCACGCTTTAGCTCCGCGCGCGAATCCGTGGCCGACCAGACCAAGGTGATGTTGCAGGTCTGGGCATCCGATGCAATCTGGCACGTGGCCGGAGTTGCGGAAAGCGTGCCACTGGGCGCCTCAGGCACTACAACTGATCCGGAGCCGTCAAGGGTGTTGTTGGGTTGTCCAACGGGGGAAATTCCATGGACATAGATCGGTTGCCCAGCCTGCAGGCGGCGCTGCTCGTTGCTCATCTGAAGCGAGAAGCGATGATTGCCTCCAGCCTTGCAGGACGTAGCCACGGCCGGCTCACTCGCCAAGTCGGCCTTGCCGGTCAGGAAGATCGTCCCACCACTGCCGGCGGCTCCACCGGTGTAGGCATGAATGTCAATCGACGAATCAATGCCCGTCGAGCACGCCCAGCCTCGAATCTGACCGTCGCTGGTGACACCATCGATGTTGCCGATTACCTTGGACGGCGGCCCGTTGACCGTGACCTGAACATTGTCGCTTTCCCGACCAAACCATTCTTTGCCCTCTTCCAGCAACCGCCATTGGAAGCTGTAGACACCTGGCAATGAAGGAGCTACCACGTCGAATTCAAAGAACGCAGGCAGCTGTGGACTGACGTCATTCGGCATTGGAACCCGCGCCCTGCCCCAGCGGACATTGTCATTGGGATTCCAGGACCCCAATGCATAGCCCGCCGACGCCGACCACGTCGTGTTACCCGTGTTGGTGAACTTCAGCTTGACTCGATAGGTCCGCCCGGTCTCCATGCTGGTCGGGACCTCTTGCTCATACATGACGCCGCGATTGAGCTTTCCGGTCGTCTCAAAGATCTGCTCGCTGCTGGTGCTACCGAAGCGAGCACCATTCCGGTTCATTTGCCATTGGAGCGTTGTCGGTCCGTTTTCACTGGCCGCTACTCCGCTGAACGCAAACGTTGCTGTGCCACCAGGAGCCACGTCGTGGGGTACGGCAACCTCGGCAATTCCGAGTTTCGTGGCGCCGGAAACGTAGCGCTCGGCCTGACCCAGTCGATAGCCTTCCCCTGCTCGCCACGTTGTGTTGCCCGTGTTCCGGAAGGTGACAGTACCGCTGAACGGGGTTCCTCTATCGGCCGAATTAGGCCAGCTTGCGGAAACGTACTCCGCGCCGTCAAATGGGGTTGGCGGTGCCGCCACCGTGATCGTGATCGTGGGTGAGATCAGCTGTCTGTAAGACTCATTGCCGTTGAAGTTGCGCACGCCAAATGCCTTGTAGACATACTGATACGTACCCGCCGACAGGCCGTTCTCGGTATAGGTCCCGTTCGGAAGTCGGGAGATCACTTGGCCATTGCGCGTGAGCTGTATGTCTTCCAGATACTCAGCTTTGGGGCCAGTGCTTGTGACGCCACTTTTGAGCTGCAACTGATAGGTTGCTGGTGCCGTGTAGGAGATTTGGGCTGGCCCAGTGAGTTCAATCCAAGCGTCAGCGTGTGCCACCTGGCACAGGAAGATGATCATCAGCCCCAGCAGAACCGCCGCGGCCATGCGCAGTTTTTCAGTGTTCACGAATGCCATCCTTGACGTGGTTTCAGTTTGCGGACTGGGCCACTTCGGTAGTGAGGCCAAATGCATTCCGTTTTATGCTGACTTTGCTTCCGTCGGCACGAATGATCTGCGCAGGCCGTTCATAGTCCGGTCCTTCAAAGGCATCAAACCGGGTAATCGTCTGATGGCCGAGCGGATCAACGACGGTAGTCGTAGCATTGCTGCTGTAGGCAATGGTCGTGATCAGCAGGCCTTGCTCGCTGTCCTGGGCCGAGGAAGTTTTCCTCCCAAGTGCGTCGTACTCAGTCCAGGTGCCGGTCGCCACATTGCTATCCTTTGAAGGGTAGGAAGTGAAGATCGGGCGACCCTCGCTGTCGTAGCTGTTCCTGACCCACCGTTGGGTCCCCGCGATGTCGTTTGCATCGTATTCGCGCACCAGGAGCGGCTGCCAAAGCGCATCGAGATAGGTTTCCTGACGCCGTGCCCCTTGAGCGTTATCGACTCGCCAGTGTCCCGGCGAAAGGCCGTACTCATCGGCCGCGACCTGCTGGAACGAGATGGTTGTCTTGGTCCACTGGTTCTCATCGACTGGTGGCTGGACCTCCTTCACGCGACCCATCGAATCGTGCTGATAGGACGTGGTCCTCTGCAGCGCATCCGTGGTTGAGGTGATCCACCCGTTTCCGTCGGCCGACATGCTGTTGGTGGTGCCATCAGGATTGGTGACCAGTCGCGGTACACCCCGATACCAGTCCTGGATTTGGGTCGTATTTCCCTTTCCGTCACGCACCGTACTGATCGTGCCATCCGCGGCATAAGTCACACTCTGCAGTAGCGCTCCAGCGCGATAGACGGCATTCGGCTTGGCCATGGCGTCATAGCTATATCGCGTGGTGACCTTCCCGGACACAACCTCCTTGACGCTCAACACCTGATCCAAGACCCAAGGGTTGGGCGTATCAAGATGCTCTCGTATCTCGGCCTTGGATCCGGAGGGGCCAGTGTAAGTCACGCGTGCCGGACGGGCATTGCGATTGAAGTCGCTGTAGACCACGCGATAGGTATCGCCATCCTGACTGAATTGGCTCTCGCTCAGCGCACTCAGCGTGCCCGCCAAGAACTGGCCTGACTGAAGTCCAATTGACCGTCCTACCCGGACGGCAAACGGACCTGTCTCGGAACCAAAGGTGTAGGTGCTTAGCTCATCACGTTGCACCTGGCCGGCCGCATCCAGAATCTGCTTTTGGAGGAGCTTTCGTTCGTTCAAGCCCGGATCTGCGCCATAGCGTTCGCGAATCTGCGTGCCATCCGGCTTGGTCAGGCTGGACCAGCGCCCACCTCCCGGCAACTGCAGGTTGTAGCCTCGCGTACTCACCATCGAAGGCAGTCCGGGCCCCATGATGCTGCGCTTCTTCAAGGACCATGCATCGTAATGCGACGGAAGGAGTCCGTTGCAAGGATCAGAGCGGATAAACAGCTCCATTTCAAAGTCGAAGATGCCTTGAGCACCTGACGGAGAGGTTACCGTCATCTGCGTGGGTGGAGGGGCATTGCCCGCGCGGATCTCGCACCCGCCCCCATCGTCACCGCCACGCAAAGGAAGGCTTGATTGAAGCCGCCCGCGATGACTGTAGGTCCAAGCAGAGCCATCCGGGAGTGTCACTTGGGACAAGCCGCCGTCATTTCCCTCCGTATCGCCCACATAGGCATACCGCCAAACTCGCCCATTGGCCGTGACTGTGGTCACCCGGCCGTCGCCATCGTAGCTCAGGTCAATCCGGCGTCCATCGCTGGACTCAATCCTGGTGAGCCGGTACCCGTCGTAACTATAAGACACCCAGTTCCCATAACGATCCTCAACACGCGATGCCAGAAGGTAGACGCGCTTACGCGCCATCATGCGACTCCCGGCCTTGGCTGTGGCGTAGGGCTTTTCCGCTCCCCAGTCAAAGAAGTACTTCTTGCCATCGGGCGTATGCCCCACGAACGCCTCGCCTGGGTATCCGTTGCGCGTTGCAGACAGACAAGTGAATCGCGCTCTGGACGCTGTCATCCACTTGGGTACCTCAAGGCCTGGCGCAGAGGCATAGGACGGGTCATCGGCAATCAGAAGTTCCTCGCCGGTTCCGCCATTCCACTTCACATCGATGCCAAAGCCGATGTCGGTGTAGCCCCAGGTCTCCAGCAGCAAGGGCGCGGTGTTGACCGAACAACGCTGCGTGGTCTGAGCCCCTTGGTCACCCGTGATCCATCCAGCGCCTTTGGTCCACACGCCCGACATATAAGGCACGACGATTTCCCAATCATCGAACAGTGTCAGACCCTTGGTCTCGCTATCGCGAAATCCTCGGTTAGTCGCCTCCACCGAAAAGCGTCGAGCGACGCTCACAGGAAGGTCAAAATTGCCGGGAATGGACACGTCCTCAATGAAGAACTCCGTACTACCGTCGAAGCCTGCGGTCCGATCGCCAAACACCTCATCGGTAGAGATAGCGGCGAGCGACTGCGCGCTCTTTATCCGCTTCTCATATTCTTGGTAATTGAAGAGCCCATCTTGCGCCGAAGCGTGGAACCCAGCCCCCAACGTAAGCGCTGCGCCCGTGATGATCGAGCAAAGTCGCGAATTAAGATAATTACTACGGGGGGATTTTCCCTCCCGCCTGTCCTTGGCAGAAATCATCTTCGCTACATCCTTGGATAAGGAGTGAAAGGAAAATCAGCTGCTGTTTGAGCAAAGAACTACGCCTATAGCTTCGCGTTGTCAAACCCCTATTGAGCGGAGCTGTAATGACCCACTAATTTTCCGATCAGGAGCTACGGCAATCTCCTACGGATTGGCCGCAGCCAGAAGTGAAACATCCTCTCAACCTATTCCGAGGCGATCTCGTGAGGAATTCACGATTCATCAAATTTCCTGCTGCACTTCCGCAAACCGATGCGCCAAAAACGACACCAGGCGTCTTTTGCCTGCTCATCCGGGTGATGCAGCAAGATCGGGAGGTTGAGGCTCTTCTACAATCGCCAGCCATATCGGAGTGAAACCCTTTTCATCAACACCACCCCATCAGATAGCTCTCCATAGGATTTGAGCTCATTAACTGACGCGTCATGCCAGGTCGCCCCCGATGGCACCCGACCCCACACCCACTATTGTGCCAACCCCCACACGGACGAGGCGGCACACATGCCCTATATCGGAATCGGATTCCACGTACTGGCAGCCATCTACTTCGCGGTGCGCGCCATTCGCTCGGGCCAGAGCCTCTACTGACTCATCCTGCTCTTCTCGTTTCCGCTGCTCGGCAGTGTCGTCTACTTCCTCGCGATCTACTTCCCGGAAGCCCGCAACTCGCGCGGCGCCCGCCAGGCCATTCGCTCTGCCAAGCAGTTGATTGAGCCGGGTCAGGACCTTCGCAACGCTCGCGCCGAACTTGCGCGCACGCCCACCGTGCAGAACCGCGTTCGCTTGGGCATGACGCTGCTGGATGCCGGCCAGGCAGACGAAGCCAGGACCCTGCTCGAGCAGGCGGTCAGCTCGCCATTGGGCGACGATCCCTACATCCTGACATGCCGTATGGCTGGAGCTGATCAAAGCCGCGCTGAAGAGGTGCTGAGACCAAACAGTCTCAGGCGCCCCTGTCGCATCCGCCTCGTTTATGACCCCGCCGGGCGGATGTCGACAGTCCGCTGGCATCCACAACCAACATCGCCGATAGCCTTGCAGCGCTGGGCTCCGGCCCCGTTACACCATATGCAACGATTCTGAAAATGTTGAAAGTGATGACGGCATCGGCCCTACTGCATTGGCATCACGCATAGGTCCGCGTATTCCTTGCCGTGCCACCGAGCACTGGTGGTCGGGATTCGAAACCCCGGTTGTGTGGATGTTGTTTGCACGTTGCCAGCCGGCACCGCCTCGTGCGGTGCCGGCTGGCAATCCGTCGGCCGGCTATGGCGGGCGATGCGTGGAGGCCTAGAGCCTGCCCGGTCATCCACACACGGGGTTTCGAACCATGCATCGTCCGCCACCTTTATCGGTGGCGGCTTCTGCCTGCACGCAAGGAGCCCAGCCATGACCCAGCCCCACTCCCCTGCCCCGCACCCAATCCACGACGTGCCCGCGAACGGGCCGGCGCTGGATCCGAGCACCCTCATTGCCCTGCTGCACAGCATCGGCTCCGGCGCTGCTTCCGATGGCCAACCCTGGCCGGAACGGCATCAGATGCCCGGCCGACGATTGGCCCTGGCCGACACCGACTGTTCGTTGGCGGGCCTGCGCGTGGTGCTGGAGATCCTGCTGGCCGCTCAGCGCGCCCGCGAGAACGGCGAACTGGAGCAGTACGTCGGCCCGCGGGTCATGGAAGGTCTGATCATGGCCGGGCTGGGACTCACCGCGCACGCCAGCACGCGCCTGCAGCCGGAGGGCTGAGTGGTGCGGCACCCTTGGGTGGCGATGGCGCTGTGCCTCGCCCCAGTGATTGCGGTACCGCGCCAGTGGTCGGTACCGTCCATACCCTCACCTCTCGCGTTCCAGAGCCTCTCTGGCGTGCGCTATTCGCAGCTGCGTCGCCAAGCGGTCCAGTTCGTGAAGGCACAGCCGAGGCAGGGATTCCAGCTCGTCGAACGACATGCAGACGGCGCTTTCCGGATTCACTGCAGAGACGTTCCAGTGCTGTGGTTGGATAGGCGCTCGCAGCATTTGCTGCTGCGGGTTTCACTGGATGCGAAACAGCGAGCGCCCGACGTTCTGCAGTTACGGGCGCTGCTGCAACGACAGATGCATCCATTGGACTACCTGGAACAGGTGCTTGCTGGCGTGCCGGAGCCTGTTTTGATGGATCGGGTGCGGTGGATACTTGCCGGTGGGTGCCCGATGGGGCGCGATGTGGCACGCAATAGTCGAGCGTGGCTCGACTCTAAAGAGGGAATGCTGCGCTCAACGAGGAGTGTTCAGACCCCACTTAGTCGAACAACGCCTCGATCGCCGCCAACCCGGCACTCGCCCGCTCCTTCTTCCGCGCCGCATCGGCCACCGGGTCGGCACCGTCGCGCTGGATTTCCTCGGCCGGAATCTCCTCGAAGAACCGGCTTGGCTTCAACCGCACATGTTCGCCGAACTTGCGCGTCAGCTTGCTGTAGCTCATCCACAGCTGGATCTTGGCGCGGGTAATGCCCACGTACAGCAGGCGCCGTTCTTCCTGCAGGTTGCCCTCGTCCAGGCTGACCTGGTGCGGCAGCACGCCGTCCTCGCAGCCGACGATGAACACGTACGGGAATTCCAGGCCCTTGGAAGCGTGCAGGGTCATCATGCGCACCTGGTTGCCGCCCTCGTCCTTGTCGCTGCGCGACAGCAGCGCCAGCTGGCCGGCCAGGTCGGCGGCGGTTGCACCGCGCGGGCCGCCCTCGAACCACTGCGCCAGTTCCTCGATGTTGTTTGCGCGGCGCTGGTAGCTGGCCTCTTCCTTGGCCTGCTGGCGCAGCTCGCTCAGCAACCCGGATTCCTTGGCCACCTTGCGGATCATGTCGCCGGACGTCACCTGGCGCATCTGTGCACGCAGGTCGCGCAGGATGTCGGTGAAGCGCGCCAGGCTGTTGGCCGCGCGCGGTGGGAGCTGCTGCAGGGCACCGATGGTTTCGGCCACATGCGCCATCGGCATGTCTTTCTCCTGCGCCAGTTCGGCCAGCCTGGCCAGCGTGCCGGCACCGACATCGCGCTTGGGTGACTGCACCGCACGCATGAACGCGGTGTCGTCGTCCGGGTTCACCAGCAGGCGCAGCCAGGCCAGCGTGTCCTTCACTTCCTGGCGCTCCAGGAACATGGTGCCGCCGGTCAGGTGATAGGGAATGCGCAGTAGCTGCATCGCCTTTTCCAGCGGGCGCGACTGGAAGTTGCCGCGGAACAGGATGCAGAAGTCACTCCACGGCACGTTGCGCGATTGCGCCACGAAGGCGATCTCGGCGGCGACCTTCTCCGCTTCATGTTCGCTGTTGCGGCATTCCCACACGCGGATGCGTTCGCCGTCGGCCTGGTCGCTCCACAGCTTCTTCAGGTGCTCATGCGGATTGTTGGCGATCAGCGCGTTGGCGGCGCGCAGCACGCGGTTGGAGCAGCGGTAGTTCTGCTCCAGCTTGATGATTTCCAGCGTGGGGTAATCGCGCCCCATCTGCTGCAGGTTTTCGGGATTGGCGCCGCGCCAGGCGTAGATCGACTGGTCATCGTCGCCGACGCAGGTGAAGTTGCCCTTCTCACCGGCCAGCTGCTTGAGCAGGCGGTACTGCGCGTCGTTGGTGTCCTGGCATTCGTCCACCAGCAGGTAGCCGATGCGCTCGCGCCAGGCCAGCGCGATCTCCGGGTTCTCTTCCAGGATCTGCACCGGCAGGCGGATCAGGTCGTCGAAGTCGACCGCATTGAACGCGGTCAGCCGCAGCTGGTAGCGCTCGTAGACGCTGGCCGCTTCCTTCTCGCGGTTGCTGCGCGCGGCGGCCATCGCCTGTTCGGGCGACAGGCCAGCGTTCTTCGCGCGCGACACCAGGTTCTTCATGTCCTCGATGTCATCGGGCTTGGCGCCGTACATCAGGTCCTTGATCTGCGCGGCGGCATCATCGGCATCGAAGATCGAGAAACCGCGCTTCAGGCCCACGGCGGCATGTTCGATCTGCAGGAACTTCAGGCCCAGCGCATGGAAGGTACAGATGGTCACCTCGTCGGCGTCCTGCTCGCGCAGGCGCTTGGCCACGCGCTCGCGCATTTCCTTGGCCGACTTGTTGGTGAAGGTGATCGCAGCGATGCGGCGGGCCGGGTAGCGGCCACAGCCGATCAGGTGGGCAATCTTCTCCACGATCACGCGCGTCTTGCCGCTGCCGGCGCCGGCGAGCACCAGCAACGGGCCTTCGACGTGCAGGACCGCGGCAGCTTGGGGAGGATTCAGACCGTGCATGGGGACAGGATTGTAGCGGGGTGCCGGCAGGCCCACCTGACTTGCATGGCGCCCGCCCGTAAGGTATTGAATCGGCACCGGAACACAGGAGCGTGGTCCATGTCCCCGACTGTCATCGCCCGTCCGCTTGCGGCCGCCCTGCTCGGCCTGCTGGCCCTGCCTGCGGCCGGGTCCGGCCCGCCGCCGCGCACGGATGCCTATGAAGCGATCGTGCTGCAGTCGCACGAGTTCCTCGTCTACCATCCGGACCTGCGCTTCCGTGGGCTCGGCATGCAGGCCCGCGAACGGGGCCGCCACGAAGAAGCCCGCATCGACTTCCGCAATGCCGCG
Organism: Stenotrophomonas sp. YJH_SMC_65; assembly: GCF_059369475.1. Classification (NCBI taxonomy): domain Bacteria; kingdom Pseudomonadati; phylum Pseudomonadota; class Gammaproteobacteria; order Lysobacterales; family Lysobacteraceae; genus Stenotrophomonas; species Stenotrophomonas sp. YJH_SMC_65. The sequence continues at coordinate 318,450 of NZ_JCAFSR010000005.1, forward strand.
CGCTACGGCGACAAGCTGTCACAGGCAGCGCTGGCCGACATGCTCTGGAACGGGCAAGGCGGCCCGGCTGACCGCGCCCTGGGCTACGCGTGGATGGACCTGGCGGCCGAGCGCGGCACCGAGTGGCTGGTGGTGCAGCGTGAACGCTTCTGGGAGGCGCTGTCCGCCGACGAACGCGAGCGTGCGGTGCGCGAGGGCCGCGCGCTGTACGCCGAGTTCGGTGACCCCGCCGCCACACCGCGGCTGGAACGCGAGCTGCGCGCCGGCAGCATGCAGCAGACCGGCAGCCGCGCCGGCTGGAGCGGCGCCATGCGCAGCCAGGGCCGCGGCGATGCCGGGCCGCGCGTGCTGCAACCGGAGAAGCACCAGCTGGCCCGTTACTGGGATCCGGTGGCCTACCGGCAATGGCAGGACGAGGCGTTGGCGAAGTCGGGGCGATGACGTTGGTTTTTTTCCATGGCCATGGCCAGGAGGGCGATCATGAAGGCGAAACACGCTCCACTCTGCCTGTTGCTGCTTCTGTCGACGGCCGCTGCCGTCGCCGCAAAGGAATGTCCGGTTGAGGCCCCGCGACGGATTCCGCCCACCGTCCTGACCGGAGGGTTTTTCGATTCGCACCCGGACCTCTTCTGGCGAAGCATGGCCCAACGGGCCGAACAGGATAAACAGCCCGCCAGGGCCCTGGTCTACTACAAACGCTCGGCACGCTACGCCGACAAGTTCTCCCAGGCAATGGTGGCAAGGCTGTACCAGGCGGGTATCGGCACTGCGCCGGACCCGGTGATGGCCTACATCTGGATGGACCTGGCCGCCGAGCGCATGTACCACGACTTCCTGGTCCTGCGGGAACACTACTGGGCACGCCTTGATCCGCTGCAGCAGGCACAGGCGATCGAGCGCGGCCAACAGGTATACGCCGACTATGGCGACCGCGTAGCCAAGCCCCGCATGGAACGGGCGCTCAGCGACGGGCGCCGGCAGATCACCGGCAGCCGCGTCGGCTACGTGAGCTCGGCCCTGGTCGTCGTGCAGCGCCGCGGCGACGAGCAGGGCATCGCAACACCAGGCAACATCGTCTACGACAACGACTACTGGAAGGCCGCCGACTACTGGTGCCTGCAGGACAACTACTGGCGGCCAGCGCTTGCGCCCAGCATCGAGATCGGTGCACCGCAGCAGATCCGCGACGGCGGGCCGGGTGGCGACTAGAATTGGCCGATGGCCAAGCTCTACTTCTACTACTCGGCGATGAACGCCGGCAAGACCACTACCCTGCTGCAGAGCGCACACAACTACCGCGAGCGCGGCATGCGGGTGGCGATCCTGACCCCGCGCCTGGACGACCGCGCCGGCGCCGGCGTGGTCGCCTCGCGGATCGGCCTGCGCGCCGATGGCATGGCCTTCGACCGCGATACCGACCTGCAGCGCTGGGTGGAGCAGGATCTGGCGGCCAACGGCCCGATGGGCTGCGTGCTGGTGGACGAGGCGCAGTTCCTGACCCGCGCCCAGGTCTGGCAGCTCAGCGAGGTAGTCGACCAGCTGCGAATTCCGGTGCTGTGCTACGGCCTGCGTACCGACTTCCGCGGCGAGCTGTTCGAAGGCAGCCAGTACCTGCTGGCCTGGGCCGACGAGATGCAGGAGATCAAGACCATCTGCCACAGCGGCAAGAAGGCGACCATGACCGTGCGCGTGGACGAGCATGGCCACGCCGTGCAGGATGGCCCGCAGGTGGAGATCGGTGGCAACGACCGCTACGTGTCGGTCAGCCGTGCGGAGTTCAAGAAGATCACCCGCGGCGAAGGGCGGATCGACCCGGCGCAGGCACCCCTGCCGCTGTAAGGGGTGTTCTTTTGCAGGGCTTGCAGCCCTGCACCGGCTCAACGCAACGGCAACGGCCAAAGCCAAAGCGGCATTCCGCGGGATGGCGGGGCGGTGTGGGTGGGTGTCGACCTTGGTCGACACATCTGTCAGATATCGAGTGAGATTCCGGGGTCAGATCCGTTTTCCTTCGTAAAACGGATCTGACCCCATGAGCAATTCCGACAGATCGCGGCGATCTGTCGAAGGCGGGGTGGGTCCGGTGGCGGGAGTGTTCGCGGCATGGATGCCGCGACCAAGCCCCCAGGGAAGGGTTTACGGCGTCTCCCGCCGCCGGACCCACCCCGCCTACCCTCAGGAAACCAGCTTCTGCTTCGGCTGTTGCTGTTGCTCTGGCCTCTGCAGGTGCAGGGCTGCAAGCCCTGCAAACCCAACCCCTCTTAGTACAGCGTGCGCTCCGGCGCACCCGCCGGCGGCGGGGTGTACTGGTACAGCCAGGTTTCCGTAAGCGTCTTGCCGCCACTGCGCAGGAACAGGCGGATGTCGATCTGCTCGGTACTGCCTTCCGGCGGCACCAGGTCGAACATCGCGCGATAGCCGTTGATCTCGCGCAGCGGGCGCGCCGACACGATCTCGACCCGGCCACGGCTGGCTTCCACCACCGCCTCGACCTCACCCTTGTCGATCAGGCTGGCCAGCTCGCCCCCTTCGAAGTCCACCGCGAAGCGCCAGCTGAAGTACTCGCGCTTCTTGCCGACCACACCGCCCAGGCCGGTGCGGCTGGCCACGCAGTGCGCCAGCGGCGGGCGCGCCGGCGGTTCGGCGCCCCAGTACAGGCGGTAGCCGACCAGCAGCTCCTGGCCCGGCTGCGGCTTTTCCTTCGGGTTCCAGAACGCCACGATGTTGTCGAACGTCTCGTCCACGGTGGGAATCTCCACCAGCTGCACCGAGCCCTCGCCCCATTCGCCCTTCGGCTCCACCCACAGGCACGGGCGCTTCTCGTAGAACACGCCGTCGTCCTGGTAATGGTCGAAATTGCGGTCGCGCTGCAGCAGGCCGAAGCCGCGCGGGTTGCGGTCCACGAACATGTTGAAGCGCAGGTTGCGCGGGTTCAGCAGCGGCCGCCAGATCCATTCGCCAGCGCCGGTCCACAGCGACAGGCCATCGGTATCGTGGATCTCCGGGCGCCAGTCCCATGCCATGCGGCGGTCGTTCTCGCCCACCTGGTACATGCTGGTGCACGGTGCGATGCCGAGCCGCTCGATCGGCTTGCGCGGGTACAGCGCGCTGTCGATGTCCATCAGCAGCACGTCGCCATTGGTGATCGCGAAGCGATAGGCGCCAGCCACGCTGGGTGAATCCAGCAGGCCGTAGACCACGATCGTGTCCGAATCAGCCGATGGCTGTTCCAGGTAGTAGGCGATGAAATCCGGGAATTCCTCCGGCTTGCCCATCCCGGTGTCGATCGCCAGGCCGCGCGCGGACTGGCCGTACTGGCCTTCCTTGCCGACCGCGCGGAAGTAGCTGGCGCCGAGGAAGGCGGCGAAGTCGCGGTCAGTGTCCTTGCGGGTGTTCAGGCGGAAGCCGGCGAAGCCGAGGTCGGCCGGCAGCTCGCCATCCTTGATGCCGCTCTTGCCGTAGTTGAACGCCGCGCCGTCATAGGCCAGCTCCTGCGCCTTGCCGTCGACCACGTCGAACATGCGCACCGGCGAATGGAAGTACAGGCCCAGGTGGAAGAACTTGGCCTGGAACTTGCCGGGCTGGTCGGCCCACAGCGCATGGTCCTGGCGGTAGCCGATCGACTGGTACTGGTCCCAGTCCAGTCCTTCCAGACGGCCCGGCAGCACCCGCTTGTGGCTCTTGTAGGGCGCCTGCGCCAGCGCGCGCGCCTGGCCCTTCAGGGTAGCGAAGTCGAACGGTTGCGGCTGGCCGAGGCGGCGCAGGCCCATCTGGCCGCTCCTGCTGGCCGCGCACGCGGGCAGGGACGGCAGGCCGAATGCAGCCAGGGCGAGGGAGGCATTGCGGATGAAGTCGCGTCGTTGCATGCAGGCGCGTCAGGCACAGGGAGGAAGGTCGGCCATCATAGGCAGACAAACGTTAACGGGCAGCGGAGACGCGCCCTGCCCGTTCAGCTGCCGCTGGCTGCCGGCTCAGCGCTGGCAGTGGCTGCACCAGACGCTGGCGCGCTGGCCGATGGTGGCGTGCTTCAGCGCGCGGCCACAGTTCGGGCAGGGCAGCCCGTCACGGCCGTACACCAGCAGTTCCTGTTCGAAGTAGCCCGGCGCGCCATCGGGGCTGATGAAATCGCGCAGGGTGGTGCCGCCACGGGTGATGGCATAGCCCAGGATCTCCTTCACCGCGTCGGCCAGCCGCTGGTAGCGTTCGCGCGAGATCTTCCCAGCCTCGCGCAGCGGACTGATGCCGGCCTTGAACAGGCTCTCGGCGGCGTAGATGTTGCCCACGCCCACCACCACCGCCTGGTCCATCAGGAAGGTCTTCACCGGCGCACTGCGGCCACGGCTGCGCGCAAACAGGTAGTCGCCGTCGAATCCCTCGTCCAGTGGCTCCGGGCCCAGCCCCTGCAGCAGCGGGTGGATCTCACCGGCGGGCTGCCAGAGCAGGCTGCCGAATCGGCGCGGGTCGTTGAAGCGCAGCAGGCGGCCGTTGTCCAGACTGATATCCACATGGTCGTGGGCGCGCAGCGGTGTGTCACCGGGCAGCACGCGCAGGCTGCCGGACATGCCCAGGTGCAGCACCGCGCTGCCGATGGCGGTATCCAGCAGCAGGTACTTGGCGCGCCGGCGGATGTCCTCGATGCGCTGCCCCGGCAGCAGCTCGGCCACTTCCGGTGGAATCGGCCAGCGCAGGTCGGCGCGGCGCAGGATCACGCCATGCACGCGGCGGCCCTGCAGGTGCGGCGCCAGGCCGCGGCGGGTGGTTTCGACTTCGGGCAGTTCAGGCATGCAGGGATTCTATCCCCGCTCTGCGGCCGGCACCTGGCCGTCGATGCCGGGGAATGATCCCCGGCATCGACCGGTGTCAGGCGCCCTGGCCGGCGCGCACAGGCTCCGCCGGAACCGGTGCCGCAGCGGCGGAACGGTCCGGGAACAGCGACGGCAGCGTTTCCACGAACCGGGCCAGGCACTGGTCGCTGTAGCGCTCGGCCGTCTGCTTGACCAACGCATAGTCGTCGGCCTGCCAGGCTTCCAGGGGTGCGGCCACCGGTGCGTCGACCTGGCACTGCACGCCTTCGCCACCGACCAGGCGCAACAGCTTGCGGGTATACGGGAAGCCGACGTGCTGGGTCTGGCGCAGCTCGTACTGGGTATCGGCATCGCCCAGTTCCTTGTAGATCAGGGTGAAGCCATCGGCGGTGATCTGCACCGGCCGTACCTCTGCCGGCACAGCGCCCGGATGCGCGGTGAAGTACTCGGCCAGGCGCATGCGCACCTGGTCCTGCAGGTAACCGAAGGCCGGGTTCGGAACGGTCTCCACCCGGGTTCCCTTCAGCTGGTCCTTCTTGAACGAGCTGCCGCCGAGCGTGCCGGAAAACAATGACACGGCAACCTGCGCGGCCACCAGCTTGCCGGTGGTGGAACGCTGCACCAGGCGCAGCGTCTTGTCGCCGACTGGCTGGCCATTCGCGCCCATCTGCAGCTTTACGCTCACCGGCACCCGGCTTTCCCAGGCAGGCAGCTCCGCCACGGCGGCGACAACGCCGGCATCAGCGGCGGGAACGTCTGCAGCCGTCGCCGTGTCGGACGGGGCGGTCGGGGGTGGCTCATGGGCCAGCACAGGCGAGGCGATGACGAGGCTGCCGAGCAGCGCGGCCGCCAGCAGCGGTGGGTTCGATTTCATGGGGGATCCTTGGGTCGTGTCGGGCCAGTGCAGGCGATTCCGTTCGGCATCGATCATCGCAATGGCACCGCACTCCCTTCCATGTCCTTCCCCCTACCGCGATCCATCGCGGTCGACATGCCAGATCGCCTTACCCGTGCGGATCGACCGGTACCCGGGATCGCGTCGAACCCACCATCGGCAGCACGCCGGGAATCTTTAGCGCGGAGGCGCCGCCAGTTCGCGCGCATCCAGGAAACCATCACCGTTGGCATCCTGCTTGTGGAAGCGCTGCACGATCACCTGCCGCTGCTGCTCGCGGCTGATCGCCCTGCCCTTGCCACCGGGCAGCTCCTCGGCCGTCAGCACACCATCACCGTTGCGGTCCATGCGGTCGAAGGCATACAGCATCCACTGCACGTACTCGGCCTCGCTGATCCTGCCGTCGCCATCGCTGTCCATCCGCTGCAGATAGCTGGCGGTGTCGGTGACCTGGGCCAGCGCCGCGCCCGGCAGCAGTGCCGCCAGCAGAAGCCCGTACCCTGCCCTCACGCGCCCACCAGGCTGTAGCCCTTCAAGCGTGCGGCGTAGGCCTGCAACGCCGCGATACCGCTTTCCTCGGCCTCGCGGCACCACGCCTGCAACTGGTGCAGGCGCTCGGCGGCGTCGTGGCCTCGGGCTTCCAGCAACGCCGCCAGCCGCGCGCGGTACTCGACCAGGGTGCGGATGCGCGGGCGCTGTGCCACCCATGCGCTGAGCTGGGCACGGCTGTCCGGCTTCAGCCAGCGACCATCGTTGACCAGTCCACGGCGCAGCCGGCGCGGCAGCAGGCGGCGCAGCTTGGCTCCGGCCTGGGCGGCTTCCTCGCGCAGGGCCGGCATGAACACATTGCGCTGGTAGTCGGTCATCGCCTGGAAGCGATGCGACAGCAGCGCCTTAAGGGTCTCGGCATCGGGCACGGCGATGTTCGGACGCACGTCCATGGCCGGTGCCACCCGCAGCACCTTGGCCAGGCGCAGCGCCTGCAGCAGGCGGATCGCACTCCAGCCGATGTCGAATTCCCAGCGCCGCATCGCGAAGCGCGCCGAGCTGGGGAAGGCATGGTGGTTGTTGTGCAGCTCCTCGCCACCGATCCAGAACCCCCACGGCGTGAGATTGGTGGAGGTATCGGCAGACTCGTAGTTGCGGTAGCCCCACCAGTGGCCCAGGCCGTTGACCACGCCGGCCGCCCAGAACGGGATCCATGCCATCTGGATCGCCCACAGGGCCACGCCGGGCAGGCCGAACAGCACGCTGTTGATCACCAGCAGCAGCACCGGGCCCAGCGTGGCGTGCGGGGTATACAGGTGGCGCTCGATCGCATCGTCCGGGGTACCGCGCCCGTACTGTTCGATGTCCGCGCGCATGCCGCGTGCCTCCCGGTACAGCTCCACGCCGTGCCAGAACACCCTGCCGATGCCGCGGGTGACCGGGCTGTGCGGGTCGTCCTCGGTCTCCACCTTGGCGTGGTGCTTGCGATGGATGGCCACCCACTCGCGGGTGATCATCGAGGTGGTCAGCCACAGCCAGAAACGGAACACGTGGGCCAGCGCCGGGTGGAAATCGACCCCGCGATGGGCCTGGCTGCGGTGCAGGTACAGGGTCACCGAGAAGATGGTGATCTGGGTGAAGACCAGGAGCACTGCCAGCATGGCCCACCACCCCAGGCCGAGCACACCACCGGTCAACAGGGACATCAGGGCATCAGGCATGACGGCTCTCCGGATCGACGCGGGGATGGCAGACATGATGGCCGCTTGCGTTGCAAACTGCATCCCTGCGGCGATGTATCGCATCGCCATCCGTGGCACCGTTCACAGTTGGGGACCTGAGTTGTCGAGCCTTGATCCACGCGCCAGCGCCATGACCGCCGCCCCGCCCGTCGCGGAGCTGCCCCCCTTGATCGAACTGGACCGCGCCACCGTGGTGCGCGGCCAGGTGAAGGTGCTGCACGGGCTCAGCCTGCGCATCGCGCAGGGCCAGCACACCGCCCTGCTCGGCCCCAACGGCTGCGGCAAATCCACCTTCATCAAGCTGATCACCCGCGAACTGTATCCACTGGCGCAGGGCGACGGCACGGTGGCGGTGAAGGTGCTGGGCCAGAACCGCTGGCAGGTGGACCGGCTGCGCTCGCAGCTGGGCATCGTCACCGGCGACCTCAGCAGCAACCTGGCCGACATGCCCGGCCTGACCGTGGAACAGGCGGTGCTGTCCGGCTTCTTCGCCAGCTACGTGGTGCCGGCCTTCCGCGAGGTGACCGCCGACATGCGTGCACGCGTCGGTGAAACGCTGGCGATGACCGGCGCCCTGACGCTGCGCGAGCGCGCCTATGCCGAGCTGTCGGCCGGCGAGACCCGCCGCGTGCTGATCGCCCGCGCGCTGGTCAATCGACCGCAGGCACTGCTGCTGGACGAACCCTCCACCGGGCTGGACCTGGTCGCCCGCGAGCAGCTGGTGGCGACCATGCGGGTGCTGGCGCAGCAGGGCATCACCCTGGTGCTGGTGACCCACCACATCGAAGAGATCATTCCCGAGATCGAGCGCGTGGTGCTGCTGCGCGATGGTCGCGTACTGGCCGACGGCACCCGCGCCGAGCTGCTGCGCAACGAACCGCTGTCGGCGGTGTTCGGCGGCGCGATCACCGTATGCGAGCAGGAAGGCCGGCTGACCGCGTACGCGGGGTGATCGACATGCCACTGTAGAGCCGAGCCGATGCTCGGCTGCTCCTGATCACGACAAACAGCAGCCGGGCATCGGCTCGGCTCTACAGGATGCAATGCAGCGGGCCGGATATCCCGGCCCGCCACCGCCGTGCTCAGAACCGCAACGCCAGCGCGCGCGACTCGATCGGTGCCATCCGGCTCTGGTCCTGCAGCTGCAGGTCGCGCAGTTCGTACGGCGCACCGAAACCGGCCGGCAATGCGGCCTGGTCGAACGGCAGCACCAGCTGGCCTGCACCGGGGCCATCGAACCACGCCGCCGCATGTGCCTGCGCGACCGGCTTCAACTGGCCATCGCGGGCCGTGGCGTACAGCGTGCCGCGTGCTTCGTAGCGGCCAGCGGCGGCCACCTGCAGCGGCAGTGCCACCTGGCGGCTGGACGGGTCCGGTGCCGCCTGGCCACTGAAGCGCGCGGTCGGCCGTGCCACCGCGAAAGCCACCTTGCCGTCGCGCAGCACGCCATCGGCCTGGGCGAACACCTGCAGTTCCCACAGCCCCTGCACGCTGCCGAGATCGGCGGGGATGCGCACCTGCGCGCGCAGGCTGCCGTCGGTGGTGCGCAGCAGGCGCTGCGGCCAGCTGCGGCCATCCGGTGCGACCAGCAGGGCTTCACCGCCCAGGCCGCCACGGCGCGATGCCAGCTGCGCGGTGGTGGCGCCGTCTTCCAGCAGGCGTGCCTGCAGCTGCACGTTGCCACCAGCCAGCACCTGCGCCTGGTTGGCCTGCACTTCCAGCCGCAGCGGGCTGTTCGGCTCAAGCACCTGCACCACATAGCGGCCCTGCGCCTGCGTGCTCTGCAGCGTGTACGCACCGGCCGAACTGGTCGCGCCGGTGCGCAGCATGCTGCTGCCATCACTCACCGGCATGCCGGCATCCTGCAGCGCGCGCGCATCGACACTGCGGGCCACGCTGCTGCGGCCGGCCGGGTCGCGCACCTGCAGGGTGTTGGCAGGCAGCGCGCGGGCACCTGCGGCCGGGCTCAGCTGGATCACCGCATCGGGCGCCGTCAGCGGCAGGTCCAGGCCGCGTTGCAGCTGCGTGCCATCGACCTGCTGCCAGTAGCTGCGGCTGACCGAGGCATACGGCGTGGCCGCCTGCAGCGGTTGTGCCGGGTCCAGCGCCCAGGCAAAGGACAGCGGCGCGTGCTCGCTTTCATCGGCGGGCAGCGGCGCGGCCACCAGTGCGGCAGGCACCTGATCGCCCGCGCGGGCGGCCTGCAGCGGCTGCGCGGCCTGCGCTGCGGAAAGGGACAGCACGGCCAGCAAAGCACTGGCCAGCAGGGTGGAATGGTTCGTCATGGTCATCTCCCTCACTGGTTCAGGTCGTTGCGCAGCAGGGTGCCGAGGCCGAAGCACTCGCGCCGGCTCTGGTTGTGGCTGAGTGGTTCGGCGCCCTGGGTGCGTGCCTTGTCGGTGAACCAGGTGGTGCCGGCAGCCTTCTGGCTGCTGCACTCCAGGAAGCCATCGGAGCAGGACGACAGCCAGTTCTGGGTGAACTCCAGGCCGACATTGGCGGCGTAGCCACCGCAGTAGCTGTTGCTGTCCCACACCGCCGATTCCACATCGCTGCCGACCACCGCACGGAACGGTTTGGGCAGCGCCGGGCGACCGGCCGTGCCGTACAGGTTCTGCGCGTTGTAGGTGGCCATGCTTGCCACCTGCTGCTGGCGTACCGCGTCGTTCTTGTAGCCCAGCAGCCAGCCCAGCGACGTTTCGAAGGTATTGCCGTTGAGCACTGCATCGGCCAGCGGTGTACCGGCCGAGGACGGAGCCAGCGCATTGACCTTGCGCACCGTGCGGATGATCTTCGGATAGCGGCTGTCGTAGGTCGGGTTGGACAGGATCCAGCGCATCACGTTGCCGCCGTTGGAGTGGGTGATCACCACCAGCTGGGTGATGCCACGGCTGTCGATGAAGCCGGTCAGCTGGTTGGCCAGGCAACCGGCCGCTTCCGGTTTCCACATGTACTGGGTGAAGTCACAGTTGATGACGACGTAGTTGCTGCTGTTCGGCAGACCCTGGCGCACGGTGTCGATGATCGCCGGCTGCCAGTAGTCCTGGGTGGCATTGGTCTGCGCGCCGGTGCCATGCACGAAGGCCACGCCGACCACGTCGGCGGCCTGCGCCGGGGCGGTTGCCAGCCCGAGGAGCAGGGCCAGGACGGTACTTCCTGTTGCGGTGCTGCGCATCGCTTCTCTCCCTCTGTCAGTGGATCCCCCCGACCCGGCTGGAACTGGACGGCCTCTCGACCCCGTTGTGTCGATGCTCGCGGCGCAGGCGCGTGAAAGTCCGTGCGCTGCGCCCGGATTCAGGAGACTGACGACACTCGATGACGTTTTTCATACTGCCCCGATGACCATGCCGGGTCTGGCCGTATGACCGATGGCCACTGCGGTGTCGCATACGGGCTGCGATCATGACGCGATGTTTTTCCTCTGGAGCCGTCCATGTCGCTGATTTCCCACACCGCCCGCCCACTGCTCGGTCTCACCGTTGTCGCGGTCCTGGCTGGCTGCGCAGCCACCGCCAGCAAGCCGACCGCCGTCGAAGCCAACATCACCACCAAGGCGGTGGGCTATCTGGACACGAGCGCGGTTCCGGCCAGCCTGGACCTGGTGCCGGCACCACCGGCGGCCGGTTCGGCCGCCCTCGCCCTGGACGAACAGGTCAGCCGTGAAGCCCGCGCGCTGCGTGGCAGCCCGCGCTTCGCCCAGGCCGGCGTCGATGCGGAACTCGGCTTCCCCGAAGGCGCCAACCACTTCTCCTGCGCCGCCGACATCGACGTCGATGCAGTGAAGACCCCGGCGCTGTACCGACTGCTGGAGCGCAGCCGGATCGACGCCAGCGCCGCCACCAAGGCGGCCAAGAACCACTACCAGCGCCCGCGCCCGTTCATGGTCAACGGTGAGCCGACCTGCTCGCCGAAGGACGAGGACGGCCTGCGCAAGAACGGTTCCTATCCGTCCGGCCACACCTCGATCGGCTGGGCCTGGGCCCTGATCCTGTCGGAGATCGCGCCGGACCGCGCCGATGCCATCCAGGCCCGCGGCCGCAACTACGGCGAGAGCCGCCTGGTGTGCAACGTGCACTGGCAGAGCGACATCCTCGAAGGCCGCTTCATGGGCGCGGCCGCCGTGGCCCGCCTGCATGACAACGCTGCCTTCAACAAGGACCTGCTGGCCGCACGCAAGGAGATCGAGGCGGCGCGCAAGGCCGGTCGGCACTCCAGCCGCGACTGCGCCACCGAGAATGCGGTGCTGAAGGTGCGCCCGCAGAGCGCGCTGTAGGCCACGCCTCTGTAGAGCCGAGCCATGCTCGGCTCAGAGCAGCCGAGCGCAGGCTCGGCTCTACACGAAGCAGGAAACAGAAGGGCCGGCATTGCGCCGGCCCTTCTGCATTGCATCAACGCAACCACCGCATCAGAACTTCGCGGTGAACTCCACGCCCCAGGTACGCGGCTCGTTGAGGAAGCCGGTCAGGTTGTTGAAGTCGATCGCGCCGACCACGCGGGTCTGGTTGGTCAGGTTGCGACCGAACACCGCCACGTCGTACTGGCCGTAATCCCAGTTGTAGCCCAGGCGCAGGCCGCCTTCCAGCGAACTACGGCCGCGGAATTCCGGCGACTCGTAGATGAAGAAGTTCACCGCACTGCGGTAGGCCCAGTCGGTGTAGGCGTACAGCTCGCTGCCATCGCTGAGCGGGAAGCCCACGCGCAGGGTCGCGTTGTGGATCCACTTCGGCGCCTGCGGCAGCGGGTTGCCGTTCACCAGCGCATAGGTCTGGCCGTTGATCACCGTGGTCGGGTCGGTGATGGTGCAGCCACCGCCGCAGATCGCCACCGCCAGGTTCTTGTCCTTGATCTCGGTGTCGTTGTAGCTGCTGCCGAAGGTCAGCAGGACGTTGTCGGCCAGGTAGGCCTCCAGGTCCAGCTCGACGCCCTGGCCGATGGTCTTGTCGGCGTTGAGCAGGGTGGCGGTGTTGTTGCTGCCGCCCACCGCGATCAGCTGCTGGCCATCGACGTTGTAGCGGAACACGCTCAGGCCCAGGCGCGCGCGGCGCTCGAACAGGTCGGCCTTGATGCCGGCCTCGTACGAGATCACCTTCTCCGAATCGGCCTGCGACAGGCCTGGCGCGAAGGCCAGGCGGCCCTGGATCGACGGCGCGCGGAAGCCCTTGGCCACGCGGGCATAGGCGTTGATGTCGTCGGTCAGCTTGTAGACGCCGCTGACATCCCAGCTGACGTCGTTGACGTCGGTGTTGGCCAGGTACGGGCCACTGACCGGGGTGCCGAACGGAACGGCCTGCAGCACGCTGGCGCTGAAGTCCTTCTTGTCCTGGGTGTAGCGCACGCCGGCACGCAGCTTGAAGCGGTCGGTGACATCGAAGTCACCCGAGGCGAACACCGCCCAGGCCTTGTTGCGCTGGTTCTGCACCACGTGGCCGGTCTGCGGATTGCCCGGGGCCAGCGAGTCGTAGTTGAAGTTGTTGATGGTCACGTCTTCATCGAAGTAGAAGACGCCGGCCTGCCAGTCGAAGCGGCCCCACTCGTTGGACTCGATGCGGACTTCCTGCGTCCACTGGCGGTGATGCGGCAGGCCGTCAGCCGACTCCGACGAGAACGGAATCAGGCCGGGGCCGTAGTTGCCGGCGCCAAGGAACGCCGCGCCGTAGCCACCGTCAATGTCACCGCGGTTGAGCGATTCGGCGGTTTCGTAGCCGGTGATCGAGTGCAGCGTCACCGAGCCGAGGTTCCACTGCAGGCGCGCGCTGCCACCCCAGGTCTTCAGGTCGGAGAAGTTGACGCCGTCGTTGGCCACCTTGTCGCGGTCGAAGTTCTCGACCAGCGAGTTGCCACCCTTCTCGATGATGTTGGCGCGGAACAGGCGGGCGGTGCCATTGAGCTTGCGCTTGTGCAGGTTGAACAGCGCTTCGAAGTCATCGCCTTCGTACAGGAACTGCACGCGGCCGGCGGCTTCGTCATAGCCTTCGAAGCCACTGTTGGGAGCGCCGACGCGGGTGTTGTCGACCCAGTCATCGCGGCGCTGGTAGATCGCCGAGACGCGTGCCGACCAGCGATCGGTCAGCGGGCCGCCGTAGGCGCCCTGCACGTTCCAGCTGTTGTAGCTGCCGTAGCCCACGCGGATGTAGCCATCGGCATCCTGCGACGGTCGCGCCGAATCGAACTTGACCACGCCGGCCGGGGTGTTGCGGCCGAACAGCGTGCCCTGCGGACCACGCAGCACTTCCACGTTGGCCAGGTCGAACAGCGGGAAGCCCTTCAGCAGCGGGCTTTCCTGCACCACGTCGTCGTACACCAGCGACACCGGCTGCGACGCATTGAGGTCGAAGTCGGTGTTGCCCAGGCCGCGGATGTAGAAGCGCGGGAAGGCACGGCCGTAGGACGACTCGATGTTGAGGCTGGGCACGCGTGCGGCCAGGAAACGGATGTCATCGCCGGCCGAACCGAGCACATCCAGCTTCTCGCCCTGGATCGCGGAGAGCGCGACCGGCACGTCCTTGGCGTTCTCGACACGGCGCTGCGCGGTCACCTGCAGGGCGTCGAGGGCAACCGGATCCTTGGCAGCGGGGGTTTCCTGGGCGGCTGCTACCAGCGGCAGCAGGGCGGAAAGAGCGGCAACGAGGGGGCGCGCGACCGGAAATCGGCCACGGGAAGTGCGGGTCGGGGACATGGCGGTAGGCTGTGTTTGGAGGGGTGGTAAAACGGCGCTACCAGATAATTGTTGCAATACAGCACCTACGCCGCAAATGCCCGCCGTTCATGGCCCCGTCGCCGGCACCCCCGGGCGCTCGCTAGACTCGGGGTTTCCACGCGACGGACCCGCCGCCATGACCCAGTGGTACTTCCATGCCTCCGCCCAGGCCGAGCGAATCGGCCCGCTTGATGACGGGGCCGCACGCCGCTACGCGCAGGCCAATCCACGCGCCCTGGCATGGTGCCAGGGCATGAGCGGGTGGACGCCGATCGCCGAGGTGGCCGAGCTGCAGGCTCCGGCCCCGGGCATGCCCAACACACCGCCGCCGGTCCCGGTCGCCGCCGGCGCCAGCGGCCGCGCCGACGACATCGAGTTCCGCATCGTCGGCCATGAAATGCAGTTCGTGGAGATCGAGCTCGACCCCGGCGAGAGCGCCATTGCCGAGGCCGGCGCCTTGATGTTCAAGGACGCCACGGTACAGATGGACACGGTGTTTGGCGCTGCCAACGGTGACCAGGGCGGCTTCATGGGCAAGGTGATGGCCGCCGGCCGCCGTGTGCTGACCGGCGAGAGCCTGTTCGCCACCGTCTACACCCAGAGCGGGCATGGCAAGGGCAAGGTCGCCTTCGCCGCGCCCTACCCCGGCACGGTGCTGGCGATGAAACTGGACCAGCACGGCGGCCGCCTGATCTGCCAGAAGGACAGCTTCCTGGCCGGCGCGCGCGGCGTGCAGATCGGCGTGCAGTTCCAGCGCAGGATCATGACCGGCCTGTTCGGCGGCGAGGGCTTCATCATGCAGAAGCTGGAAGGCGACGGCTGGGTGTTCATCCATGCCGGTGGCTGCGTGATCGAGCGCGAGCTGGCCGCCGGCGAGCGCCTGGACGTGGATACCGGCTGCGTGGTGGCCTACCACTCCAGCGTGGACATGGACGTGCGCCGGGTGGCCGGCATCAAGAGCATGCTGTTCGGCGGCGAAGGCGTGTTCCTGGCCACGCTGACCGGCCCCGGCAAGGTCTGGCTGCAGTCGCTGCCGTTCTCGCGCCTGGCCGGCCGCATGTGGATGGCCGCACCGCAGGGCGGCGGCCAGAGCCGCGGCGAAGGCTCGGTGCTGGGCGGCCTGGGCCGGATGCTGGATGGTGACAACCGGTTCTGACCCACTCATTTGGTAGGTGCCAACCTTGGTTGGCACATTCCTTCAGCGCGCGACCAGGCATTTGTGCGGACCAAGGTCCGCACCCACCAGAAGCGATTCACGTTTTTTTTTGCTGAATAGGGAGTTCCCCCCACCCTGCCCGCCCCGCCACGGCTTCGGTATGCTGGCGCCCTTTCCTGAATCCAGCGCCGCGAGCGCACTGCCGATGAGCCTGTTCCGCCCCCGCATGCTGCTGTCCGTCGCCCTGATCGGCCTGCTGGCCGGCTGCGGTGGCGACCCGGTCCGCCCCACGCCGCCGCCGGCGCCGACCGTGGTGCCGCAGGCCAAGCCGATCAGGATCGGCATCGCCCTCGGTGGCGGCGCGGCCAAGGGCTTCGCGCACATCGGCGTGATCAAGATGCTGGAAGCCAACGGCTTCGAGCCGGCCGTGGTCTCCGGCACCAGCGCCGGCAGCGTGGTCGGTGCGCTGTATGCCAGCGGCATGGACGCCTTCCAGATGCAGAGCAAGGCAGTCGCGCTGGACGAAGCCAGCATCCGCGACGTGCGCCTGTTCTCCGGTGGCCTGGTGCAGGGCCAGAAGCTGCAGGACTACGTCAACGAGCAGGTCGCCAACCGTCCCGCCGAGCGCCTGAAGAAACCGTTCGCCGCCGTTGCCACCCAGCTGGAAACGGGCGAGCGCGCGATCTTCGTGCGCGGCAACGTCGGCCAGGCGGTGCGCGCGTCGAGCAGCATCCCCGGTGTGTTCGAGCCGGTGAAGATCGGCGGCCGCAATTACATCGACGGCGGCGTGGTCAGCCCGGTGCCGGTGGATGCCGCGCGCCAGCTCGGCGCCGACTTCGTGATCGCCGTGGACATCTCCAGCAAGGCCAGCGGCAAGGCACCGACGGACATGCTGGGCATCGTCAACCAGTCCATCTCGATCATGGGCCAGCGCCTGGGCGAGCAGGAGCTGGCGCGCGCCGACATCGTCATCCGTCCGAAGGTACTGGACATCGGCGCCGCCGATTTCAGCCAGCGCGGCACCGCGATCCTGGAAGGCGAGAAGGCCGCAATGGCGGCCATGCCGCAGATCCGCGCGAAGATCCAGCAGTTGCAGCGCGCGCGCGCCGCCGCGGCGGCACCCGCGCCGGTGGCCGCACCAAAGTGCGAGGAAGCCTCGCGCCTGGGCAAGCTGATGGGCCGCAAGGACAAGTGCTGATCCATTGATGCCAGGCCACCGGGCACGCCTGGTGGCTGCTCAGGGCTCCAGCTGCGACAACGGCAACGCCTGGAAACCCTTCACCGTGCGCAGCACGAAGCTGGAATTGGCATCGGCCACGCCGCCGGCGTTGAGCAGCCGGTCCAGCAGGAAGTGCGAGAAGTGCTCCAGGTCGCGCACGTAGACGTGCAGCAGGTAGTCCATGTCGCCGGTCAGCGCATGGCAGGCCACCACCTCGTCCCACGCTTGCACGCTGTCCACGAAGTGGCCGATGGCGGCCTGGTCATGCTTTTCCAGCTGCACGCGCACGAAGGCCTGCAGGCCCAGGCGCAGCTGGCGCGGTTCCAGCCGCGCGCCATAGCCGACGATCACGCCCTCGCTTTCCAGCCGCTGCAGGCGGCGCAGGCAGGCCGAGGGCGAGAGGTTCACCCGTGTCGCCAGCTCGGCGTTGGTGGCGCGCCCATCCCGCTGGATTTCAGCCAGTAGACGTATATCCGTGCGATCGAACTGGACTTCTCCGGCCATTGTTGCCCCGCAACATGGTGAGTACGCAAGGATATTGCGCCAACAAGGCCAATCGACGCAACTTTTGCAACCCTGTTGCGTGCGCCCTGCCCTAGCATCGTGGGTATCCCGTCAAGGAGTGCCCCATGGACCTCGCCCAGCCCCGCCGCGTCGAACACCAGCAGACCGACAAGGGCTACGTGCCGGTGTATACCACCGCGCTCGTCGAGCAGCCGTGGGACACCTACAGCGCCGACGACCACGCCACCTGGAGCACGCTGTACCAGCGCCAGCGCGAACTGCTGGTCGGCCGCGCCTGCCAGGAGTTCCTCGACGCGCAGGACGAGATGGGCATGAGCGCACACATGATTCCGCGCTTCGACCAGCTCAACGAAGTACTGGGCGCCGCCACCGGCTGGACCCTGGTCGGCGTTGAAGGCCTGCTGCCGGAACTGGATTTCTTCGACCACCTGGCCAACCGCCGTTTCCCGGTGACCTGGTGGATCCGTCGCCCGGACCAGATCGACTACATCGCCGAACCGGACCTGTTCCACGATCTGTTTGGCCACGTGCCGCTGCTGATGAACCCGGTGTTCGCCGACTACATGGAGGCGTACGGCCGTGGCGGCGTCAAGGCCCACGCGATCGGCCCGGATGCACTGCAGAACCTGACCCGCCTGTACTGGTACACGGTGGAGTTTGGCCTGATCGATACGCCCGACGGCCTGCGCATCTACGGCGCCGGCATCGTGTCGTCGAAGGGCGAGTCGCTGTACTCGCTGGAATCGACCGCGCCCAACCGCATCGGCTTCGACCTGCAGCGGATCATGCGCACCAAGTACCGCATCGACACCTTCCAGAAGACCTACTTCGTCATCGACAGCTTCGAACAGCTGATGCAGGCGACGTCGCCGGACTTCACCCCGATCTACGCGGCACTGGCCGACCAGGCGCATCTGCCGGCCGGTGATGTGCAGGGCGATGACCGCGTGTTCCAGAAGGGCACGGGTGAAGGCTGGGCCGACGGCGGCGACGTGTAAGCGCGTAACGCACACCGCTCCGCAGTGGAAACGGCGCACCCTGGTGCGCCGTTTTCGTTGTTGCCTGCACCGTTCTGTCGCGACGGCGCAGGCGAGGGCAGGACACTCAGCCGTCCACGGCCCGGCAGGAACCGCGCACCATCAGTTGCGGATGCACGCTGGCCGCAGCCGGCGCCTCCGGTACGTCGGTCTGCACCAGCATCGTGGCAGCCATGCGGCCGATGTCGGAGACGTGGCGGCGTACCGACGTCAGCGGCGGCCACAGCCGCGACGCCAGCGGGCTGTCGTCGTAGCTGACGATCGACAACTGCTGCGGCACCGCGATGCCCGCACGCAATGCCACCTGGTAGACGCCCGCGGCGATTTCGTCGTTGCCGGTGAAGATCGCACTGGGGCGTTGTCCGCCCATCAGCAGGCGTTCGGCGGCATGCACGCCGGACTCGAAGGTGTCGCCCGCTTCCAGCACGCGCTCGCCCGGCAGGGTCACGCCGACCTGGGCCAGCCGATCAAGGAAGCCGTGGGTCCGCTCGCGGGCAGCGCGCCGGTCACCGGGACCGGCAATCACCGCGATGTCGCGGTGGCCGAGCGAGAGCAGGTAGCCCGCAGCCGCCGCCGCACCATCGCGATCGTGGGTGACCACCGCCTGCACGTCTTCTTCCGACGCATGCGCGTTGATGCGGATGTGGCGGCAGTCGATCGCGTCGAGCATCTGCGCCAGCGCCATCGATTCGGAGGCGCGCGGGCCGAGGATCACGCCATGCAGTTTCTGCTGCTGCACGAAACGGCGCACGCCGTCCGCACAGTCCGGATCCTGGCTGTTGCACGGGTGCACCACCAGCTCATAGCCGGTGCCGCGCAGCGCTTCCAGCGCGCCGTGCTGCAGGTCGACAATGCATTGGGCGCCGGGGTCGTCATACACCAGGCCGATCAGGAAGGAGCGGCGGAACGCGAGTCCGCGCGCCAGCGGGTCGGGCACGTAACCGACCTCCCGCATCAACGCCTCGACCTTGTCGCGGGTGTCTTTGCGCACCAGCGGCGAGTTGTTGATGATTCTTGAAACCGTTTTCTTGGAAACTCCCGACAGTCGTGCGATGTCGTTGATCGTGGCAGCCTTGCCTTTCGATGCCGGCAACGCGGCATCGCTCATATTTCGCACTGACATGTATAGAACCAGGTAAGTCGGAGAATTCTAGCCTTGCACCCGTCGGATGCGAAGTTGCGGAACGTCGCAGCGGATCTGAATCGCGTCGTGTTCGACACGTTTTGCTGCGCGAGGTTCCCTTGTGATTGCTCTAGTGCCTCTGCATCTGAACCGTTCTTCTGCGCGTGTTCACCCTGAATGCGGACGCGACGCGCGCGAACGCCAACATTCCCTTAACCATGCTCCGCTACAGTCAGGTGCATGGACCTGCAGACCTCTCCGTTTCCGCCGTTCCGTGGCCGCGACCGGTTGATCGCTGCGGTCGACGCGGCGGTGACCGCCGGTGATGCCGGGCGCATCACCGCCGACCTGCAGCTGGCGCTGCAGGAAGCCATAACCGACAGCCGCATCGAATTGCCCGAATGCGTGCATCGGCCGGTCAGTGATCATTACGCGCGACGTCCGCTGTACCACAGCCGCGAACACGGCTACAGCGTGATCGCCATGAGCTGGGGCCCAGGGCAGGGCACGCCGCTGCACGACCACGATGCCATGTGGTGTGTGGAGGGAGTGTGGTTGGGCGAACTGGAGATCACCCGTTACGAGCTGCTGGAGCGCGCCGGCGAGCGCTGGCGTTTCCACCGCCACGCCACGCTGCGCGGAGGCTGCGGCAGTGCCGGCAGCCTGATCCCGCCGCACGAGTACCACACCCTGCGCAACGCCAGCGACGACGCATTGGCGATTTCTGTGCACGTGTACGAGTCGCAGATGGAGCGCTCGGCGGTGTTCGACCCGCTCGGTGGCGACTGGTACCAGCGCCGCATCCAGGCGCTGCAGGCCGACCCGGCCTGACCGGGGCAGGGCGGGGCGACGCTGCCAGCACCTTCGTGAGCCACGTGGCATCATGCGCCGCTGCGCTGCCGTACCCGGCGGCGATCCGCGATGCCCCGTCGGGCAAGGAGCAAAACCATGTCCAGCGCTGATCCGCGCCTGCGCGCGCTGTTGAAGCTGGCACCGGTGATCCCGGTGTACACCCCCGAAGATGTGAATGAAGCGGTCGACGTCGCCCAGGCACTGTTCCGCGGCGGCCTGCCGGTAATCGAGGTCACGCTGCGCACGCCGCAGGCGCTGGATGCGATCAAGGCGATGGTCGAGGCCGTGCCGGACGCGGTGATCGGTGCCGGCACCGTACTCGACGCCGCGCAGATGCACGCAGCGAAGCAGGCCGGCGCGCGATTCGCGGTGTCCCCGGGCGCAACACCGACGCTGTATGCAGCCGCGCGTGATGCCGACCTGCCGTACCTGCCCGGTGCCGCCACCGCCTCGGACCTGATCCTGGGCCTGGAGCATGGCCAGGACACCTTCAAGTTCTTCCCGGCGGTACAGGCCGGCGGCGCCGCGCTACTGGCCGCCTGGCACGGTCCGTTCGCCGATGTGCGCTTCTGCCCGACCGGCGGCATCAGTGCGCAGACCGCGCCGCAGTTCCTGCATCTGCCCAACGTGCTGTGCGTCGGCGGTTCGTGGCTGACCACCCCGGCACTGCTGCAGACCCGCGACTGGGAGGCGATCGAACGCCTGGCCCGCGAGGCGTCCGTGCTGGCCAGCTGAACCTGCTCCGCGAATCTTCAAAGGTTTGATCGTGATCAAAGCGCCGGCCTCGTGCCGGCGTCATTCTGTGGGCAAGCGCACTACGGAGATCCGAACATGAATTCGACCATGAAGGCCGCTGTCGTGCGTGAGTTCGGCAAGCCACTGGTGATCGAGGAAGTCTCGGTACCACGCCCGGGGGCGGGCGAGGTACTGGTCAGGATCGAGGCCTGTGGCGTCTGCCACACCGACCTGCACGCCGCCGAGGGCGACTGGCCGGTGAAACCGAACCCGCCGTTCATCCCCGGCCACGAGGGCGTGGGGCACGTCGTGGCCGTGGGAGGCGGGGTAGGGCACGTCAAGGAAGGCGACAGGGTCGGCATCCCCTGGTTGTACTCGGCGTGTGGCCATTGCGAACACTGCCTAGGTGGCTGGGAAACGTTGTGCGAGACACAGCGCAATACCGGTTACTCGGTCAACGGCGGCTTCGCCGAGTACGCACTGGCCGATGCCAACTATGTCGGCCTGCTTCCGAAGGACGTGGGCTTCGTCGAGATCGCACCGGTGCTGTGCGCCGGCGTGACCGTCTACAAGGGCCTGAAGGTCACCGACACCAAGCCCGGCGACTGGGTGGCGATTTCCGGCATCGGTGGCCTGGGCCACATGGCGGTGCAGTACGCCCGTGCGATGGGCCTGAACGTGGCTGCGGTGGACGTGGACGACAACAAGCTGGCATTGGCCCGGCAGCTGGGTGCGCAGATCACCGTGAACGCGCGCACCACCGATCCGGCCGCCTTCCTCAGGAAGGAGATCGGCGGCGCGCACGGCGCCCTGGTCACGGCGGTCTCACCGAAGGCGTTCGAGCAGGCGCTGGGCATGGTCCGCCGTGGCGGCACCGTCTCGCTCAACGGACTGCCGCCCGGTAATTTCCCGCTGGACATCTTCGGCATGGTGCTCAACGGCATCACCGTGCGCGGCTCGATCGTCGGCACCCGGCTGGACCTGCAGGAGTCGCTGCAGTTCGCCGCCGAAGGCAAGGTCGCGGCCACGGTCAGCACCGACCGCCTGGAGAACATCAACGACGTGTTCGCGCGCATGCACGCGGGCACCATTGAGGGCCGCGTGGTACTCGACTTCGCTGCCTGACCGCCTGTGCATGGCCGCCGTCGCTCCGTCCCCCTCTCCCACGGACGCGGCGGCCATGCCGATTCATCGGTAGTGCCGGCCGCTGGCCGGCAAACCCCAGGCGGTTCGGTAGTGCCGGCCGCTGGCCGGCAACGCGGGCACTCTGTGGCCGCCGTACAATGCGCGCATGCCCGGCCTGCTCAAGACCCTGTTCCTGTCCATCGTCGCCCTGATCGGCGGCGTCCTGTCGCTTGCGCTGGTCAGCAGCGTCGCCAGCTGGCTGCCCCCGTTGCTGGGCCTGTCGCCGGACAACAACAGCGTGCAGCTGGGCTGGGACCTCACCTTCAGCGTTCTTGGTGGCATCGCGGGCGTTTCCTTTGCCACCTATTACGCCCCCTGCTGGCCGCGTTCGCATGGCTTCTCGATCTGGTCGCTGATCGCGCTGGGCTGTGGCTACGCGATGTGGACGGCCGGTGCGGATTTCCCGTTCTGGTTCGTCATTGCGCTGCTGGCATCGCTGCCGCTGCAACTGCTGGCCGGTTGGTGGTTCGGCCGCCGCGCCTCGCGCGACGCAGGGTAACGCCGCCTTTGTAGAGCCGAGCCCATGCTCGGCTTTCATGCACATCGACACAGGCAGCCGAGCATGGGCTCGGCTCTACAGGTCCATGCGCGGCAGCGTCTGCTTCAACTGCGCGATGCCCTGCCATGGGTCACTCTTCAGGCGTTGCGCCCTCGCCAGCGCCTTGCCCATGGGAAAGGCGTCGGCAGCACTGATACGCGCCAGTTCCTCCCAGCGCAGCGGCACTGCCACACCGGCGGAATCACGCGCGCGCAGCGACCACGAGCACACGCTGGTGGCCCCTCGGGTGTTGCGCAACCAGTCGATGAAGATGACGCCACTGCGCTTGGCCTTGCTCATCGTCGCCACATAGCGATCAGGTTGCTCCTTTGCCATTGCCTGCGCAAAGGCCTCGCAGAACGCCTTCGCCTCGTCCCAGCCGGCCTTGGGCTGCAGCGGTACCACCACATGTACCCCCTTGCCGCCAGACAGCCGCACGAAGCTCTCCAGGCCCACCTGCTGCAGACGATCACGCACATCACGTGCACCCGATTTCACCTGTGCCCAGCTGACGCCTTCTCCAGGATCGAGATCGAATACCAGTCGATCCGGATGCTCGGTGTCTGCTACGGTCGCACCCCACGGATGCAGCTCCAGCGTGTTCATCTGCACCAGCTGCAGCAGGCCCCGTGCGTCGTCGATATAGACGTAGTCCTCGCGGCCGCTCTTCTGCTGCAGGGGCACCGCGTGCACCGCGTCGCCCAGGCCGGGGCCATGATGCTTCTGGAAGAAACAGGCCTTGCCCACCCCATCGGGGCAGCGCAGCAATGACAGCGGCCGTCCCGCAATTTCGGGCAGGATCCAGCGCGCCATGCGCCGGTAATAGTCGGCCACGTCGCCTTTGCCCAGTCCCTGACTGGGAAACACCACCCGCTCCGGATGCGTGATCTGGACCTCGCCCCCGGCTTCAGCAACTGCTGTTGCGTTGCTCATTCCCAGGTCCTCCTTCTGCTTGTCGCTGCGCAGCCGCTTGAAACTGGCCTGGCGCAGCAGGCCTTCCTTGCCCCAGCCACGGAACGCCACTTCCGCCACCGTCACCGGCTTCACCCAGCGCACGCTGGCGGCGCGGAACGGCACATGCGCCGGAAGCTGCAGCACGGGCGTCTTTACTGCCAGTGGCTGCAATGCCTTGAGCAGCGCGCGCAGGTTCTCGTCGTCGAAGCCGGTACCGACGCGGCCCACATAGCGCAGACCCTCCTTGTCCGGCGTTGCCAGCAACAATGATCCGAAACCCACCCGCGAGCCCCTGGGGGCCGTGTAGCCGACAATCACGAACTCGTCGGTGTCTTCGTGCTTCACCTTCACCCAGCTGCGTGCGCGGGTGTTCACGTACGGCGCGTCCACCTGCTTGCTGACGATGCCTTCGAATCCGGCCTGGCCACTGGCATCGAACACCTGCGGGCCCTGGTCGATCACATGTTCGCTGAAGGCCAGGATGCCGGGCACCGGTCCGATGAGATCCTTCAGCAGCGCTTTGCGTTCCAGCAATGGCGCACGACTGATGTCCGCGTTGGCCACACCCGGAAGATCGAACACGATGTAGCGCAGCGGTTGCTTCGAGCTTCCATCGATCACGCGCTGCAACGCTGCGAAATCGCTGCGCCCTTCCTTGTCCAGCACCACCAGCTCACCGTCCAGGCGCGCATCGCGCACCGGCAGCGCCTGCACGGCCTGCACGACCTCGGGGAAGTCATCGGTCCAATCCAGGCCATTGCGGGAGCGGAGCTTCACCTCGCCGTCGTGTAGATCGGCCAGCAGGCGATAGCCGTCCCACTTGATCTCGTGCAGCCAACGCGCGCCGTCCGGCGCGCTGTCGCGATGATCGGTCAATTGCGGTTTGAACCCATGCGGGTAGGGCGTGTCACGTGCGCCGTCCAGTTTCAGCGCGCGCGCATGCCAGCGTGCATCGGCCTTGCGGGTAGCCGTGCGTGCGGCGGGCACAGCACGCCCTGCCTTCCCCCCAGTGCGCTTCATCACGGTGGATGCGCGCTTGGGCACGTGCGCGTCCAGCAGATCGTCTGCTTCGGCATCGCGCGCCTGCTCGTCGTCGCGCTTGATCAGCAGCCACTGCACCTGGCGTCCCTTCATTGCCGTGCGCACCAGCTTCCAGCCACCGGCCAGGCGTTGTCCATGCAGTACGAAGTCGATCTTTCCAGCTGCCAGCGCCTGCAGTGGATCGCCTTCGCAGGCCCAGGTGCCCTGATCGAACACCTCCACGTGCCCCGCGCCGTAGTGGCCTTCGGGAATGTCGCCCTCGAAGCCAGCGTAGGACAACGGGTGATCTTCCACTTCCACGGCCAGCCGCTTCTCGCCGACGCGAAGCGAAGGGCCTTTCGGCACTGCCCAGCTCTTCAGCACGCCGTCCATCTCAAGGCGGAAGTCATAGTGGCGCGAACTGGCATGGTGCAGCTGGATGACGAAGGTTGGCCGCCGCTGCGGATCACCGCGTGCGGGTGTGTCGTCAGGCTCCGGCGTCTGCCCTGTGCCTCCGCCAAGCCGGCGCTTGCGCCGGTACTGGTGCAGCGACATGGTTCAACCTGCCTTGCGCCGTGGTGCGGCCTTCTTCGCAGCCTTCTTCGTTGTCTTCTTTGCGGCCTTCTTCACCGTCGACTTTGCAGCTGCCTTGCGCGTTGCGGCCTTCTTCGCCGGCGTGCGCTTGTTCGCATCCAGGCTCTTCTGCAGCAACGCCATGAAGTCGACAACGTTCGTTGTCGCATCCTCGTGTGGTGCGGGCTCATCTTCCACCCGCGTGGTGCCGCCCTTGGACTTGATGCGCTTGTTCAGCACCTGCTGCAGGCGCTCGCGGAATTCATCGTGGTAGTGCGATGGGTCCCAATCGCCGGACATCGACTCGATCAACTGCTCGGCCATCGCCGTTTCCTTGCTGGTGATGCGGTAGTCGGACAGCTTGCCGGCAGGCAGCTTGTAGTCCTCGGGATCCACCAGTTCCTGCGGATAGCGCAGGATCATCAGCACCAGCGCGTCCGCATGCGGCATCACCGCACACAGGTACTCGCGCGTGCGCACCACCACCCGGGCAATGCCTACCTTGCCGGTACTGCGCAGCGTTTCGCGCAGGAGCACGTAGCCCTTTTCGGCCTTCTTGCCGGGCACCAGCAGGTACGGCTTCTCGTAGTAGCGCGGGTCGATCTGCGCTGCGTCCACGAAGGATTCCACCTCCACCGCTTCGTGGCTTTCCGGCGCCGCCGAGCGGATGTCGCCTTCCTCCAGCACGACATAACTGCCCTTGTCGTACTCATAGGCTTTGACGATGTCCTTCCAGGGCACTTCCTCGCCGGTGTCGGCGTTGACCCTTTCGAAACGGATCGGCTTGCGATCGCGCGAGTCGAGCATGCGGAACTGCAGGTCAACCTTGCGTTCGCCGGACATCAGCGACACCGGCACATTGAGCAGTCCGAAGGACAGCGTACCGGTCCAGATCGGGCGGGCCATGGACGCACCTTTGATGGGGCAGGGCACCCAGCTTCGGTTGGGCGGTGTAAACCACCCGTGTCGATACCGTGCACGTGGGTTCCACGCAGGTGCGGTAGTGCCGGCCGCCGGCCGGCAGAGCTCGCGGCCTCAAGTGTCCTGGGGTTGCCGGCCAGCGGCCGGCACTACTGCAGCAACGGCCTCACCGCCGCCGCCGGAATATGGTCCAGCGCGCGCCAGGCGTCCTCCACCACCGGCCGCGCCTGCGACCAGCCCAGCCGCGACTGCCCGCGCATCTGTTCCCAGTGCTCGGCCAATTCCTCGCAGGTATCGGCAGCGTCGCCGCGCGGCCAGTCGGCAGCATGGGTGGTCAACGCGAAGGCATAGACCGGGCACAGGTCACGCCAGTTGCGATGACTTTGCCCGCGACGTTCCTCGTAGTCACTGAGCATGTACTGCAGATAGTCCTGGGCCACCGCCTGCGGATCCTCATGGCGGCGCGTGCGGCGCTGCGCGGTACGTTGGCCGAGCGGATCGAGCAGGGCGTTGAACACGGACGGTGCGGGTCGTTCAAGACGGGGCATGGCCGGCTCCTGCAGCGGGGGCGGGTGGGCAGGAATACGCGCGGTGCCGTTACCAGCGGGTGAGCGAGATGTTCATGACGCCAGGTTCGCGGCGGCTTTACCTGCGTCGCGATGTAGTGGGAACCCCAAGCGCAGGTAGCCAGACCATGAGCCGAGAGACCTCCCGCGACCCGCTGCGCGCAAACCACCCGCCCATTCCGGGCGAGCAGCGCGGCAAACGCGATGCCGACAACGCCGACTACCGTGGCACCGGCGCACCGTTCTTCGATGCCGAGCACGGGAGCGACCATCTGCCGGTGAAGCACGAGGCTGAACAGGCAGCGCAGGACCGCAAGGATGGCGGTGACCGCCATCGCGGTGGCCAGGAAAGCCCGCTCAAGCGCCGCGAACGCAAGCAGCGCGCCAGCGACAACCAGGACGAAGCGCTGGAGGAGACCTTCCCGGCCAGCGACCCGACATCGCCGTTCGTGCCAGCCAAGGCCCCCGACTGACGGGTAGTGCCGGCCGCTGGCCGGCAACCTCCTGACATCCTGCACGGCGCGATGTCGGCCAGCGGCCGGCACTACCCCTTCAACGCCACGACCATTGCAGGCCGACGTTGGCCCGCCGTCCCGGTCCCGGTTCGTAGAAGCGCCCGTTGCCATCGTTGACGATCACCGAGCCTATGTAGGCGTGGTCCAGCACGTTCTCCATCCGGGCGAAGGCGCGCAGCTCGCCACCCGGCAGGGCCCAGCGACGGCCGGCTTCCAGATGCAGCAGGGCGAAGCCGGGCGCGCGTTCGGTCGCCACGTCGTTGACTACGGTATCACTGCTGGCGGAGGCCTCCAGCGCCCACTGCCACTGGCCGGGCGACCATTGCAGCCGGGCAAAGGCCTGCTGGCGCGGTACCCCGGGCAGGCGGCTGCCGGCGGCAACCAGGGTGTTGGAGGTGAGGTACGGCGAACGCGCCTGCGCCTGCAGCCAGGTCCACGCCAGCTGCAGCTCCAGCTGCTCGGCCAGCGGCTGGCGATACTGCAATTCCACACCCTGGCGGCGGGTGCGGCCGATGTTGCGATAGGTGCTGCGACCGCCGATATTGCTGGCAACTGCCAGCTCATCGTCGGTATCTGCACGGAACAGGCTGACATCGAGCTGGGTTCCATGCTGTGCGTGCCACTTGCTGCCTAGCTCCAGGCTGCGGCTGCGGGCGGCCGCCAGATCCAGCGCCAGACCCGCCTGACCATCGGCGCGATACCCCAGCTCGTTGAAGGTGGGGGTCTCGAATCCACGCCCCACGGCGGCATGCAGGCGCCACTGCGGGCTGGCCTCGAAGCTGACGCCTGCCACCGGCGTGGTCGCCTGGTAGCGCCGGTGGCCACTGTCATCCGGGTTGCGGGTGGTGATGTAGCGATCGTCCGAGTCGAAACGCACCGCGCTGTGGCGCACCCCGGCCAGCAGCGACCAGCGCGGACTCCATTGCCACCAGGCCTGGGCGAACTGGTCCACGTTCTGCACGGTATCGATCTGGTCACGGCGCAGGCGCCCGCGCACCCCGAGGGCGCTGCCCACGAAGTTCTCGTAGCCGGTGCGGTGCTGGCGCTGGCGGTCGGCGCTGAGCCCGGCCACCAGGTCCAGCGGCCGGCCGGCGAGGTCGCCGTGCCAGCCCCAGCGCGCGTCCAGCCCGCCATACCCGCCCTGCAGATCGATCACGCCGCCGGCATGCAGCGGGCTGTTGGTCTGGGGTGCCGGCGGAATCGGCAGGTATTGGGTCACCGTGCGTTGGCCGGCATAGCCCATCAATTGCCAGCGCTGTGCCCCGGTCTCCCGGGTCCAGCGCAGGCCAGCCTGCTGCTGGCGCACCGATTTGCGGGTGTTGTACTGGTGCGCGACTGCCGTGGCCTGGCGCGGATCAGCCGCCACCTGGGCACGGCTCAGGCCCAGCGGATCCTGCGCATCGGGGGCATCCAGCGCATTGAGCAGCAGCTCCAGCCGCCCACCGCCCAGATCACCACCAATGCGTGCGTTGAGCGATTCGCGGCGCGCACGGCTGTGGTCCCGCCAGCCATCGGTGCGGAAGTGGTTGGCCGCGATGTTGTAGTCCAGCGCTGGGCCGGCACCCTTGAGCTGTGCGCCGACACTGAGCGTGTTGTCGGCGCCGGCATTCACGCGCGACCGCCACGGGTCACCGGCCTGGCCCTGCGCGCTCCAGACCTGCAGCACGCCACCGGAGGAATTGCCGTACAGCGCCGAGAACGGCCCGCGCAGCACCTCGATGCGCTCGGCGCCCAACAGGCTGGCATGCGACAGCTGGCCCTGGCCGTCAGGCATGGTGGCCGGCACGCCGTCGATCAGCACCCGCACCCCGCGCACGCCGAAGGTCGAGCGTGCGCCGAAGCCACGAATCGACAGCTGCGTGTCCTGGGCGAAGTTCTGCCGGTCACGTGCCAGCAGTCCGGGGACCCCGGCCAAGGCCTCAGACAGCTGCGCACCGGTGCCCGCGCGGCTGGCGTCGATCCAGACCGTGTCCTGGCTGGCCGGCAGCGCGAACGGATCGATGCCCGGCACCCGGGCGGCCTGTACCTGCACCGCAGGCAGGGCGGTGGGCGCAGGCTCGGCCACCGCCGTCCAAGGCGACAGCAGCAGGGCGGACAGCGGCAGGCAACGGCGTCGTGCGGCGGGATTCATGATTCAGGTTGATGGATCGGGCGGCAACGCACGCCATGGTACGGGGCCGCGGATGACGATGGCGGCGGCCAGCCCCGGCAGGCTTTGTTACGATGGGCTGTTTCCGGCCGAAAAGCCGCGGACCGCGTAGCGCACTTCCTCCCCCTTTCCGTCTACCGAACGAGTACCGCCGTGTCCTTCTTTGCAAACGTGGAACTGGTCCCAGGCGACCCGATCCTGGGCCTGACCGAGGCGTACAACGCCGACAGCCGCCCGACCAAGGTCAACCTGGGTGTGGGCATCTACTACGACGAGAGCGGCCGCATTCCGCTGCTGCGCGCCGTCAAGCAGATCGAGCAGCAGCTCGCCGCTGAAGCCAAACCGCGCGGCTACCTGCCGATCGATGGCCTGCCGGCGTACACGCAAGCGACGCGTGAGCTGGTGTTCGGCAAGGATTCGCCGCTGCTGGCCGCCGGCCGCGTGACCACCGCGCAGACCGTTGGTGGCAGCGGTGCGCTGCGCGTCGGCGCCGACGTGCTGAAGAAGCTGCTGCCGCACGCCACCGTTGCGCTGAGCAACCCGAGCTGGGAAAACCACCGTGCGGTGTTCAGCGCCGCTGGTTTCGAGGTGCTGGATTACACCTACTTCGACCCGGGCACCCATGGCGTCGATTTCGACGGCATGCTGGCCGACCTGGGCAAGCTGGAAGCCGGCACCGTGGTGCTGCTGCACGCCTGCTGCCACAACCCCACCGGCGCTGACCTCACGGTCACCCAGTGGAAGCAGGTCGCGCAACTGCTGAAGGACAAGCAGCTGTTCCCCTTCATCGACATGGCCTACCAGGGCTTCGACAAGGGCATCGAGCAGGACGGCGCAGCGGTGCGCATCATCGCCGAAGCCGGCATCGACAGCTTCATCGTCGCCAACTCGTACTCCAAGTCGTTCTCGCTGTATGGCGAGCGCGTGGGTGCGCTGTCGATGGTGGCGCCGACCGCCGCTGACGCCAAGGCCGTGCAATCGCAGGTCAAGCGCGTGATCCGCACCATCTACTCCAGCCCATCCACCCACGGCGCTGCACTGGTGGCCGGCGTGCTGACCAACCCGGAACTGCGTGCGATGTGGGAGCAGGAGCTGACCGAGATGCGCGAGCGCATCCACGCCCTGCGCCACGGCCTGGTCGAGAAGCTGGCCGCTGCCGGTGCACCGCAGTTCGGTTTCATCAACGAGCAGGCCGGCATGTTCTCCTACTCCGGCCTGAGCCGTGAGCAGGTCGAGCGCCTGCGCGACGAGTTCGGCATCTACGCCGTCGGCACCGGCCGTATCTGCGTGGCCGCGCTGAACCAGAACAACCTGGAATACGTCGCCAAGGCCGTGGCCACCGTCGCCAAGGGCTGAAGCAACGCTCCAGTAGCTTGAGGACAAAGGCGCCGAAAGGCGCCTTTGTTTTTTGCGCCCTGGTCTCTGTAGAGCCGAGCCTACGCTCGGCTTGTGCGGCATGAAGGACGAAGAGCAGCCGAGCGCGGGATCGGCTCTACAGAAGGAGGGCGCCACGAGCGCAACGCATCTGGAAACGATTACGCCTTCCCGCGCTCACGCACGCCCCCGCCAGACGGGCGACAATAGGCGTTTTCCCGCTGCCGAGACCTGCCCGCTCATGTCCCGTACTTCGTTGACCCGCTTCCTGATCCAGGAACAGCACGCCGGCCGCATCAATGCCGACCTGCGCCAGCTGATCGCGGTCGTCGCCCGCGCCTGCACCAGCATCTCCATCGCCGTCAGCAAGGGCGCCCTCGGTGGCGTGCTCGGCGACGCCGGTACCGGCAACGTGCAGGGTGAAGCGCAGAAGAAGCTCGACGTCATCAGCAACGAGATCCTGCTCGAAGCCAACGCCTGGGGTGGCCACCTCGCCGCCTGCGCCTCGGAGGAAATGGACCACAGCCAGCCGGTGCCGGACATCTATCCCCGGGGTGATTTCCTGCTGCTGTTCGATCCCCTCGATGGCAGCTCCAACATCGACGTCAACGTCTCCGTCGGCACCATCTTCTCCGTGCTGCGCTGCCCGACCAATGTCGAGCTGCCGGGCGACGACGCCTTCCTGCAGCCGGGCAGCAAGCAGATCGCCGCCGGCTACTGCATCTACGGGCCCAGCACCCAGCTGGTGCTGACCGTCGGCCATGGCACCCACGCCTTCACCCTGGACCGCGAGAAGGGCGAGTTCGTGCTGACCACCGAGAACATGCAGATCCCGGCGGCCACCCAGGAATTCGCGATCAACATGTCCAACCAGCGCCACTGGGAAGCGCCGATGCAGGCCTACGTCGGCGACCTGCTGGCGGGCAAGGAAGGCGTACGCGGCAAGAACTTCAACATGCGCTGGATCGCCAGCATGGTGGCCGACGTGCATCGCATCCTTACCCGCGGCGGCATCTTCATCTACCCGTGGGACAAGAAGGACCCGTCCAAGGCCGGCAAGCTGCGCCTGATGTACGAAGCCAACCCGATGGGCCTGCTGGTCGAGCAGGCCGGCGGCGCCGCCTGGACCGGCCGCGAGCGCATCCTCGACATCCAGCCCGACCAGCTGCACCAGCGCGTGCCGGTGTTCCTCGGTTCGCGCGAGGAAGTGGCCGAGGCCGTGCGCTACCACCACGCACACGACGACGCACAGGGCTGACAACCGATCGCCTGACAGCGGTCATGGCAGATCGATGACATGACCGTGGGGTGACACCGAGGGCGGCAAACGGCACCATCAAGCCGTTGCCGCCGAAGGAACGCACGCATGCACGAGCAGGGCCCGGTCGATTTCATCGAAGTCATCCACAACGCCGTCCCCAGCGAGGTCTGCGCGGCGATCGTCGAGCGCATGCGTGCGACGCGTGGCCTGCTGCCCGGTGCGGTGGGCAGTGGCGTGTTCCCGGAACTCAAGCACAGCAAGGATCTGCGCATCAGTGGCCTGGACGGCTGGCAGGATGTTGATCAGCAGCTGCAGATTGCGGTGTTCAACGGCCTGCTGACTTATCTACGCCGTTATCCACAGGCGTTGATCGCCCCACTGATGTTGCAGATCCAGGACAGCAACGGCCAACCGCGACGCCTGTCTGCCGAGGACTTCCCCGACATGCCGCAGCAGCAGCTGGCCGACCTGGCCCGCACCTGCCTGCGCCCGGGTGCGATCAACCTGCAGTGGTATGCGGCGGGCGAGGGCGGCTACCCGTACTGGCACTGCGAGCTGTACCCGAAGGATGCGCAGGCCGAGACCCTGCACCGGCATGTGCTGTGGACGCTGTACCTCAACGACGAATTC
Source organism: Stenotrophomonas sp. YJH_SMC_65 (assembly GCF_059369475.1). NCBI lineage: Bacteria > Pseudomonadati > Pseudomonadota > Gammaproteobacteria > Lysobacterales > Lysobacteraceae > Stenotrophomonas > Stenotrophomonas sp. YJH_SMC_65. The sequence goes on from NZ_JCAFSR010000005.1 coordinate 350,907, forward strand.
GAAGAGGGCGAAACCGAGTTCATGTTCCAGGGCCGCAAGATCGCGCCACGTACCGGCAGCCTGTTGATCGCCCCGACGGCGTTCACCCACACCCATCGCGGGAATCGGCCACAGGGCGGCGACAAGTTCATCGCGACCAGTTGGATCCTCTTCCAGAGTGCGCAGAAGTTGTTTGGAGGAGGGTGAAGCAAACTGGTCACTCGATGTTCTCAGCATCTTGTCCGGATCAAGAAGCGGGCCCCCGAGATCCTGTGCTGTCGTGCGGGCAGTTGGTGCTATCTCCTAAGGCAATCCGCTACTCGGGCTGCCCTCGCTGATAAGAGAATCTCCAGGGGCGTGCACGCCTTCCCAGGCGCCCACCTGACCCAGCGGTCTCCGGATGGCATTCAGTTCATAGCTGAGCTCGCGCATCTTGCAGTGGTCCTTCCAGCCCGCGGGGCTATCGAGATCAAAGCGCGCGTTGATGCGAAGCTGCATCAGATCATTGGATTTCCTGAGGATTTCGACGCTGCCTGAAACGGCCTTTCCGTAGCATCCAGTGCTGCCAGGTCTCAGGCTAAGGCCAGTGCTGTAGAACGCCCTGATATCACCCTCCGTCAAACTGAAGACATCGCCCTCCGCCAGATTCGGGGGAAGGATCAATGTCAGCTTCCTGTATCTTTCATTCTCAATCTTGGTCGCTGTGTACTCGCGCAATGCCACTACGACATTGTCGCCATCAACAATCCGATGGCACGCAAGTGAAATTTCCCTGTAGTCAGACCTTTCGCAGCCGGTCACATCAGAGTTGGCGTTAGACACGTAGAAGGCGCTGATCTTATGGCTACCAGGAAGCAGCGACGCGCACGCGCTGCAGCTCAAGCCTAGAACAAGCGCAATCAACAATCTCGTTCGCACAGTCGCGCTCCCCAGAAACATCTACTTGTACGGTGCGAATTTTTTATATCGCTCGCGTCGTAACCACGGCGGTCGACACCGACCAGCTCGCCCGGAACCACCGGCTCAGAATCAGGGTCTCGGCTTCCTACCTGGCCTGATCAAGGTCTTGTGCATGACCCAGGCGATCCAGCCGCAGACCAATCCGATCCCCGCGACAATGATTTCCTCTTCCTCGAAGGCAGTTCCATTTAGCCCTTGATAGGCGACGAACGCGATTGCTCTCAATGACAGCAAAGCAAATAAACCAACAGGTACCCAAAGTAGAATCTTCATCACTCTCCAAATCGCGATCGCACAAACCAGTGCTGGACGACTGGCAATCCTGGATCTCTTTTCCTGCTTTTTCGCGGTGCCATAAGTTCCTCGCACAGTCGCCTTACCGCGGATGATGTACCCAGTGCCTTGAATCCGCCGCGAGCGGTCGTCCAGTCAGAAATGATTCTGACTGCCTTGGCTCTGTGATGCCCCAGGAGAGCTCCGCCACTCTTCAAGGCTGCCATGCCAGGACCTCCAGTCAATGCTTTCTCAGCAATGGACCCGGACCACGGTCGAACGAACTCACCTCTACCGAGGGCGGCGGCGATAGAGAATCCCTCCCGCCATCAGACCAAAGAGGGCGACGCCGAAGCCCACGAGTTCTTCGTTCCCAAGCGCGTTTCCTGACATCAGCTTGGCAGTCGTCAGCAGAAGAAAGTTCAGTGGAAGCATCCAAAGGAACGCGATGCCGAGCCGGTGGATGATCTTCATTTTCAGTTATCGCATTGTTCCAGATACATCGAAATAAGCCAGTATTGGGTAAAGGTTGATCCGCTCGATTATCTGGCAGGTCCAAAGGATCCCAAGAGGTTGCCGTTGCCGCCTTGCCAGGCACTGAGCTTCTCGACGGGGATCTCCTCGAGTTGACAGGTGAACTGGAGATAGAAGGAACGGTCCTCCTTTCGATAGCTGTTCCACCCAACAGCCGTCACTTTGACTTCGATCCGACTGTCGCCCTTGTGCGGCCGATGTAGTTCGATATCCGCTGAATCGGACAACCAGTAGTCTCCCTTGTGCGCGAAGCCCGCGCTGCCACTGCTCAGGCGTGCGCCGAGCACGGCCGGAATCCCTTCAGAGGACGGAGTGTATCCAGACAGGGTGCCGGTGACCTTGGTGAACTCTTGGGAATCCATCACGCCCGGTGATTCCGAGAACAGGCGAAGCAGAAGAAGGGTGTCGGTGCCCTTGCTGACCACCTGACCTGCATTTGCTGTCCACAAACGTTGTTCGAACTCGTCCAGGCCAGCCGGCATTTCAGTGACGACCGCGGCCTGCGGAACGACGATGCATTCGTGCAGGGCGCGGGCCTGGACTTGCAGGGTCGCAAGGCAGAGAAGAAGACCACTGGCACGGAAGCAGTGACTGCATTTCATCGTGTACAACACCAGGCGATGCGGCAGGGTGTGGATTGTTACCGGTGGATCGCGCTGCGGTCCAGAGCCCTAGAACAGACTGCCCTGCGGCGACTCCTTCTTCGGCGGCAGCGGCTTCTGGAACCGGCTGCAATCCAGCTTCGGCCAATGGCTGTTCTGTGCATTGAAGCCCAGACGCTTGCGTGCCAGCTTGAACCGGTTGTTCAACAGATCGGCATACACGCCCTGGCCACGCATACGCGTGCCGAACTGGCTGTCGTAGTCCTTGCCACCGCGCAGCTGCTGGATGGTGCTCATCACGTGCGCAGCGCGATCGGGATGGTGCGTATCCAGCCAGTCGCGGAACAGCGGTGCCACTTCCAGCGGCAGGCGCAGCAGCACGTAACCGGCGGTGCTCGCACCTGCGCCGTGCGCAGCCTCCAGCACGGCTTCCAGCTCGCTGTCGTTGATCCAGGGAATCACCGGTGCCACCATCACACCGACCGGAATGCCGGCGTCATGCAGGCGCTTCATCGCGCGCAGCCGTGCATGTGGCGCTGATGCACGCGGTTCCAGCTTCGCGGAAAGATGCGGGTCCAGCGAGGTCACCGAGAAGTGCACGCTGACCAGGTTCTCCGCGGCCAGCGGCGCGAGCAGATCGATGTCGCGCTCGACCAGCGCGTTCTTGGTGATCAGCGAGAACGGATGCCGGGTCTCCAGCATCACTTCAATCAGCTGGCGGGTCAGCTTGAACTTGCGTTCGATCGGCTGGTACGCATCGGTGTTGATGCCCAGTGCGATCGGCTGCGGCACATAGCCCGGTTTCGACAGTTCCTTGCGCAGCAGCTGCGGCGCATTGGTCTTGGCGAACAGCTTGGTCTCGAAGTCCAGCCCCGGCGACAGGTTCAGATAGGCATGCGAAGGGCGGGCGAAGCAGTACGAGCAGCCGTGCTCGCAACCGCGGTAGGGATTCACCGATTGACTGAAGCCGACGTCGGGCGAGTTGTTGCGGGTGATGATGCTGCGCGCGGTTTCGGCGCGTACTTCGGTGCGCAGGCGCGGGGCGAGGAACTCTTCGCTTTCGTCGACCGCCCAGCCGTCGTCCACCACCTCGCTGACGGTGCTTTCAAAGCGCCCGGCAAGGTGGGACGTGGAACCTCGGCCCTTGATCGCAATACCCATTGCGGCAGGGTACGTCGTGGCCGTCTCAATGGCTGCGACGGCCGCCTGAAGGGTTCAGGGCGAGGCTGAGCCGAGCATGGACTCGGCTCTACAGTTGATGCAGAGACCTTGTGGAGCCGAGCCTACGCTCGGCTGCAATGCATCAAAGCAGCGCCAGGTACCCGCGCACGGTGGCATCCAGCCCGTCATACAGTGCCTCGCCGATCAGCGCGTGACCGATCGACACCTCCAGCACCTCCGGCACGTGGGCCAGGAAGTCGCGCAGGTTGTCCTGCGACAGGTCGTGGCCAGCATTGACACCCAGGCCGACGGCCTGCGCTCGTCGGGCAGCAGTGGCGAACAGCGCCAGCATCGCATCGGCATCGCCCGCCGCATGCGCCTCTGCATAGGGCCCGGTATACAGCTCGATGCGGTCCGCCCCCACCTCAGCTGCCTGCTCCAGCAATGGGTTGCCCGCGTCAACAAACAGGCTGACCCGACACCCCATGGCCTTCAGCGCAGCCACCAGCGGACGCAGGCGCTCGGCATCGCGTTCGAAGTCGAAACCGTGGTCGGAGGTGATCTGGCCGTCATCATCGGGGACCAGGGTGGCCTGCGCCGGACGGGTCTGTTCGCACAGCGGCAGCAGCCCCGGGTAGCCCTCGCGCGGCGGCGCGAACGGATTGCCTTCGATGTTGAATTCAACGCCACGCGCGCGGGTCAGCGTGGACAGGGCCAGCACGTCCTCGGCGGTGATATGCCGGCGGTCCGGCCGTGGATGCACGGTGATGCCATGCGCGCCGGCATCCAGGCAGGCCTGGGCGGCACGCACCACGCCCGGTTCGGCGCCGCCGCGCGAATTGCGCAGGACGGCGATCTTGTTGACGTTGACGCTGAGCTGGGTCATGGAACGGAACTACTTGGAAAGAGTGGACGGGTCGTGGTCGTTGTGGTCGTCAGTGCGGCGGGCCTGGGCCTGTTCGCGCAGGCGGCGCAGCTCCTCGGCATCGATCAGCGTGGCCGGGTCGCGCTGCAGGTCGCCGAAACGGGCCACGTAGCGGCCGCGCACCCAGGCCAGCAGGAAGCCGAGCGCCGCCAGCAGGCACAGGGTCATCAACCCCGCGCTCGGGGTCTTCAGCGCGAAGGCAAAGCAGCCCAGCGCCAGCAGCAGGTACAACCAGTACATAGTCGGGCTCCCCGGATGATCGCCGCAGTGTAGCGCTGCGTCAGAGCAGCGGCGAGGCCAGCCGGGCGAAGGCCTCGGGCAGGCGGTGCAGCCACAGCGAGCGGCCGGCCTGGTCGTGCACCCGCGTGGAACGGTCGAATTCGCCCTGCAGCAGTTCGGCCAGTGCAGCGACGCGGTCACGGTCGCTGATCATCATCGACAGTTCGAAGTTCAGCCGGAAGCTGCGGTGGTCGAAGTTGGCGCTGCCGACGATGCAGACATCGTCGTCGGCGATGAACGCCTTGGTATGCAGCATGCGCGGGCCGTACTCGTAGATCTTCACGCCCGCGTGCAGCAGTTCGTCGAAGTAGGACCGTGCGGCCTGGGTGACGAACCAGGAGTCGCTCATCTTCGGCACCAGCAGGCGCACGTCCAGGCCGCCCAGCGCGGCCGAGGTCAGCGCCATCCTCGCTGCTTCACCGGGCACGAAGTAGGGCGTCACCAGCCACACGCGCTCGTGTGCTTCCTGGATCGCCGCCACGTGCAGGCGGTGGATGGTCTCCCAGCCCGAGTCGGGCCCGGACACCAGCACCTGGGCGCTGATCGATCCATCCGCACGCAGCGGCATGTCGGCCGGCCACAGGCGGGCGATGTCGAAACGCGAGTGGTCCTGGCCACTGGCATAGAGCCAGTCCTCGGCGAACACCAGCTGCAGGCTGCGCACCACGTGGCCGCGGATACGCATGTGCAGGTCGCGGTAAGCGTCGGGCCTGCGGCTCTCGTCTTCCTCGTCAGTGATGTTGATGCCGCCGGTGAAGGCGAGGCGACCGTCGACGATCACCAGCTTGCGGTGGGTGCGCAGGTTCAGCCACGGGCGCTTGAACGGCTTCAGCAGCTGTCGCGGATGGAACCAGATCGCTTCGCCGCCGGCGTCCAGCAGTGGCTGCAGGAAGCGCCGGGGCAGGGCGGAAGAGCCCACCGCATCCAGCAGCAGGCGCACCTGCACACCGGCCTGCGCACGTTCGACCAGGGCATCGCGCAGTGCGGTGCCGGCATGGTCGGGGTTGAAGATGTAGTACTCCAGGTGCACGTGGTCGCGCGCCTGCGCGATCGCGTCGAGCAGCGCGGCATAGGTGGCTGCGCCGTCGACCAGCCAGGTCACCTCGGTGGCACTGCTGGGCGCCAGTCCGGTGGTGGCCTGGGCAACCTTGGCCAGCTCGGTGCAGTCCGAATCGGGCGGGCAGACATCGCTGTAGTGCTCCATGCCCGAGCGTGCACGGCCACGACGCAGCCGTTGCCGCTTCACCTTCTGCGGCCCCAGCAGGTAGTAGATGAAGAGCCCGAGGTAGGGCAGCAGTGCCAGCGAAAGGATCCAGCTCAGCGTGGCCACCGGCTCGCGCTTCTGCAGCATGATCCAGCCCGCCAGCGCGAACAGGTAGAGCAGGTAGGCCACCGCCAGGATCGTGCCGAGGTGGGCGATGCCGTCGAGCCAATGGCGCAGGGAGTCGAAGAGGGCGAGCATCCGCCGATCATAGCGGCGCCTGCTGCCGGATGGGGTCGGATGGGCTCAGATCCCTTTCCTCAGGAAAAGGGATCTAAGCCCAACCCGTGCACCACGACGAGAACACAAAAAAACGCCCCTGTTTCCAGGGGCGTCTGCAGTCGCGTCATGACTGTTGTATTGCGGTGTAGCGTTTACTGCTGCACAAATCCGATCTTCTTCATCTGAGCATTCTTCGCGGCGGCCAGAACCTTGGCCATCACGTCGTACTCGGAATCCGGGCTGGCGTCGATGCGCAGTTCCGGCTGGTTGGTCGGGTCACGCTGGACCTCCTGCTCCATCCGCTGCTGCAGCTCGCTGGTATTGATCGGGCTGTTGTTCCACGAGACCTGGTTGCTGGCGTCGATCTTCAGTTCGATCGGCGGCGGCGGTTCGACCAGCTGCGGCGGTGGGTTGAGCACGCGCTGCGGCAGGTCCACGGCGATCGGGTACGTCATGATCGGCGCGGTCACGATGAAGATGATCAGCAGAACCAGCATCACGTCCACGAGGGGCGTGACGTTGATGTCTGCCATGGGGCCCTTGCCACCACCACTACTGAATGCCATGGCTTATTGCCCCTTTTCTTTGGTCGCAACGAAGCCGACGTCCAGCATGCCCTGTTCCTGCGCGACCTTGGTCAGGTCGTTGATGACGCGCATCTTGGTGGTGCGGTCACCACGCAGGTTCAGCGGCGGCTGCGGGGTCTGCTGTGCGGCGGTCGCCAAGCGGGACTCGAGAGTCTGCTTGTTGATTTCTTCGTCGTTCCAGTAGATCGAGCCGTCTTCCTTGACTGCCAGCGTGATCGGGTTCGGACGCTTTTCAGCATCTTCCGGCTTCTGGATCAGGTTGGCTTCCGGCAGATCCACCTTGACCTTGTGGGACATCAGGGGCGCCGTGATGATGAAGATGATCAGCAGCACCAGCATCACGTCCACGAGGGGCGTAACGTTGATGTCGGCCATGGGGCCGCCGCTGTTACCACTACTGAAAGCCATAACGGGCTCCGTCTAGATCTTGGTGACTACTTACTTCGTCGCTGGGTGACGCGCGCCGCAATTAGCGGACGCGCGAACCGGTGGCGAAGAAGTCGTGCAGGTCGTGCGCGAAGGTATCGAACTTGCTGATGGTCGCGCTGTTGATCTTGCTGAAGAAGTTGAAGGCGAACACGGCCGGGATTGCGACGAACAGACCGATCGCGGTCATGATCAGCGCTTCACCCACCGGGCCGGCAACGGCGTCGATCGAAGCGGAGCCGGTGGCACCGATCTTGATCAGCGCGCCGTAGATGCCCCACACGGTACCCAGCAGACCGACGAACGGAGCGGTCGCGCCGACGGTGGCCAGCAGGGTCATGCCCGACTGCAGCTTGTTGCTTTCGCGGGTGACGGCCTGGCGCAGAGCGCGGTCGACGAACTCCGAACGGCTCAGGTTCTCACCGACGCCGCCGGTAGCACCGCCTTCAGCGCGCTGGTGGTGGGCAGCGGCCTGGGCAGCGTCCAGGGCGATCTTCGAGAACGGCTCCGAAGCCGGCTGCTCTTCCATCGCACGGATGGCGTCCTGCGCGTTCGGGGTGTCCCAGAACAGGCTGACGACGCGGTCAGCGGCGCTCTTCAGGCGGGTGGCACGGAAGATGTTGATGACGGTCCAGTACCAGGACATGGCCGACATGGCGATCAGGGTCAGCAGCACGACCCAGGAAACCGCGAAATCACCCGGCTTGGTGGTCATTTCGTGGATCAGGTGCTCGAAGCCCATCTGCGACAGGGCGTTGGACGGATTGCCCCCGGCAGCAGCGGCGATGAAAATTTCCTGCAGCATGACGCTTACCTTTGTTGTGTGTGGTGATAAAGGGTGTAGCTAAGCTAAACAATCGAACCGGGAGCGGGGGTGGCCGGAGGGCCACCCGGACGCATCAGTTCAGCGCAAAGTTGACCGGGACGCGAACGCGACCTGCCGCCTTCTTACCGCCAGATTCAGCGGCGTTGAAGCGCCACTTGCGAGCTGCTTCCATCGCAGCACGGTCCAGGTCGCGGTTACGGCTGGACTTTTCCACCGTGACATTGGTGACGTTGCCGTTGGCATCGACATCAATGATCAGGATCACTTCGCCCTGGATACCCGCGCGGAAGGCGGCCGGCGGATAGCGCGGCGGATTCATGGCCTTCGACGAGATGTCCACGCTGGCCTCGATCGAGGTCGGCGGAGCCGGCGGCGACGGGGGCGACGGCGGGGTGACGATATCGTTCGGGCGCGGCTCCGGCACGTCCACGACCGGCGCCTGCGGCGGCGGCGGTACGGGCGACGGCTTCGGCGGCGACAGATTCTTCACCGGCGGTGGCGGAGTATCCTGCGGCGGCGGCGGCGGCGGCGGCGGTGGGGGCGGCGGCGGCGCGTCGACGATGGTCACCATGACGTTGCGCTCCTTCTCCGCGACGGCCTTGGGAGCCACGGCGGGAATGAGGAGCATCATGAAGGCGGCCAGATGCAGGGCAATTACAAACGCGATGCCGACGATGCGAGGCCAGCTCAGCCCCTTGTCATCGGGTTGTTCGTACCGGTGAACGACTAGTTGTTCCGTCATGCGCCAAGAGCTCAATAGTGGGGCCGGAATCCCGGGGGCGGGATCCCTGATCAGCGGTGCATGACACCGCAGGAACCTCCAAGCTTATACCAATCCTGAGCGCCTGCGCATCAACTGAGCAGGCATTCAGGCGTTATTCCTACTTACTTCAGGTTGATGATTTTTTTGGCATCCGCCTGGTTCTTCACGCCCTTCGCCAGCGCCTGCTGGGCGGCCTGCTTGGCCTCGGGGACGCGACCTTCGGCATGCAGGACGCGTGCCAGGTTCAGGTAGGTCTCACCGTCCTTGGAGAGCGGGGCAGCCTTCTGCCACGCATCGATCGCCTGCGGCACCTGGTCGGAGTAGTAGTAGGACTGGGCCAGCGCCAGGTAGACCTGGTAATCCGGCTTCAGGATGCCCTTCTGCAACCCTTCGTTGATGACCGCGATGACGTCCTTTTCCTTGTTCTCGGTGTTGGCATAGATCGAGTACAGCTGCTTGTACTCGCGCTCTTCGGTGAGCTGGCCGCTGCTGCGCAGCTTGTCCATCACCGCGGCGGCCTTCGGCATCTGGTCAGCCTGCATGTACATGTTGGCCAGATTCAGCTGGGCCTTCTTGTCCGTCGGGTTCTTGGCCGCCAGCGCTTCTGCGGCCTGCACGGCCTCACCGGTCTGGCCGGCTTCGGACAGGGCCGCCATCAGCAGCTGGTTCCAGTTGTCCTTCGGCTCGGCGGCGCCGGCGATGGCCTGCTTCAGCACCGGGATCGCTTCCTGGTAGCGCTCCAGCTGGTACAGCGCCTGGCCCTTGGCGATCAGCTCTTCCGGCTTGGTCGACTTGCTCTCTGCGAAGTACTTGTCCAGGGTGGCCAGGCCTTCGGCGGTCTTGTCTTCCTGCAGCTGCAGCTGGCCCAGCATCAGCATCGACTGGAAGTGGCCGTTGTTGTCCAGGCCGTTGAACTGGATCACCTGCTTCAGATACGCGATGGCGCCCGGCACGTCGTCGGTCTGGTAGGCGGCCTGCGAGGCCAGCTGCGCGGCCAGCGACTTGTCGTACTCGTTGGAAGCGCTGTCGGCCAGGATCGCGTCAGCCTGTTCGCGCGTCTCCGGGAACTTTTCCTTGTTGTAGCTGTCGATCATTTTCTGCAGCTTGCTGCCCATCTTGGCCGAGGCCTTGGCGGTCGGCTCCTGGCGGGTCGCATTCGGGTACAGCGGTTCGGCCTTGGCCTGCTTGCTGCTACCGCCGCGGCTGCCACGGTCGGAGGAACGCGAGGACTGCGCAAAGGCATCGGTGACCACGGCGCCGGTCAGGGCGGTCGCGACGAGGACGGAAAGCACAGCTTTGTGGTTACGGAAAATCATCGTTCACCTCGATCGAACCGCCGGATAGCGGCAAAGTCGGACTGTCAGAAAAATCTGAGCCGCCAAACGTATCAGAAACAGATGGCGTGAGAAATCGTTTTATGTGCTGCAATACAGCATAGAACTGCGCACTCATCCGCACTTTGGCCGCAGCCCGGCCGCCTGCGCCTGCTGGTAGACCGGCGTCAGGCCCGGTGCATCACGTCGCAGCTCCTGGATCCGGTTGGCCGGATCGGGGTGGGTGGACAGCCATTGCGGGCTGCGACCGCCGCTGGCGGCCATCATGTTCTGCCACAGGTCCACGGCCTGGGCCGGGTTGAATCCAGCCTGCGCCATCAGCCGCTGGCCAATCACGTCTGCCTCGCTTTCCTGCGTGCGCGAACCCGGCAGCAGGAAGGCCGCCTGCGCGCCCATCCCACCCAGCTGGTTGACCGTGCTGGCGGCGCCATCGCCATAGGCGGCACCGGCCAGCGCGCCCAGCACGGCCAGGCCGGTCTGCGCGCCCATCTGCCGGGTGATGCGTTCTTCGTGGTGACGCGCGATGACATGGCCGATCTCATGGCCGATCACGGCAGCCAACTGGTCCTGGTTCTTGGCGACGGTGAAAATGCCGGTGTTCACGCCCACTTTTCCGCCGGGCAGGGCAAAGGCGTTCGGTTCTTTGTCGACGAACACGGCGGTCTCCCACCGTACGCCGCGGTACTGAGGCGGCAACTGCGCGACCAACGCGTTGACCACGCACTGCACGTAGCCGTTCTGGCGGCCATCGGTGCTGATCTTCTCTTTCTGCTTGGTCTCGGCAAACGCCTGCGCGCCGAGCTGGTCAAGCTGTGCCTGCGATACGCCGCCCACCATCTGCCGTCTTCCGGTTGGCGAGGTGGTGGTCGCACAGGCACTGACCACGGTGGTGATGACTAGAGCCAGCAGCAGTTGTTTCATGGGTCCGCCCCCGTGTTCATGTGCGCAGTGTGTAGCGTACCTGCTTAATCTTTCGTCAAGCGGGCACGGCGTTACGTTGACCCCAGGAACACCATTGCGGCGAGCGCCACCGCGTTGTTCAGCGCATGCGCCGTGATCGCCGCCCACAGGGTGCCGGTGCGGCGGTACAGCCAGCAGAAGGCGGCACCCATGCCGCCGTAGACCAGCCACAGCTGCGCCATGCCCAGCAGCGAGTTCTTGCTGACACCGGGCACTTCATGGACCAGGGCGAACGCCAGGCTGCTGAGGATGAGGCCCAGCCAGGGGCGGCCGGCCTGCCACAGGCGCCCGAACAGGACACGACGGAACAGCAGCTCTTCGTAGGCGGGGGCGAGGACGACCGCAAACAGCACCAGGAACAACGGGAAGCGCGCGATCGCGCTCTGCATCAGTTCCACGTTGGTCGGCACCGGCTCGATGCCGAACTGCCTGGAAAGGAAGGCGACGCCGTTGCTGCCAACCACGATCAGCGTGGCCACCAGCAGGGTCCAGCCCCAGGTGGAAGGACGCTGCAGCGCCTGTCGCGAGGCCAGGCGTTCGCCGGCGTTCGCCGGGCGCCGCCAGAAGTACAGCAGCAGCGCGGCACCACCGGTGGCGATCAGGGCCATCAGGATCTGGGCCAGGGCCCCGGGCTGGCCCACTGCCGCGCCGGCGCTGTCAGGTGTGAGTGCACCGCCATTGGCCGCGGCGTTGGCGCGGCTGACCACGATCGCACGGTAGAAGCCCCAGAACAGTCCGGTGACCATGCTCAGGCCGACCAGGGTGACGGCGGCGATGCCCAGGTCGATGAAGAAACCTGCCAACGGTGCCACGGCGCGCGGCGAGGTAGACGGCGGCGGAACCGGAGGCGGAGCGGCGGAGACCGGGGCGGATGCGGACATCAGGTACCTGCGTTCAAGGGACGAAGGCCGGTGCAGCTCCCCGCGCACCGGCCAGGTCCCGATTGTGTCAGATATCCAGGTTGGCGACCTTCAGCGCATTGTCTTCGATGAAGTCACGACGCGGTTCGACCACATCGCCCATCAGGGTGCTGAAGATCTGGTCGGCAGCGACCGCATCCTCGATGCGCACCTGCAGCAGGCGACGGGTCTCCGGGTTCACCGTGGTATCCCACAACTGCTCCGGATTCATTTCACCCAGACCCTTGAATCGCTGGATCTGGCGGCCGCGCTTGGCCTCCTCGAGCAGCCAGTTCTGCGCCTTCGCGAAGCTGTCGACTTCGATCGACTTGGCGCCGCGGGAAATCGTTGCACCTTCGCGCACCAGCCCGTGCAGCAGCTTGGAGGCCTGGTGGATCGCGCGCAGTTCGCCACTTTCGAATGCCGACAGCGGCAGCACCTGGATGTGCTCCTCGCCCATGTGGCGACGGGTCACCAGCACGGCGGCGGGGCGCTCCTCGTTGGCCTCCTGCAGTTCCAGGCTGAAACGCGGGCTGCCCAGGCTGCCCTGGTTGAGGCGCTTGGCCAGCGCATCCAGGCCTTCGCCTTCGCCCGCATTGCGCAGGCTGTCCATGTCCATCGGCACGAAATCGACCAGCGCTTCGAGCAGGTTGCGGTCATAGCGGTGGGCATTGCGTTCGATGGAATCGAGCGCGGCGGCATAGGCCAGCAGCAGCTTTTCCAGCGCCAGGCCTTCGATGCCCGGTTCGCCGGTGGCCGGGACCAGCGCGGCGTTTTCCACCGCACTGCTGGCCAGGTAACTGTCCAGCGCCGGGTCGTCCTTCAGGTACAGCTCCTGCTTGCCCTGCTTGATCTTGTACAGCGGCGGCAGGCCGATGTAGACGTAACCGCGCTCGATCAGCTCCGGCATCTGACGGTAGAAGAAGGTCAGCAGCAGGGTGCGGATGTGGGCGCCGTCGACGTCGGCGTCGGTCATGATGATGATCTTGTGGTACCGCAGCTTGTCCGGGTTGTACTCGTCACGGCCGATGCCGGTGCCCAAGGCCGTGATCAGCGTACCCACCTGGTCGGAGGACAGCATGCGGTCGAAGCGTGCGCGTTCCACGTTGAGGATCTTGCCGCGCAGCGGCAGCACCGCCTGGTTCTTGCGGTTGCGGCCCTGCTTGGCCGAGCCACCTGCCGAGTCACCCTCGACGATGAACAGTTCGGACAGCGCCGGGTCCTTTTCCTGGCAGTCGGCCAGCTTGCCCGGCAGGCCGGCGATATCCAGCGCGCCCTTGCGGCGCGTCAGGTCGCGGGCCTTGCGCGCCGCTTCGCGTGCACGCGCAGCGTCGACGATCTTGCCGGCAATCGCCTTGGCTTCGTTCGGGTTTTCCTGCAGGAACTCTTCCAGGCGCGCGCCGAAGGCGTTTTCCACCGCCGGGCGCACGTCGGAGCTGACCAGCTTTTCCTTGGTCTGGCTGGAGAAGCTCGGGTCCGGCACCTTCACCGACAGCACCGCGATCATGCCTTCGCGCATGTCATCGCCGGTCAGGTTGATCTTGGCCTGCTTGGCGATGCCGTTCTGCTCGATGTAGTTGTTGAGCACGCGGGTCAGCGCACCGCGGAAGCCGGCAAGGTGGGTGCCGCCGTCCTTCTGCGGAATGTTGTTGGTGAAGCAGTACATCGTCTCCTGGTAGGAGTCGGTCCACTGCAACGCCACATCCACGACGATGCCGTTGTGCTCGCCGGTGACCGAGATGACGTTCGGGTGCAGCGGGGTCTTCAGCTGGGCCAGATGCTCCACGAAGCTGCGGATGCCGCCTTCGTAGTGGAAGTCATCACGACGGCCATCGCCACGTTCGTCGGCAAGGACGATCTTGACGCCGGAGTTCAGGAACGACAGCTCGCGCAGGCGGCGAGCCAGGATGTCGTAGTGGAATTCCACGTTGTCGTGGAAGGCGACGGTCGACGGCCAGAAGCGCACGGTGGTGCCGCGCTTGGTGGTGGTTTCCAGCTTGGCCAGCGCGGTCACGGCGGCGCCGTTGCTGAATTCCTGCTGGTAGTGGAAGCCGTTCTGGAACACGTCCACCAGCAGCTTCTGCGACAGCGCGTTGACCACGCTGACGCCGACGCCGTGCAGGCCCCCGGACACCTTGTAGCTGTTGTCGTCGAACTTGCCGCCTGCGTGCAGGACGGTCATCACCACTTCGGCAGCCGACACTTCGCGACCGAGCTTGGCGCTCATCTGCTCGTGCTTGCCGGTCGGAATGCCGCGACCGTTGTCGGATACCGAAACCGAGCCATCGGCGTGGATCGTCACTGCAACGTGATCGGCGTGGCCGGCCAGCGCTTCGTCGATCGAGTTGTCGACAACCTCGAACACCATGTGGTGCAGACCGGTGCCGTCATGCACGTCACCGATGTACATGCCGGGTCGCTTGCGGACAGCCTCCAGGCCTTCCAGGGCGGTGATGCTGTTGGCGTCGTAATTGCCGTTGTTTGCCGGGGTGTTCTGTTCGTCGCTCATTGCGCTTGCCGTAGGCTCCGCAGGTCGGCCACCGCTTGGAGCGATGCGCCGAGAATGAAAGGATTTCAACCCGAATTATACCAGCCGGGGTCGAGCGGCCCTGGTGTGCCCACTATGGCACAGCCACGATCTGTGCATGTTCCACGTGGAACCGGGCGATGTGGGTCAGTTCCTGCAGCGCCGCCGGCGTTTCGGTGGCGGTGATGAAGATCTGCGCCGGCCCACCGAGCAGGCGCTGCAGAACCCGCGTCTGGTGGGTGCGATCCAGCTCCGAGCCCAGATCGTCCAATGCGATCACCGGCCATTCGCCGCGCTGTTCCGCGTAGTCCTCGGCCTGCGCCAGCAGGCAGGCCAATGCCGTCAGCTTGGCCTGGCCGCGGGACAGCGCATCGCGCCCCGGAATGCTGTGGAAATCCACGCTCCAGTCTGCCCGGTGCGGACCGACCGAGGTGTATCCGGCCTGGCGGTCACGTTCCCGGGCCAGAAGCAGCGCATCGGCCAGAGGGAGCTCGTGCCGACGCCAGCCCGGGCTGAGTTCCAGCGCCTGGATGCCGAGCTGCGGGGCCAGGCTGGAAGCCAGCGCCACGGTGCGCTGCTGCAGACGCTCCAGGTAGTGCTGCCGACGACTGGTCAACGGTTCGCCGGCTTCAGCCAGTTCGTGATCCCAGGTATCCAGCATCCGCGACGGGCCACCTTGCTTGAGCAGGGCATTGCGCTGTTTCAGTGCCCGCGAATACCGGCGCCACAGGGACAGGAAATCAGGTTCCACGTGGAACAAGCCCCAATCGAGGAATCGGCGGCGAGGTTCACCACCACCGCTGACCAACGCATGGCTGCCTGGCTCGAATGTGACTACCGCAAGCGCTGCGCACAGATTGCCGAGCTGGGCCACGTCTTCGCCGTCCAGGCGCCCCTTCCAATCCTGGCCACTGTGCCGCAGGCCGGCCTTTCGGCGGTGCGGCGGGTGATTGGCACGTTGTTCGTCCCATTCCACGAAGATTTCCAGCGCTTCCTGGCCCTGGCGCACCAATCCATCGCGGACACGACCACGGAAGCTGCGCCCATAGGCCATCAGGTGCAGGGCCTCGAGCACGCTGGTCTTGCCGGCACCGTTGTCGCCGGTCAGCAGGTTCAATCCCGGCTGGGGCGACAGCTCCACCGCATTGAAGCGACGCAGTTGGTGCAGGGCGAGGCGGCGGATAAGCATGGGGCGCGAAAGACCATCCGCACGGGGCGGCAGAGGGGCAGGGAATTCATCAGCTTACTGCATCGGTCAAGCCGGACGTGCCCGGCCAGCTATCCGGCCAGCTATGGAGCAGTTACCGCAGGTCTGCCTGCGCCCTGACCGCTGGCTCCACGTGGCGCTGTTTCCTCATCCCAGCAGATGCGGGTCTCGGCAAGCCCGGAAATCCTTCGATTCTACGAAGGGTAGCGGGGGTGTGAGCCTTGGATTTCGCCAATTTCAGGCGATGCCGTGGACAGCACTTGCCTCGTCGCCGACGAGTACCGGCGGATGAACCTGCAGATTCCTCGAAATCTACGGTCCCATGCCCTGGGCGGTTCCACAGATTTCAAAGAATTCAGACCGATCGTTCCACGCTGTCCACAGCTGCCCTGTATGACTTATACACAAGGTATGGGCAATCTGTGGATAAAAAAGCCCTTTTGCCATGCCTTCGAAACTATCCACAGGTTCCCCCCCAGGCTGGGAGGCCGATATACAGGGGGTTTCAGGTGCATAAATTTCTTTTAAATCAGTCAGATAAGGTGTTTTTCCACGAGATCTGGCTCTACCATCACCACCATGCTTTAGATTTATACCCAGATTTAGAAGCTAGGCTTGCCCCAATCTGCATCGAATCTTCCCTGTGGACAGCGGCGTTTGCAGAGGGAAGTCCATCGCGCCGCGATGCAGGATCATCGGTCCCTGTCAGGCCAGATCTGGGGACAGGCGACGAGTATCGGATCCTGCACCTGGACTTTCGATCAATCGCGACTCGTCATTGCTACGATCCAGCGATCCTGTTTTCAACGATCGAGACGAACATCCCGGAAAGGCAACGGATTTCAACCGAGCCCATCGACGGAAGTGACGTCGTCCGGAGAACTGCGTCTTCTCGATGCTCCACGTGGAACCTGCAAAAAAAAACGCCCGGGAAGATCCCGGGCGTCGTTCGGTTCCACGTGGAACAGCAGCTGTCAGAGACGCAGCGGCATCACCACGTGGCGCGACTTCTCGCTGCTGGACTCACGTACAAGCGCCGAGGAGTTGGAATCGCGCAGCTGGATGATGACTTCCTCATCGCGCAGGGCGGAGAGAGCGTCCAGCAGGTAGTTCACGTTGAAGCCGATGGCCAGATCGCTGACCGTGGTGTCGGCTTCGATCTCTTCCTGGGCTTCTTCCTGTTCCGGGTTGTGCGCGCTGATCTTCAGGTTGCCCGGCGAGACTTCCACGCGGATGCCGCGGTACTTCTCGTTGGACAGGATCGCGGCGCGCTGAAGCGAGGCGCGCAGCGCTTCGCGATCAACCTTCACTTCACGGTCGGCACCGATCGGAATCACCGCTTCGTAGTCCGGGAAGCGGCCGTCGATCAGCTTCGAGGTAAAGGTGACATCGTCGCGCTTGACGCGCACGTGGCTGCGGCCGACTTCCAGCTCGATCTCGCGATCGCCGCTTTCCAGCAGGCGCTGCAGTTCGGTCACACCCTTGCGCGGCACGATGATCTGGCGCTTGGACCCGCTGGGCTTGGCCAGATCGGTTTCACACAGCGCCAGGCGGTGGCCGTCGGTGGCAACGGTACGCAGGGCATCGCCGCGCAGGTCGAACAGCAGGCCGTTGAGGTAGTAGCGCACGTCCTGCTGGGCCATCGCGAACGCGGTGCGCTCGATCAGCTCCTTCAGGGTCGCCTCACCGATGGCCACGCGCTCGGTGGCTTCCACTTCATCCACCGACGGGAAGTCGTTCGAAGGCAGCGTGGCCAGGGTGAAACGGCTGCGACCGGCCTGCACGGTGATCTTGTCTCCGGTCTGCGAGACGGTGATCCGGCTGCCGTCGGGCAGGGCGCGGATGATCTCGAACAGCTTGCGGGCGGGAATGGTGGTTTCGCCGTCCTGGGCATCTTCAACCGCGATCCGCGACACCATCTCCACTTCCAGGTCGGTACCGGTCAGCGACAGCTGGCCGTTCTGCACCTGGACCAGGAAATTGGCCAGAACCGGAAGGGTCTGGCGGCGTTCGACCACGTTGACGACCTGTGCCAACGGCTTGAGAAAGGCTTCGCGCTGCAGTGTGAAACGCATGTGGTTCTGTGCCCCTATGCTTTAAAAAATGTGGAATAAATCAAAAGCTTGGTGGTGCTGGTAGAGACAGAATCGCTGGAAAACAATGCTAAGCCTTTGTAATTAAAGGTATTTCAGACCTCGAAACCCTCTGCATTACCGACCCCCAAGGGGTGGGGAAAGCTGTGGATAAATCTGGCGCGATTTCAAACGGCATTTTTATCCACAACGTGTCCCGCGCTTGCTACCGGATTCTGCACCGTTTTGTGCGATGACGCCTCATCGGCATCCGTGCATCATTCGCTCAGCTTCCGGATCAGCTTGTCCCAGTCCTCGCGGAGCTTGCCGTCGGTCTCCATCAGGGTCCGGATCTGGCGGCAGGCATGCAGCACCGTGGTGTGATCGCGACCGGCAAAGGCGTCGCCGATCTCGGGCAGGCTGTGCTCGGTCAGTTCCTTGGTCAGGGCCATGGCGACCTGGCGGGGACGGGCCAGCGAGCGGGTCCGACGCTTCGACAGCAGATCCTTGATCTGCAGGCCGTAGTAGTCGGCAACGGTTTTCTGGATGTTGGGAATGCTGATCGCCTGCTGCTGGGCGCGCAGCAGGTCGCGCAGGGTTTCCTGGGCGAATTCGGTGGTGATCGCGCGGCCGGTGAAGTTGGCGCGGGCGGTCAGGGTATTCAGCGCGCCCTCGAGGTCGCGCACGTTGGAGCGCATCTTCTTGGCGATCAGGAACGCAACATCATCGGGAATCTCGGCACCGCGTTCGCGCGCCTTGGCCAGCACGATCGCGGCGCGGGTCTCGAAGTCCGGCGGTTCGATCGCGACCGACAGGCCCCAGGCAAGCCGCGACTTCAGGCGCGCTTCCAGGCCCTCGACTTCGCGCGGATAGCGGTCGCAGGTCAGGATGATCTGCTGCTTGCCATCGAACAACGCGTTGAAGGTGTGGAAGAACTCTTCCTGGGTGCGGTCCTTGCCGGCGAAGAACTGGATGTCATCGATCAGCAGCGCATCCACCTGCTGGAACTGGCGCTTGAACTGATCCATGGTCTTTTCCTGCAGGGCCCGGATCATCGCGCTGAAGAACTGTTCCGAACGCAGGTACAACACCTTTGCACCTGGATTGGCCTGGCGCATGGCGTTGCCGGCGGCGAACATCAGGTGGGTCTTGCCCAGGCCCGTGCCTCCGTACAGCAGCAGCGGGTTGTGCGCCCGGTCGCCCGGCTTCTGCGCTGCCTGGAAGGCGGCGGCCAGGCCCAGCTGGTTGCTGCGGCCTTCGACGAAGTTGGCGAACGTGTAGTGGCTGTCCAGATTGCCGGCGAAGGGCACCTGCGGTTCGCTGGACACATGCGCCGACGGCGTGGAAACCGGCGCGTTCTGCGCCTCCACAGGGCGCGGGCGCGAGCCGATTTCAAGAAAAACGTCGCTGAAACCAGCGAAATGCGCCAGCAGCTCGCGGATCCGGGCCAGGTACAGCTCGCGAACCTGGTCGACGATGAAGGCATTCGGTGCATACAGCACCAGGCTGTCCACGCGCAGATCGGCCTGCAGCGGCTTCAACCAGGTATGAACGTCTTCCGGCGGGAACTCCGCTTCGAGGCGCTCGAGACTACGGGACCAGGCATCCATCAGCAATAATCGTCCGGTGGCCGGGGCATGGACGCGACAAGGCGCCCAAACACAGGCCGGAAAGGGGGGAAATGGATGGCTCAGACTACCACCGAGCGCCCGCCTTCGGAATGCTTGTCCCCTACTTATTCACAAAAACATCCACAGCTATTGCACAGCCCGGTGAATTCGCGTAGCTGCCAGGGGTTGACGCGGGGTAGGGTACCTCTCTAGAATTTCCGGTTCTTTCCGTCCCATTCATACGAGAGGCCCCCAATGGCCACGAAGCGCACCTACCAGCCCAGCAACCTCAAGCGTAAGCGCGACCACGGCTTCCGTGCCCGTATGAAGACCGCTGACGGCCGCAAGATCCTGTCGCGTCGCCGCGCCAAGGGCCGCAAAGTCCTGAGCGCCTGATTGCCATGCCGCACCCCGCGGCAGACGCAATCCCTTCGACAGTGAATACTGCAGACCCGCGCAAGCGATTCCCTCGCTCTGCGCGGGTTCGCACGCGTGCCGAATATTCAACGGTCTTCAACGGCGCCCGCCGTGTGTCCGATCCGCTGATGACCCTGCACTGGCTGCCGGCTGACCGGCCGGCCAGGCTGGGTCTGGCGGTTTCCCGCAAGGTTGATCCGAACGCCGTGGGGCGTAACCGGATCAAGCGCGTCCTGCGCGACATCCTGCGTCAGACACGTACCGAAATCCAGCCAGGCGACTTCGTCGTCGTGGCGCGTAGTGCTGCGCGTTCCGCCAGCAACGACGAGATCCGCCAGGCCTTCCTGCGCCTGCTGCGTCGCCTGCGTGCATTGCCCGCGCCGGGCGTGGACGGCACAATGCCGCCGCCTGATGGCATCGCAACTCCTTCTTTGACCGAGCCGGCATCGCGTCCCGGCCCCGCCGAGCCTGTCCGCTGATGAACCAGACCCGCGTATTCCTCATTTTTGCCTGGCTGATGGTGGCCGTGCTGCTGTGGATGGAGTGGAGCCGTGAAAAGGCTGCTCCGACCCCGGCACCGACGACCACGTCGGCCCCGGCTGCTGCACAGAGTGTTCCGGGCGCGACCCCGGGCAGCATCCCCAGCGCGCAGGTCCCGGGTGCGCCGGGCCAGGCCGCTGTGCAGGCCCAGGCCAGCGCCACCCCGGCCAGCCAGCGCGTGACCGTCACCACCGACGTGCTGCGCCTGGTACTGGACGGCGGCCGTGTGCTCGATGCCGAGCTGCTGCAGTTCCCGCAGACCAAGGACGAAGGCAGCCCGCCGGTTCGCCTGCTGACCGAAGACCCCGCGCATCCGTACAGCGCGATCAGTGGCTGGGCCAGCGAAGACAAGAACACCCCGGTTCCCGGCGCTGACGGCTTCAAGCTGGTCGGTGATACCAAGGACTTCGTGCTGGCCAAGGGCCAGAACGAACTGCAGATCCCGTTCGTGTGGACCGCCGACAACGGCGTGACCATCAAGCGCACCCTGACCGTCTCGCGCAACGAGTACGCCGTGCGCTTCAAGGACGAAGTCAGCAATGCCGGCGCCGCACCGTGGAACGGCTACGTCTACCGCACCCTGGACCGCACCCCGACCATCCTGTCGCGGAGCATGACCAACCCGGATTCGTTCAGCTTCAACGGCGCCACCTGGTACGACAACGACAAGAAGTACCAGCGTCGTGCGTTCAAGGATTACCTGGACGACGGCGCACTGAACCAGAACATCACCGGCGGCTGGCTGGCGATGCTGCAGCATCACTTCTTCACCGCCTGGATCCCGCAGAAGGACCAGACCGCGCACTACGTGCTGTCGCAGGTGGCCGGTCGTGACCTGATTGAAGCGCGTGGCCCGGCCTTCACCGTGGCCCCGGGCCAGTCCACCAGCACCGAGGCCCGCCTGTGGGTCGGCCCGAAGCTGGTCAACCTGATCGCCAAGGAAGACGTGCCGGGCCTGGACCGCGTGGTCGACTACAGCCGCTTCTCGATGATGGCGGTGATCGGCCAGGGCCTGTTCTGGGTGCTGAACCAGGTGCACAAGCTGGTCGGCAACTGGGGCTGGGCGATCGTCGGCCTGGTGGTGCTGCTGAAGCTGGTGCTGTACCCGCTGTCGGCGACCCAGTACAAGAGCGGTGCCAAGATGCGCCGCTTCCAGCCGCGCATCGCGCAGCTGAAGGAACGCTATGGCGATGACCGCCAGAAGTTCCAGACCGCGATGATGGAGCTGTACAAGAAGGAAAAGATCAATCCGATGGGCGGCTGCCTGCCGATCCTCATCCAGATGCCGATCTTCTTCGCCCTGTACTGGGTGCTGGTGGAATCGGTCGAACTGCGCCAGGCGCCCTGGTTCGGCTGGATCCAGGACCTGACCGCACGCGACCCGTACTTCATCCTGCCGGTCATCAACGTGGCAGTGATGTGGTTCACCCAGAAGCTGACCCCGGCACCGGGCATGGACCCGATGCAGCAGAAGATGATGCAGTTCATGCCGCTGGTGTTCGGCGTCATGATGGCCTTCATGCCGTCCGGCCTGGTCCTGTACTGGGTGGTCAACGGTGGCCTGGGCCTGCTGCAGCAGTGGTGGATGACCAAGCGCCATGGCGGCGAGCCGGTTGCGGCCACCACCGCTCCGGCCCCGGTCAAGAAGAAGTAATCGGTAGAGCCGGCCGCTGGCCGGCTGACCCCAGCAAAAGCCCGCCGCAAGGCGGGCTTTTCGCATGCGGCGGTAGAATCGCCGGCACACCGTTCCTCCCACCTTCGAGTCCGCCATGCCGCGTGCGTCGTCGTTCCGCCTGTTCCTGCCCTCGCTGTTGTTGACCCTGGTTGTTGCCGGCTGCGGCGACAAGGACGCGAAGGCGCCGGCGACCACCGTCACCCAGCCAAGCGCGCAGGCCGCGGCCGCCGCCGATCCGGCCGCCGCGCCGTTGCTGGCGGCGCTGCAGAAGCAGCTCGACGGCTACCGCCGGATCATCGTGCTGCTGGCAGACGAGGAACAGCAATCGGCCGCCGACCGCGGCACCTCCACGCGTGTGGGCCAGCAGCTGTTCCACGATGGCCTGGAACAGCGCACGGCGATCGCCGCGCAGTTCGACACCCTGCTGCGCGGCTCCAGCCCGCAGCGCTTCGCCACCCTCGGCACCGTGCTGGACTACATCGAGTCGGCGCCGGAACTGTTCGACGCCGACCGCCTGGCCTTCCGCGAAGTGCTGCGTGATCTGCATGAGCGGGTCGGCACTGATTCGTCGCTGCCGGCGGTGAAGCTGCACCAGCGCATCGGCGAGGACCTGGAGGCACTTGACGAGATCGAGCGAAACTACAACCAGGAACTGACCCGCATCTTCAGCCGCTTCGAGCGCACCCGTGCCATCGAGCTGAAGCGTGAGAAGTGGGACGACTACATCGCCCACCTGCACAAGGACTACAGCCGCGAAGCGATCCTGCGCGACTACGGCGTGATCGAGCCCTACCCGATGTCGATGAAGGACAGCGACCGCGAGATCTTCGGCCGCGACCTGCCGGCCAAGACCGTGGTGCTGACCTTCGACGATGGCCCGCACAAGGCCTATACCGATGAAGTGGTGGCCATCCTCAAGCGCTACGACGTGCCGGGCGTGTTCTTTGAAGTGGGCCGCAACCTTGGCAAGGTCGAGGCCGATGGCAAGGTCAGCCTCGGCCCGATGGCGAAGATCAGCCGCAACCTGATGGAAGAGGGCTATGCGGTCGGCAACCACAGCCTGACCCACGCCCAGTTGTCGCGCACCACCGGTGACGCGCTGCGCCAGCAGGTGCTCGACACCGACACGCTGCTGAAGGATGTCGACAGCAAGCGCGCGCCGCTGTTCCGTTTCCCGTATGGCGCGCGCAATGCCGAAGGCCTGCAGCTGCTCAACGAGGCCGGGCTGAAGTCGATCATGTGGAACATCGACTCGATGGACTGGGCCGACCCGGTACCGGAATCGATCGTGCAGCGCGTGCTAGACCAGGTGAACAAGGAACAGCGCGGCATCATCCTGTTCCACGACATCCACGACCGGGCGGTGAAGGCGCTGCCGCAGATCCTCGACCGGCTGATCGCCGATGGTTACCAGTTCGCCGGCTGGAACGGCCGTGACTTCACCGTCGCCCGTGCGCGCAAGGGTGATGCCGGTGCCGCCACGGTCACCACCGGCTACGAGAAGTCCTGGGCGATCGTGGTCGGCATCGACAACTATGCCAAGTGGCCGAAGCTGGAGTACGCCAGCCACGACGCGCAGGCGGTGGCCGATACCCTGACCGGGCAGTTCGGCTTCCCGTCCTCGCAGGTGATCGTGCTGAAGAACGAGCAGGCGACCCGCAACAACATCCTCGCGGCCTTCCACGATCGCCTGGCCGATGACCGCACCGGCAAGAACGACCGCGTGTTCGTGTTCTTCGCCGGCCATGGCGCGACCCGCCAGCTCGCTTCCGGGCGCGACCTGGGCTACATCATTCCGGTCGATTCGGACCCGAAGGAATTCGCCACCGACGCCATCGCGATGACCGACATCCAGAACATTGCCGAGAGCATGCAGGCCAAGCATGTGATGTTCGTGATGGATGCCTGCTACAGCGGCCTGGGCCTGACCCGCGGTGGCCCGTCGTCGTCGTCGTTCCTGCGCGAGAACGCGCGTCGCAGCGCGCGGCAGATGCTGACCGCCGGTGGTGCCGACCAGCAGGTGGCCGATGCTGGCCCCAACGGCCATTCGGTGTTCACCTGGGTGCTGTTGCAGGCGCTGGCCGGCAAGGGCGACCTCAACGGCGACGGCCTGATCACCGGTACCGAGCTGGCCGCCTACGTGGCGCCGGCCGTATCGGCGGTCTCGCACCAGACCCCGGCCTTCGGCAGCCTGCCCGGTTCGCAGGGCGGCGAGTTCGTGTTCCAGGTGCCGGACAGCCAGGAATTCCTCAACGCCGATACGCGCCAGCTGACCGCCGATGCGATCGCGCTGAACAACAAGGTGGATGCGGCCAGCGAGGCCAAGGGCAGCCAGGCGCCGGTGACGGTGGCCGACCTGCAGGGTGGCAAGGCCAAGCTGGTGGTGCCCACCGCTGGCCCGGCGTCAGACCGCCAGCGCGCGCAGCAGGCCAACGACCGCGGCCTGCAGCTGTACCGCGAGAAGCAGTACGACGAGGCAGCCGCGCAGTTCGCCGAAGCGCTGAAGCTGCGTCCTGATTTCGCCCAGGCCGCCAACAACCTCGGCTTCGTCTACTACCGCCAGCAGCGCTATGCAGAAGCCGCGCGCTGGCTGGAGAACACGCTGAAGATCGACCCGTCGCGCGCGGTGGCCCATCTGAACCTGGGCGATGCCTACTTCAACGCCGGCGACAAGGCCAAGGCGAAGCAGGCCTACACCACCTACCTGGCGCTGCAGCCGCAGGGCAGTGGCGCGGCCCAGGCGCGCGCGCAGCTGGAGAAGCTCTGAGCCATGAACGACGCGATCCGCACCGACACCATCGTGGCCATCGCCAGCGCCCCCGGCGCCGGCGGTGTCGGCCTGTTGCGCCTGTCCGGTCCGCGCGCTGCGGCGATTGCCAATGCGCTGGGGGCGCCTGCACTGCGCCCGCGCCACGCGCACTACGCGCGCCTGCGTGATGCCGACGGCGAGGTCATCGACGATGGCATCGTGCTGTGGTTCCCGGCACCGAACAGTTTCACCGGCGAAGAGGTGGTGGAGCTGCAGGGCCATGGCAGCCCGGTGCTGCTGCAGCAGCTGGTCGCGCGCTGCATCGCGCTCGGTGCGCGCCAGGCGCGGCCGGGTGAGTTCAGCGAACGGGCGTTCCTCAACGGCAAGCTGGACCTGGCCCAGGCCGAGGCCATCGCCGACCTGATCGCCGCGGGCGACAACCGTGCCGCACGCGCGGCGCGTCGTTCACTGGATGGCGTGTTCTCGCGCCGCATCGATGCGGTGGTCGAGCAGCTGGTGCTGCTGCGCATCCACGTGGAAGCGGCCATCGACTTCGCCGACGAACCGCTGGATACCCTCGGTGGCGCGCAGGTGCGGCGTGGGCTGGAACAGGCGCGCAGCGATCTGGCCATTCTGCGCCGCGATGCCGAACGCGGCCGTCGCCTGCGCGATGGCCTGCACGCGGTGCTGATCGGTCCGCCGAATGCGGGCAAGAGTTCACTGCTCAACGCGCTGGCCGGCAGCGAACGCGCCATCGTCACCGACATCGCCGGCACCACCCGCGACACCCTGCGCGAAACCATCCGCCTGGATGGCCTGGAGCTGACCCTGGTCGACACCGCCGGCCTGCGCGACGGCGGCGACGCCATCGAACGCGAAGGCATGCGCCGCGCCCACGTGGAAATCGAGCGCACCGACCTGGCGCTGATCGTGCTGGATGCGCGCGATCCGGCGGCCGGTGAAGCGGCGCTGGGCGAGGCCGTGGCGACGGTACCGCACAAGGTCTACATCCACAACAAGTCGGATCTGCTGGCGGCGTTGCCGTCGCTGGCTGATCCGGATCGGGTGTTCGTTTCGGCCGCCACCGGCGCCGGGCTCGACGACCTGCATGCGCGCCTGCGTTCGATTGCTTCGGCCGGTGCCGGTGAGCAGGTGGACGGCGAGTTCTCCGCGCGCACGCGCCACGTGGATGCGATTGAACGCGCGCAGGAACATGCGCAGCGCGCCGATGGCGAGCTGGCGCACGAGCACCTGGAGCTGGCCGCCGAGGAACTGCGGCTGGCCCACGATGCGCTGGGTGAGATCACCGGGCAGATGAGTGCCGATGATCTGCTGGGGAGGATCTTCTCCAGTTTCTGCATCGGCAAGTAACTGTAGAGCCGAGCCCATGCTCGGCTGTTCTGCTGTAGAGCCGAGCCCATGCTCGGCTGTTCTGCTGTAGAGCCGAGCCCATGCTCGGCTGTTCTACCCGTCAGCCGAGCATGGGCTCGGCTCTACAGGGACTGGCTTCCCCCACCTGTCACATTGCCGCCGCATACTGACGCCCATCACATACCGCTTGGGGAAGTCGCAGTGAAGTCGTGGGGTTGTGCGTTGCTGTTGTCGCTGGCCGTGGCACCATCGGTGGCCATGAGTGCTGAATCCTCCACCCCGGCCGTGCCCAAGGTGTCGGTCTACGGCCATCGCGGGGCAAGCGCCCTGCTGCCCGAGCACACCCTGGCCTCGTATGCGCAGGCCATCGCCGATGGCGCCGACTACATCGAACCGGACCTGGTGATGACCAGGGACGGGGTGATGGTGGCCCGCCACGAGAACGAGATCGGCGGCACCACCGACGTCGCCTCGCATCCGGAGTTCGCCAGCCGCCGCACCCGCAAGGTGATCGATGGGCAGCAGGTCGAGGGCTGGTTCACCGAGGACTTCACCCTGGCCGAGCTGAAGACCCTGTACGCCCGTGAGCGCCTGCCGGAACTGCGCAGCACCGCCTACGACGGCCAGTTCCGCATCGCCAGCCTGGACGAGATCCTGGCCTTCCTGGTGCAGCAGGCCGGGCGCGCCAACCGTGGCATCGGCCTCGTGCCGGAGATCAAGCACCCGACCTATTTCCAGTCCATCGGCCTGCCGATGGAAGACAAACTGCTGGCCGCGCTGCGTGGCAACGCGTACACCAATGTCGGCCCGGTCACGATCCAGTCGTTCGAGACCGCCAACCTGCGCTACCTGCATGGCAAGATCGGCCGGGGCAGCAACATCCGCCTGCTGCAGCTGCTGTGGAAGGGCGATACCCAGCCGGCCGACATCGCCAAGGCCGGCGGCACGCTGACCTACGCACAGATGATGACCCCGGCCGGGCTGAAGGACATCGCCGCCTACGCCGATGGCATCGGCCCCGAGCTGCGCTCGATCATTCCGCTGGATGCCAAGGGCGCGCTGGGCACGCCGACCGCGCTGGTACGTGATGCGCATGCGGCCGGCCTGATGGTGATTCCGTACACCTTCCGCCCGGAGAACCATTTCCAGCCCAGCAACCTGCGCAAGGGCGCCGACAACGCGCGCAACGTCGAAGGCTCGATCGCCGAGATGCGCGCCTACCTGGCGACCGGCATCGATGCCTTCTTCACCGATGATCCGGCGCTGGGCCGGCAGGCGGTGGATGGCATGGGCGCAGCGGGGAACTGAGCGATCAACGCGCCGGGCATGGCCCGGCGCTACCCGGGGGCCGGTGTGCTCTGGTAGGTGCCAACCTTGGTTGGCACGCAACAACCGCGCCGACCAAGGTCGGCCACTACCGGTTCATGAGGTTGCCGGCCAGCGGCCGGCACGACCGTCCCCTCAACTGCGCGGCTCGTCCGGCCGGCGGAACGGGATCACCACGTAGTCCTGGCCCTCGCGCGGCTGCCACAGCACCGGCACGCGCTGCGGTGACGGTGGCTCCAGCTCGTCGTCGGCCAGCGGCTCGGCCTCGTCTTCTTCGTCTTCCCAGCTGTAGCGCTGGCGCGGCGGCAGGGGGTCGGCGTTGCGGAACAGCAGCGCGGCGATGATGCCGGCGAAGGCGCCGCCCATGTGCGACTGCCAGGACACGCCATCGGCGTGCGGCAATACGGTCATCAGCATGCCGCCGTAGAACAGCATGCCGATCAGGCCGGTGGCGATCGCTGCACGATCACGGCGCAGCAGGCCCAGGCTGGCCAGCAGGAACATCAGGCCATGGGTCACGCCACTGGCACCCAGGTGCACGCTGCCCGGATTGCCCAGCATCCACGCGCCGAGGCCCGAACCCAGCCACAGCAGGGGCAGGGCGCGCACGGTGGCTTTGGGATACACACTGCCGGCCAGGGTGCCGAGGATCAGGATGGCGATGCTGTTGGCGGCGATGTGCTCGACCGAGGCATGCAGCATCGGGCCGCCGATCAGGCCGAGCAGGCCCTTGGCTTCCAGCGGCGCAACCGCCCACGGTCGCCAGTCGAACGTGCCCTGCAGGGCGAACACGGCCACCAGCACCAGCACGGCCGCCAGGCTGACATTGAACGCCCGCAGGATGCGCGAGCGGTCATTGCGGGGGGGCGGCACGTCGCCGGCGGGCAGGGGCGTGTTGTTGTCCATACCTCAGCAATGGCGGTGGCTGGCGCGAAACCAAGGCCACTGTTGCGGGAGAGTGGGTGCGGCCGGCGGGACAATCCCGCCGGCCGCGTCTTCCCACCGCTCAGGCTCAGGCGTGGCCCGAGCCTTCCTTCGGCGGGTACTTCAGGCTCAGCACCACGGTGGCGGCGATGATCACCGCGACCACGCCCAGCGACACCGGGGTCGGGATCTTGAACAGGTCGATGATCATCATCTTGATGCCGATGAAGGCCAACACCAGCGCCAGGCCGTACGGCAGCAGGTGGAAGCGGTCGGCCATGCCGGCCAGCAGGAAGAACATCGCACGCAGGCCCAGCACCGCGAACACGTTGGAGGTGAGCACGATGAACGGGTCGGTGGTGATCGCGAAGATCGCCGGGATGCTGTCCACGGCGAAGATCACGTCGGTGACCGCGATCAGGATCAGCACCGCGAACAGCGGGGTGAACCAGCGCACGCCATCGCGCTTCACGCTCAGCGCATTGCCGGCGTAGTCCGGCAGCAGGCGCAGGTGCTTGCGCATCCAGCGCAGGGCGGGGTTGGTTTCCAGATCCGGTTCCTGGCCGGCGGCGAACCACATCTTCCAGCCGGTGAACAGCAGGAAGGCGCCGAACACGTAGAGCAGCCAATGGAACTGGCTGATCAGCACGCTGCCGGCGAAGATCATGATCGTACGCAGCACGATCGCACCCAGGATGCCGATGATCAGCACCTTCTGGCGCTGCTCCTCCGGTACTGCGAAGTAGCTCATGATCATCAGGAACACAAAGATATTGTCGACCGCCAGCGCCTTCTCGACCAGGTAGCCGGTCAGGAATTCGAGGCCGACCTTGTTGGCCACCACCTGGCCGGCGGTCTCATTCAGGTAGTACCAGAGGCCGGCGTTGAACAGCAGGGCCAGCGCGACCCAGCCGATCGACCACCACAGGGCTTCCTTGAAGGTGACCTTGTGCGGTCCACCATGGCGCATCAACACGAGGTCGACCAGCAGGGCGATGACCACCACCGCTGCGAAGCCGCCCCACAACCACACGTTACCGATCGTCTGCATTGGGAATGTCCGTTGGAAAGATGAATGCCAGGCCGGACGGCGAGGATCTGCAACGGAGGATCGGGAGGGGGATCCAGGGACAGAGCTTCGCCGGTACGGCGAAGGTCTCGCTCGCAGTTCCAGTCGGCTGGAACTGCCGTTGCACCGGAGCCTGCGGGCTCGAAATGACGGCGACAACGTCTGGGAGCTACTCCCCTTCTGGCGCCGATTCTGCCGTCTGGCTGGGCCGCCGTCAAATGGGGGACGAGGGGTCGGATCCCCGTAGGGGCTCTGACCCCATTCCCGAGCCCGTTCCGGCCTGGTGGGTGCCAACCTTGGTTGGCACGCCGGCCGGGGTCAGAGCCCCTTCGGGGATCTGACCCCGGCGCCCGGTTTACAATGGGTGGATGAATACCCCCCTTCCGATTGTCCGCCTCAAGAATGCGTGGCGCTCCAGCCACCCGTGGATCTTCCAGAAACTGGTCGAGAAGCCGACCGTCCGGCCCAAGCCCGGTTCCATCGTCGACGTGGTCGGCATTGATGGCGAGTTCGTTGGCCGCGGGTTCTACAACGGGCATTCGCGCATTGCCGTGCGCATCCTTGAGACCGACCAGAACGTGCCGGTGGATGCCGGCTGGTTCTCGCGCAAGATCGCCCAGGCGGTGTCGCTGCGCCGTGAGGTGCTCAAGCTCGACGCGGTCTCCGACGCCTGGCGCGTGGTGCACAGCGAAGGCGACGGCCTGTCCGGCCTGGTGGTGGATCGCTACGGCGACCTGGTGGTGGTCGAATTCTTCGCCGCCGGCATGTTCCGCCACCGCGAGTGGATCTACGACGCCCTGCGCGAGCAGTTCCCGGGTTGCCGCTTCCACAGCTTCGCCGATGAGCACGTGCAGAAACAGGAAAGCTTCGATTTCCACGGCAATACCACCACCGAAGCGTCGGTGATCACCGAGTACGGCATCAAGTTCCGCGCCGACCCGGCCGGTGCGCACAAGACCGGCTTCTTCGCCGACCAGCGCGAGAACCGCGAGTGGCTGAGCCAGCAGGTGGAAGGCAAGCGCGTGCTGGACCTGTGCTGCAACACCGGCGGTTTTGCGGTGTACGCGGCGGCGCGAGGCGCCTCGGAAGTGGTCGGCATCGACATCGATGAAGACGTCATCCAGATCGCCAAGGGCAATTCGCGCCTGAACAACGTGCGCCCGAAGTTCGTCCAGTCCGACATCTTCCCGTGGCTGCGTGATGCGGCCAATCGTGGCGAGCAGTACGACGTGGTGATCCTGGACCCGGCGAAGATGACCCGCGACCGCGACCAGGTCATCACTGCGCTGAAGAAGTACCTGGACATGAACAAGCTGGCGCTGGGCGTGGTCAAGCCGGGCGGCCTGTTCGCCACGTTCTCCTGCACCGGCCTGGTGGCCGAGGACCAGTTCCTCGACATGCTGCGCCGCGCGGCGTATTTCTCCGGCCGCACGATCCAGATCCTGAAGGTGGCCGGCGCCGGTCCGGACCACCCGTTCATGGCCCACGTGCAGGAATCGCGTTACCTGAAGGCCGTGTTCTGCCGCGTGGTGGACTGACCGCGTCACTGCCGATCTCTGTAGAGCCGAGCCCACGCTCGGCTGATCTGTCTGGCAGCCGAGCATGGGCTCGGCTCTACAAAAAGGCCGGGTGCGGCGCTATGGTCGGGCTCTTCCCAATGCCGGTGAGAGCCCATGCCATCGTTGCGCCACCTGTCCGTCGTGCTCGCCGTGGCGCTGTGCGCGCCGCTGTCGGCTCACGCCATCGAGTTCAGCGCCGAGGAACTGGCCCGTGCCAAGGCGCTGCAGCAGCGCCTGGTCACGCTCGACAGCCATCTGGATACGCCGGCAAATTTCGGCCGGACCGGCTTCGACATCGAGCAGCGCCACGACCGCAACGCGCTTTCGCAGGTGGACTACCCGCGCATGGTCGAAGGTGCGCTCGATGGCGGTTTCTGGGCGATCTACACCGACCAGGGCGATCGCAGCGCAGCGGCCCACCTGGCCGAGCGTGACCACGGCTTGCAGCGACTGCTGGAAATCCGCGAGATGCTGGCGGCCAATCCCGCGCGCTTCGCGCTGGCACTGACCGCCGATGATGCGGCGCGGATCAAGGGCGCCGGCAAGCGCGTGGTCTACATCAGCATGGAAAATGCCAGCCCGCTGGTGGAAGACCCGAGCCTGCTCTCGTTCTACCACCGCGCCGGCCTGCGGCTGCTCAGCACCGTGCACTTCGCCAACAACGAGTTCGCCGATTCGGCCACCGATCCCAAGGGCGCGGAGTGGAAGGGCCTGAGCCCGGCCGGCAAGGAGCTGGTGCGGCAGGCAGTGAAGCTGGGCATCGTGATCGACCAGTCGCATGCCTCGGACGCGGTGTTCGACGACCTGCTGGCGATGATGCCGGTGCCCTTCGTGCTGTCGCACAGCTCGGCCAAGGCGGTGTACGACCACCCGCGCAATCTTGATGACGTGCGGCTGCGCAGTCTGGCCAAGGCCGGCGGCGTGATCCAGGTGAACGCCTATGGCGGCTACCTGATCGACACGGCGAAGACGCCCGAGCGCACGCAGGCCGAAGTAGCGCTGAGCAGGCAGCTGGGCGGCTGGGAAGGCATGGGCATCGAGCAGGGTGTTGCCCTGCTGAAGGCCGAGCAGGCACTGGACCACGAGCACCCGGTGCGCCACGCCAGCCTGGATGATTTCTTCGCCCACTTCGAGCACATCCTCAAGGTGGTCGGCCCCGAGCACGTGGGTATCGGCCTGGACTGGGATGGCGGCGGCGGCCTGAGTGACCTGCCCGATGTCAGCCAGCTGCCGAAGATCACCGCCTGGCTGCTGCGCAAGGGCTATACCGAGCAGCAGATTGCCGACATCTGGGGCGGCAACCTGCTGCGGGTGATGCGCCAGGCGCAGGATTACGCCGCAAAGCAGGGCGGTTGACCGCCCTGCGGTGGTGCCGGCCGCCGGCCGGCATTGCCCCTATCAACAGGATTCGGGTTGCCGGCCAGCGGCCGCCACGACCGGTGATCGGTCTATTTCGCGATCAGTGCGTGGCGGCGGCTGTACAGGAAGTACAGCACCAGGCCGGCCACGTTCCACAACAGGAAGTACAGCTGGGTGGTGTGCGGCAGGCTGATGAACAGGTAGATGCAACCCAGCGCGGCCAGCGGGCCAACCACGAAGGCCAGCGGCGTGCGGAACGTGCGCGCGCGGTCCGGCTCGCGCAGGCGCAGCACCACCAGGCAGACGCCCACTGCAGTGAACGCGGCCAGGGTACCGGCATTGGCCAGCGCGGCGATCTCGTCCAGGCGGGCCACGCCGGCCAGCGCCGACACCACCACCGCAGTGAACAGCGTGGTCGCCACCGGCGTGCCGGTACGCGCGTTGACCTTGGACAGGCCACGCGGCAGCAGGCCGTCGCGGCTCATCACGAAGAAGATGCGGCTCTGGCCGTACAGGAAGGCCAGCAGCACGGTCGGCAGCGCGATGATCGCAATCACGCCGATCACCATCGCCGCTGTCGGATGGCCCAGCTGGCGCATGATCAGCGCCAGCGGCTCGGCGCTGTGCCCGAACACGGCGTAGCTCATCGCACCCACTGCGGCCAGCGCCACCAGCACGTAGACAATGGTGCAGCCGATCATCGAACCGATGATGCCGATCGACAGGTCACGGCCCGGGTTCTTGGTCTCCTCCGCAGCAGTGGAGATCGCATCGAAGCCGTAGAAGGCGAAGAAGATGATCGCCGCTGCCGCCATCACGCCGTGCTCGACGCCATCGGGGCCCATCGACTTGGCAAAGCCATACGGCATGAACGGCTGCAGGTTGGCGCTGTCGAACGCAGGCAGGGCCACGGCCACGAAGATCGCCAGCGCGATCAGCTTGAACACCACCAGGATGGCATTGAGCGTGGCGCTTTCCTTGGTCCCGGCCATCAGCATGCCGGCCACCAGCCAGGTGATGATGATCGCCGGCAGGTTGATCATGCCGCCTTCCACGTGCGGGCCGGCGGCGAGCCAGGCTGGCAGGTGCACGTTCCAGCCGAACTGGGTGTGCACCCATTCGAGGAAGCCGACGAAGTAGCCGGACCAGCCCACCGCCACCGTACTCACCACCAGCGAGTACTCCAGGATCAGGCTCCAGCCCACCACCCAGGCGAACACCTCGCCCAGCGCACTGTAGCTGTAGGTGTAGGCACTGCCGGCGGCCGGCATCATCGTCGACAGCTCGGCGTAGGACAGCGCCGCACAGGCGCAGACCGCACCGGCGATGGCGAAGGAGATCAGCACGGCCGGGCCGGCCAGGTTGGCACCGACGCCGATCAGCGTGTAGATGCCGGTGCCGACGATGGCACCGATGCCCAGTGCGATCAGGTGCGGCCAGCTGAGCGTCGGGATCAGGCGCCTGCCGGCTTCGTGGACGGTGACGGAATCTAGGGACTTGCGCCGGAACAGGGACATGCAGGCCTCGGAAGGGGTGACTAAGAACGACAAGTTCCCGAGTGTGACCGAACGCAGCGCAGCATTACCACTGACGGGGGTCATGCATGGCGGGGCACGCGCTGCGCCCCGGCCAGGCTGCCGGAATCGGCATAATCCGGCGGCAGCCACCGGTGTACGTTCGTCCCGGCCCCCGCTAGGACTCGATGTTGGCCATGCCGCTGACCGAATAGCGTTCGCCGGCCGCGGCATGCAGCGGGAAGGCCGCATCCAATGCGTCCAGCGTGGCCGCATCCAGTTCCACCTGCAGTGCAGCGAGGTTCTCGTCCAGCCGTGCCCGCCGCGTCGTGCCCGGGATCGGCACGATATGCCCGCCGCGCGACAGCACCCAGGCCAGCGCCAGCTGCGAGGCAGCGATGCCGCGCTCGGCGGCCAGCGCCTGCACGGTGTCCACCAATGCCAGGTTGCGCTGGAAGTTTTCGCCTTCGAAGCGGGGCGAGGTGCGCCGGTAATCGTCGGCGTCGAAGTCGTCCGGGCTGCGGATGGCGCCGGTCAGGAAGCCACGACCCAGCGGCGAATACGGCACGAAGCCGATGCCCAGCTCCGCCGTGGTGGCCAGCACTCCGTTCTGCTCCGGCTCGCGCGACCACAGCGAGTACTCGCTCTGCACCGCCGTGATCGGGTGCACCGCATGGGCGCGGCGGAGCGTGGCCGCCGAGGCCTCGGACAGGCCCAGCCAGCGCACCTTGCCCTGTTCCACCAGGCGTGCCATGGCACCCACGGTGTCCTCGATCGGCACGGTCGGGTCGACGCGGTGCTGGTAGTACAGGTCGATGTGGTCCACGCCCAGGCGACGCAGGCTGGCCTCGCAGGCGGCCTGCACATAGTCCGGGTGGCCGTTGATCTGCCGCGCCTTCGGGTCAGCCGGGTCCAGGCCGATGCCGAACTTGCTGGCCAGGAACACCTGGTTGCGGCGGCCGGCAATCGCGCGACCGACCAGCACCTCGTTGGTGTGCGGGCCATACACATCGGCGGTGTCGAGCAGGGTCACGCCACGGTCCAGCGCGTGCCGGATGACGGCAATGCCGTCATCGTCACTGCCGCGGCCGCCGTAATACGCGCTCATGCCCATGCACCCCAGGCCGAGGGCGGACACGGTGGGGCCGGCGGGGCCGAGAGTACGGGTCTTCATGTGGATCTCCTTGGGGAAGGCGCCACGTCTGGATGGGCAGTGGCGAGGGGCACAGCATCCTCCACGCCATCATGTGGATAAACTGCGTGTCACCGGACTTACCTTGAAGGCTGCCTTCACAATGGATGCCTCCGTCCCGCTTACTGCTGTGGTCGCTTTCGTCCACGTGGCCGAGCACGCCAGCTTTACCCGCGCCGCCGATGCCCTGGGTGTGTCGACCTCGGCGCTGTCGCAGAGCGTGCGCGCGCTGGAAGCGCGGATGGGCGTGCGGCTGCTGCAGCGGACCACGCGGCGGGTCAACCTGACCGAGCACGGCGCGCGTTTCCTGCAGCGCGTGCGCGGCGGCCTGGACCAGATCGACCAGGCATTTGCCGAACTGGACAGCGCGCGCTCGGTGCCTGCCGGGCGGCTGCGCGTGACCCTGCCGCGCATCGTCGCCGATCGCATGGTGCTGCCGCGGCTGCCCGACTTCCTTTCGCGTTACCCGCAGGTGCAGGTGGAACTGTGCGTCGACCCCGCGCTGACCGATCTGGTGGCCGAGGGCTTCGACGCCGGCATCCGCCTGGGCGAATCACTCGCACAGGGCATGATCGCGGTGCCGGTCGGGCCACCCGAGCGGCAGGTGGTGGTAGCCACGCCGGCCTATTTCGAACGCCATGGCGTGCCGCAGACCCCGCATGACCTGCAGGGCCACGCCTGCATCGTGCACCGGCTGGCCAACGGCCGGCTGATGCCCTGGGAATTCAGCCGCGAAGGCCACGACCTGGACGTGGAAGTAAGCGGACGGCTGGTGTTCAACGATGCCGGCGTCGCCCATCGCGCCGTGCTGGCGGGGCTGGGCATGGCCCAGGGCTTCGCCTCGCTGATGGCCGACGACATCGCCGCCGGGCGACTGCAGAGCGTGCTGCAGGACTGGCAACCGCCATTCCCCGGCTTCCACCTGTACTACCCCGCGCGTGAGCAGATGGCGCCCAAGCTGCGGGTGTTCATCGACCACCTGCGCGCGGAGATGCACGACCGGTAGATGCCAACCTTGGTTGGCATGCTTCAATCGACCACGCGCGCCGCTACGCCTCCCGGCCAGTGGCAGCCATCCTCCTGCCACGCCTGGCTGTCATCGTGGAAGGTGGTGCGACGGCCATCACGGGCGCGTTCGTAGCTCAGATCCAGTACCAGCGCGCCCTGCGTGCTCAGCAGGTAGCGGCCGTTGAGGCGCCCGTCGATGCGCTCTTCCCACACGCTGTCGAACTGGTACGGGCGATCTTCGGCCAGCACCGTGGTCTCCATCGAGATCCGGTGCAGGGGCAGGCGCTCGCGCTGGCCGGCGTAACGCACGTCGGCCCGGCCGTCTTCCAGCCAGCGCCATTCCAGGTGGATGTTGTCGTTGCGACCGCCCGTCAGGCAGCGATGGTCCTGCACGGTGCCGGCAGAGGCGGCACCGGCCAGCAGCAGGGTCATGCCGAGCAGTGGCAGCCGCCCGTTCATCCGTTCAGCCCCAGGCGGATGCCGAACCCCACCAGGAACAGGCCGGCCACGCGACGCAGCGCATCGCTGATCCGCGGGTGCTGGATCAACCGGCGGCGGGCCAGGTTGCCCACGCCGATCAGCATCGAGCAGTAGGCGATACTGACCACCAGGATGATGCCGGCCAGCGCGGCGAAGGTGGCGATGCCCTGGTGCGCCTTCGGATCGATGAACAACGGCAGGAAGGCCATGTAGAACAGGATCGCCTTCGGGTTGAGCAGGCTGACCAGGATCGCCTGCTGGAAGTAGCGGCCGGGTTGCATGCGGATCGGGCCGGCGTCGCCGCCCTCGTGCTTGGGCGTGCGCAGCAGGCTGATGCCGACCCACACCAGGTAGGCCGCGCCGAGGTACTGCACGGCGTGGAATACCAGAGGATTGGCCTTCAGCAGTGCGGCCACGCCGGCCAGCGCCAGCCACATCAGGATCTGGTCGCCGACCAGCAGGCCGGCCAGTGCGGTGTAGCCGCCGCGCACGCCGCCACGGCCGGTGGCAGTCAGCAGCGTGAAGGTACCGGGACCGGGCAGGGCGAGAAACACCAGCACGGCGACCAGAAACGTCCACAGGTCCTGGATGCCCATCCACGGCATGGCGGTGCTCTTCTGTTACGGGGGGCCGCCATTGTCGGCCAGCGCTGCGGCGGGCGACAGGGGGCCGGTGGGGCCAACCGGCATCCCGGACAGCAGCGGTTGCAGGTGCTGGCGCAGCTGCGCGTGCAGCTGCCGCACGGCGGGTGAGAACTGCTTGCGATGCGGGCACACCAGCTGCAGCGGGATGCTGCTGCCAACGCCGTCCAGCAGCACCTGCAGGCGCCCGGCCAGCACATCCTCGCGCAGGTCCAGCCAGGACTTGTAGGTGATGCCTTCGCCGGCCACGGCCCAGCGCCGCACCACGTCGGCGTCGTCGCAGACCAGCGGGCCGCGTACCGGAACCACGCTGCGGCGCCCGTCCACCTCGAACGACCAGCGATCGTAGGCGCGGCCATTGAGTTGATAGACCAGGCAGTCGTGCTCGCGCAGATCCTCCAGGCGCGTGGGCGGGCCACGCCGCTGCAGGTAGCCGGGCGAGGCGGCCAGCACGCGCCGGTTGCCTTCCAGCAGGGGCAGGGCTACGTAGTTGGCGTCATCGAAGTGGCCGATGCGGATGGCCACGTCGACCGGTTCGCGGAACACGTCGGCGACCTCGTCGGACAGGCGCAGGTGCAGGCGCAGCCGCGGGTGCGCGGCGCGGAACGCGCTCAGCCAGGGCAACAGCAGGTTGCGGCCGAAGTCCGACGGCGCCGACAGCTGCAGGATGCCGTGCAGCTCGGTGTCCTCGCCCTGCACGCGGGCCTGGCCTTCGCGCAGGGTGGCCAGCACCTCCTGCGCATACGGCAGGTAGAGCGCGCCCTCGCCGGTCAGGCGCAGGCTGCGGGTCGTGCGCACGAACAGGCGCAGGTCCAGCTCGCGCTCCAGCCGTGCCACCGCCGCAGCGACCTGCCCGGGCAGCAGGTCGGCCTCGCGGGCGGCCTGCGAGAAGCTGCCCAGCGCGGCAGTGCGGACGAACAGCTGCAGATCGTCGAAGCGGATCATCTTCATCGTCAGAGTGAAAGTGCTGCCCGATTCTGCGCCTTTCCGAGGGAGCGCGCGCGGCGCAACCTGTCGCCTCCTTCCCCACTGGACCGCTGCCATGCGCGCCATTGCCTATACCCACGCCGGCCTGCCGATCGATGATGCCCGGGCCCTGATCGACATCGAACTGGAGCTGCCGCAGCCCGGCCCCCGCGACCTGCGCGTGGCGGTACGCGCGGTGGCGGTGAACCCGGTCGACACCAAGGTCCGCCGCGGCGTGGCCACCGATGGCCCGCGCGTACTGGGCTGGGATGCGGTCGGCATCGTCGACGCGGTGGGCAGCGAGGTGACCCTGTTCCAGCCCGGCGACGCGGTCTACTACGCCGGCGTCATCGACCGCCCGGGCAGCAATGCCGAGTACCAGCTGGTGGACGAGCGCAGCGTCGGGCGCAAGCCGGCCAGCCTCGATGATGCCGCCGCCGCGGCGCTGCCATTGACTGCAATCACCGCCTGGGAGCTGCTGTTCGACCGCCTGCGCATCCCCGAGGGTGGTGGCGAGGGCCAGACCCTGCTGGTGATCGGTGCTGCCGGTGGTGTCGGTTCGATCCTGGTGCAGCTGGCGCGGAAGCTGACCAGGCTGACCGTGATCGGCACCGCCTCGCGTCCGGATACCCAGGACTGGGCATACGCAATGGGCGCGCACCACGTGATCGACCACCGCCTGCCGCTGGCCGAGGGACTGGCGCGGCTCGGCATCAGCGAAGTGCAGCATGTGGCCAGCCTGACCCACTCCGACCAGTACTACGCGCAGATCGTGGAACTGCTGGCGCCGCAGGGCCAGCTGGGGCTGATCGATGATCCTGGCCAGGTGGACGTGATGGCGCTCAAGCGCAAGGCGTTGTCACTGCACTGGGAGTCGATGTTCACCCGGCCGCTGTACCGCACCGCCGACATGCAGCGCCAGCACGACCTGCTGAACCGTGTGGCCGAGCTGATCGACACGGGCGTGCTGCAGACCACGCTGGGCGAGCACTTCGGGCGCATCGACGCGGCCAACCTGCGGCGCGCCCACGCGCTGCTGGAGAGCCACCGCGCCAAGGGCAAGATCGTGCTGGAAGGCTGGTAACGCCGGATCGTTCCCGCGCCCTTGGGGTCAGATATCTTTCCCGGGAAAGGATCTGACCCCTGCCTCAGGCCACGCCGTTGTCGACGTGTTCGGCGAAACCGGGCTGCTGGCGCAGGCGCTCGAACCAGGCGCCCACGTGTGCCAGCGCCGGCTTGTGGCCCGGTGTGCTGCGCCAGCGCTGGGTCGACAGCCCGAGCACGATGTCGGCGAGGGTGAAGGTGTTGCCAGCGGCGTAGCCGCCAGCGGCCAACTGGGCATCAAGCACGCCCATCAAGCCGTTCCACTGGGCCAGGCTGGCCTCGGCGCGGGCATCGTCCGGGTAGTCCGGGTGCTGGCGCACGCGCGCCATGAACACGTGCCGCCAGGCACTGTTGAGGTCGCTGGCCTGCCAGTCCATCCATTGTTCGACCCGCGCACGATCCTGTGCCGCGCGGGGCAGCAGGTCATCACGGCCAGCGCGTACGGCCAGGTAGCGGCAGATGCTGTTGGATTCCCACAGCACGAAGCCGCCATCGCGCAGCACCGGCACCTGCCGGTTCGGGTTCAGTGTGGCCAGCAGGTCCGCCGGCGGCGCTGGCTCGTGGTGAAGTGGCAGGTCGAGGCCGGCGCACAGCCAGAGCACCTTGCGCACGTTGATGGAGGTGGGTTTTCCGTACAGAGCGAGCATGGGGGCTTCCGGGGCAGACCGACCCAGCCTAGCGCAGCGGGGCTAAACTGATCGCATGAATATCGAAGTCCTCATGATCCTGGCAGTGGTCCTGCTGCTGGCGACCCTGGTCGCGCTGGTGCTGCTGTGGCGTCGCAGTGCTGGCGGTGCACCCTCCGACGAACTGCAGCGGCTGCTGGACAGCGAACGCGAACAGCATCGCCTCGCCCTGGTCGATGCCGGCCAGCTGCGCGGCCGCCTCGATGCGCTGAGCGCTGAACTGGAGAACGAACGGAGCCGCAGCCAGCAGCACGCACAGGCCGTCACTACGCTGACCGCCCGGGTGGAGCGCGAAGCAGCGCTGTCGGCCAGTCGCGAAGCACAGCTGGCCGAACGTGAAGCGGCCCTGGCGCAGGCGCGCGCTGCCGTTGCGGAGACCAGCAGCGAGTTGCAGCAGGCGCAGCAGCGCTACCAGCAGTTGCACGGTGAACATGCCCGCGCGGTGGCCAATCTGCAGCACTCCGAACGGGCCAGTGCCGAACTGCGCAGCTATCTTGATACCGCCAAGGAAAAGCTGTCGGGCGCCTTCGCCGAACTGGCGGGCAAGGTGTTCGACGAACGCGGACAGCAGTTCGAGAAGAACGTGCGGCAGGCGACAGTGCAGTCACGCGCGGACATCGAGGGGCTGCTCAAGCCGTTCGCCGACAAGCTGGGCGATTTCCGCACCCGCGTCGATACGCTGTATGGCGAGGAAGCGCGGCAACGCGCCAGCCTGCTGGGTGCGGTGGGCGAACTGAAGACGCTCAACCAGGACATGGCGGCGCAGGCATCGGCGCTGACGAATGCGCTGAAGGGCAATGCCAAGGTCCGCGGCGACTGGGGCGAGCTGATGCTCGACAACGTACTGCGCGGATCGGGGCTGGAAGAGGGCGTGCACTACCAGCGGCAGAAGCATGCCGTGGATGACGAAGGTGCGCGCCTGCGACCGGACGTGGTGGTGCAGTTCCCCGACGAACGCAGCGTGGTGATCGACAGCAAGGTGAACCTGATCGCCTGGCAGGAAGCCATGAATGCCACTACCCCGGAGCAGTCGGAAGACGCGTTGCGCAGGCACGCGGTTGCGCTGCGCCAGCACGTTAAGGACCTGGGCGAGAAGAATTATCCGAAGGCGTTGGGCAGCGAGACGCTGGACATCACCATCGCCTTCGTTCCCATCGAGGGTGCCTTGTCAGCCGCACTGGGCGCCGATGGCAGCCTGCAGGCGTTCGCCTTCGACAACCGCGTGGTGTTCGCCTCGCCCAACACCCTGATGGCGCTGCTGCGCGTGGCCGAGCGCCTGTGGACGCGCGACAAGGTGCAGAAGCAGGCGCTGAAGATCAGCGAGGCCGGCGGTCTGGTGCTGGACGCCCTGACCGGGTTCCTGCAGGACTTCACCGCCATGGGCAAGAAGCTGGACGATGCCGGCAAGGCCTACGCCGATGCGCGCAATCGCCTGATCGATTCGCCGCAGTCGGCCATCAGCCGCGCCCGTCGGCTTGCCGAACTGGGCAGCAAGGCCAAGCGCGCGCTGCCCCCGGAGCTGACCCCGGACCCGATGCAGCAGCTGGGCGCGCCGGAGGACGACGAGGACGGCAATGCGGGTTGACACGTCCCGTGCACCTGCGCCTGGCTATGCTGGGCACCCTGAGTCCGTGGCGGGTATCGACATGTGCTTGCGCTCCTGTGCCGTTCTTGTCCTGGCTGCGTTGCTGGCTGCGTGCAGCAGCACGCCCCCGGTCGCCGACACGGCTACGGCCGCTCCTGCGCCGGAAGCCAGCGAGGCCTACCGCGAAGCACGTGACGTCGACTGCCAGGCCGCTGGCGGCACGCTGCAGCGGCTCGGCCGCCTGCAGCGCGAGCAGTGCGTGATTCCCTATGCGGACGCCGGCAAGGCCTGCAGCCGCAAGAGCGACTGCACGGGCCAGTGCCTGGCCGGAGCCGAGGTGGCCGCCGGCAGTGCCGCCACCGGTACCTGCCAGCGTGATGTGCGCCAGAACTTCGGGTGCCGCCAGCGCATCGATGATGGCAAGGCGCAGGGCACGATCTGCGTGGACTGAATCCTGCCTGTAGAGCCGAGCCCACGCTCGGCTGCCATACCATCAGCCGAGCATGGGCTCGGCTCTACAACAGCGCGCGCGGCGCTATGCTGGTGGGCCATTCCCCGCCGTAGCCGGAGCCCCCGCGTGAGCACCCCGATCCAGGACATTCCCCTCACCACCATCGACGGCCAGCCGTCCTCGCTTGCCGACTACCAGGGCAAGGTGCTGCTGCTGGTCAACGTCGCCTCCAAGTGCGGCCTGACCCCGCAGTACGAAGGCCTGCAGGCGCTGTATGCGGAAAAGCACGCGCAGGGCCTGGAAGTGCTGGGCTTCCCCGCCAACAACTTCCTTGGCCAGGAGCCGGGCAGCGAGGCCGAGATCCAGCAGTTCTGCCAGCTCACCTACGATGTCAGTTTCCCGATGTTCTCCAAGATCAGCGTGGCTGGCGAGGACACCCACCCGCTGTACCAGCAGCTGACCGCCGCGCAGCCGCAGTCGATCGGCGAAGGCCCGCTGCGTGAGCGCCTGGCCAGCAAGGAGATCCCGATCCATCCGGCACCGGCGGTGCTGTGGAACTTCGAGAAGTTCCTGGTCGGCCGTGATGGCAAGGTCGTCGCACGCTTTGCCCCGGACGTGGCCGCCGATGACGCGCGCCTGCGCGAGGCCATCGAGGCCGCGCTGGCGGCCTGAGCACGGCGTGCCAACCAGGGTTGGCACCCACCGGAAAAGAAAAACCCCGCCGAGGCGGGGTTTTTCATGCACCGTCGCGCGGCCTCAGTGGGTCCACTGCGGCATCGGCATCGCATCGACGGGGATCGGCGAATTGGCATCGTCATGGCCGCGGTCGCGCTTGCTGCGCAGATCGTTCTCGATCTGGTAGTTGCGGCGCTGCATCCAGGCATCGCGGACCAGGGCGTATTCGTCCACTGCGGTGTCGCGCAGATCGTCGATCGCCAGCAGCTGTGCGCGGGTGTCGACCAGCTGCAGGCCCTGCAGGCCGATGCGGATCTTGTCTTCCTCGACGCGCCGGATCGGCGACAACGGGATGTCACCGGCCAGGCCGAACACGTCGCGTACGGTACGCGGGCCGAAGAACGGCAGTTCCACGTAGCGCGAACGACGCCAGCCCCAGGCACCCAGGGTCTGGCCGAAGTCTTCATTGCGACGCGGCACCATCGCCTTGCTGGCTGGATCGAACAGGCCACCGATGCCCAGCGTGCTGTTCATCAGGAAGCGGCCGAGGCTGTCCCACGCATCGGCACCACGGCCCTGCAGCAACTGGTTGGTGATGGTCACCGGCGCACGCAGGTTGCTGAAGAAGTTGCTGACGCCGGTGCGCGCGAAGCGCGGCACCACATGGGTATAGGCGGTGGCCAGCGGGCGCGCCACGCCGCGGTCGACCGCATTGTTGAAGGTGTGCACCTTGCGGTTGAACGGTTCCCACGGATCGTAGGCCGCCGCGTTGCCGGTGTTGCCGGTACCACCATAGAGGGCGTCGAAATCATCGTCGCCGGCGGCGGCGGTGGACGCTGCGGCCTTCGGTGGGCTGGCCTCTATGCCCTGCGGCGCAGCCGTCGGCGCTGAAGCGGTGGGCGCGGCAGGGTTGGCCACGGAGGCGACCGGAGCAGCGTCGACCCCGCCGGTGTCGGCCGTTGCGGCCGGAGCAGCGGGGCCGGGCGCAACCACGGTGCTGGCGACCGGTGCATCGCTGCGCGCGGGCTTGCCGGCACAGGCGGTCAGGGCGGTGGCCAGGAGGATCAGGGGGAAAGTGCGTACGACGTTCATGTCAGCTCGCAGCAGAAGTAGCGTTGAAATCCAGGTCGGGCGACAGCCGGTAGGCTGCGCTCAGCTCGTTGAAGCCGGCGGGCGCGCCGGAGATGGCCAGCGCATGGCCCGCCTTGCGTGCACGGGCCGCCAGCTCGGCCAGCAGCGCCAGGCCGGCGCTGTCCACGCGCTCGACCTCACCCAGCTCCAGCCGCGCCAGCTTGGCCGGCAGGGCCTGCAGCTGCGGCCACAGTGCGATCACCGCGGCACGGTCAAGCACCCCGCGCAGGCGCAGGGTGTCGCCTTCCAGCAGC
Source organism: Stenotrophomonas sp. YJH_SMC_65 (assembly GCF_059369475.1). Lineage (NCBI taxonomy): Bacteria > Pseudomonadati > Pseudomonadota > Gammaproteobacteria > Lysobacterales > Lysobacteraceae > Stenotrophomonas > Stenotrophomonas sp. YJH_SMC_65. The sequence goes on from NZ_JCAFSR010000005.1 coordinate 394,990, forward strand.
GCAAGTGCGTTACTTGCCATTGCCGGCGGGCCCGGCCTGCATGCTGCCGCTGTGCAGCTCGCTGGCTACCTGCTTGATGCCCTTCTGGCGCAGCGGGGTATCGAACTGGTTGCGGAAGGTCTGCACGTAGGAGATGCCTTCGATGTTGACGTCGAAGATCTTCCACTGACCGTTCACGTTGCGCATCCAGTATTCGACCGGGGTCGGTTCATTGCCGGCGCGCACCAGTTCGGTGCTCACGCGCACGCCACGGTTGCCCGGCAGCGGGCTTTCACCCTTCAGGCGGAAGCTCGGCTTGCCCTGGATGTTGAGCAGGGTCGAACCGTAGCGCTGCATCAGGCTGTCGGCCATGGCATCGGCGAACAGCTTGATGTCGGCATCCGAGGCGCCGCGGGCGTGCGGGCCCAGCACCAGGCGCGCGGCATAGTCGCGATCGAAGGTGCGGTTCAGTTCGCTGTCGATGTAGCTGCGCAGGCTGGCCGGGTTGCTGCTGAACTCGCTGCGGCGCTGCTGCAGGGTGGTGAGGATGCGCGTGCTGGCATCGATCACCACCTTGCCGGCCTGGCCCTGCGCCGCGGCAGCGGCGGGGGCGGGAGCGGTGGCCTGGGCCTGGGCGAGGAATGGAGTAGCCGCCAGCAGCGCCGAGGCGAGCAGGGCCGGGATCAGTTTCATCTTCATGGTTGCGGTTCCGTTGCAGGCGCCTGCGCGCCATCGTTGGGCTTCTGGCCTGCGCCACCACCGGCGCCGCCACTGAACATGTACTTGCCGACCAGCTGGATCAGGTCCACCGCCGGCTGGGTGAAGACGATCTCGTCACCGGCCTTGAGCACGTCCGGGTCACCGCCCGGCTGCAGACCGATATAGCTCTCGCCGAGCAAACCACTGGTGAAGATGCCGGCCGAGGTGTCCGCCGGCAGGTCCTTGACCTTGCTGTCCATGCGCAGGGTCACGATGGATTCGAACTTCACCGGATCCAGGTCGATCGAGGCGACCTGGCCGACGGTGACGCCGCCGATCTTCACCGGCGCCTGCTTGCGCAGCTGGCCGACCTGGGAGAAACGCGCCTTCAGCTCGTAGCCCTGGCTGCCCCAGCTCCAGCGCTGGTTGGTCGAGGCCACGGCCAGCACCATCAGCGAGGCCAGGGCCAGCAGCAGGAAGGCGCCGACGGAGAATTCGAGTCTGGGACCGCGGATGGCCATGTGGATTACCTGATCGAGTCGTGGTGGCCGCGCGCGCCTGCGCACCGCCGGTGGAGGGGTTAGGTGAACAACATTGCCGACAGCACGAAGTTGAACATCAGTACCAGCAGCGAGGCGTTGACCACCGCACGGGTGGTCGCCACCGAGGTGCCCTCGATGGTCGGCTCGGCGTGGAAACCAACGTAGGCGGCGACCAGCGCGGCGGTGCCGCCGAAGATCGCCGACTTCAGCATCGCCACGCCGAAGTCATCCCAGAAATCGACGCTGTTGCGCAGCGCCGACCAGAACACGCCATTGTCCAGGCCCAGCACGTGTACCGCTTCGAAGTAGCTGGCACTGATCGCCAGCGAACAGAAGATGCCGGTCAGCAGGGGTACGGTCAGCACCGCCGCCCAGAAGCGCGGCGCCACGGCCTTGGCCACCGGGTCGATCGCCATCAGCTCCAGTGCCTTGATCTGGTCGGTGGCGCGCATCAGGCCCAGTTCGGCGGCGATCGAGCTGCCGGCGCGGCCGATGAACAGCAGCGCGGTCAGCACCGGTGCCAGTTCGCGGTACAGCGACAGGCCGAGCAGGGTCGACAGCGCGTCGGCCGCACCGAAGGTGGTCAGCGTGCGGTAGCCCTGCAGGGTCAGCACCAGGCCGACGAAGGCGCCACCGACGGCGATGATCGGCAGCGAGCGCGCGCCGATCTTGTAGATCTCGCGGGTCAGTTCGGCCAGGAAATCACGGGTCGGCAGCGAACCACGCAGCACGGTCAGCGAGAACAGGCCGGCGCGGCCGAGCGAGCGGGTGGCTTGGACGAACGGCATCAGGCGACCCTCGCGCGCGGTGCGGCATCGAACGGGATGGGGCCATCAGGCTGGCCGTGCAGGAACTGCCGCAGCAACGGGTCCTGGCTGGACTGCAGCGCCTCGGGCGTGCCCTGGAACACGATGCCGCCATTGGCGATGGCGATCACCTGGTCGCAGATCGGCAGGGTCTCGTGCACGTGGTGGCTGACGATGATGCTGGTCAGGCCCAGGCTGTGGTTGAGGCGCTGGATCAGGCTCATGATCACGCCAGAGGCGATCGGGTCCAGCCCGGTCAGTGGCTCGTCGTAGATCATCAGCGGCGGGTCCAGCGCCAGCGCGCGGGCCAGCGCGACGCGGCGCGCCATGCCACCGGACAGCTCGCGCGGCCAGGCATCGGCAGCGGCCAGCAGGCCCACCGCATGCAGCTTCATTTCCACAAGGCGGCGCAGCACGGCGGTCGGCAGGCCGGTATGCGTGCGCAGCGGCAGCGCGACGTTTTCGGCCACAGTGAGGTCGGTCAGCAGGCCGTTGCCCTGCAGCAGTACCCCCACACTCTTGCGCATTTCCAGCAGCGCGCCGCTGTCCTGCGGAATCGGCTTGCCGAACAGGGTGACCTCGCCAGCCACCGGGCGCAGTTCGCCGGTCAGTGCCGCCAGCAGGGTCGACTTGCCGCTGCCGGACGGACCCAGCACGGCCGTGATGCTGCCCTTGGGCACCTGCAGCGACACGTCGCGCAGGATCGTGCGCCCGCTCCGGTCGATGCGGACGTTGGATAACTGCACCAGACTGGAGGTGGAAGCCGACATGGGCACCATTAACGTTTTTTAGACATCGAAGGATCGGGCCCGTCGGCTGAACATAAGCAGACTGGACGGTCCAGTATTGTGGCACGGCAAGATCCCTGCCAGGCCGGGATAATCGGCCGGCAGCCCGGAACAATCCGTACCGGCGATGGGCCGGCCATTGAATACTGCCTGCCGTGCTGCACACTGTGCATGATGAGTGACCCGGGCAGCGATTTCCGCCTCTACCATTCCAACTCCCTGGACGTGCTGGCCGCGCTGCTGGCGCGCAACGTGCGTGCGCCGGTTGCGGGTCAGCCGCTGCTGGCGCCGGAGGTGGTGCTGATTCCGCAGGTGGCGATGCGGCGTTGGCTGCAAGCAACACTCGCTGCCGAATATGGCGTGGCCGCCAATCTTGAGTTCCTGACCCCGGGCGAGTTCGTTGCCCGGGCACTCAACGCCAATGTGCCCGGCGAACGCGACGACCTGGACGCGGCCGGCCTGCACTGGAAGGTGTACCAGGCACTGCGCGACCCGGCGTTGCTGGCGCAGCCACCGATGCGCGCGCTGCAGTCCTATCTTGCCGGTAGCGATGCATTGAAGCCGTGGGCGTTGGCCGGTGAACTGGCGTCGGTGTTCGAGAAGTACCAGGCCTGGCGCCGCGACTGGCTGCTGCGCTGGGAGGCCGGCGCCGACCCGGCCGACCCGCAGGCCATCCTCTGGCGCAGCATCGCCGCTGGCCACGACTACCGCGCGCGCCGCATCCAGGCTTACCTGGACCGCTTCGAGGGCGCCGGCCAGCCGTTGCCGCAGGGCCTGCCACCACGCATGTCCGCGTTCGCGACGCTCAACATCTCGCCCGATGTGCTGCGGGTGATGGCCACCCAGGCGCGGGTGGGCGAGCTGCACTTCTATATGCCCACGCCGGTGCAGTCGTACTGGGGTGACCTGCAGACGCTGGCCGAGCGCCTGCGCAGCGGCGCGCCCGATCCCTTCGGTGAAGCGGCCGGTGAGAACCGCCTGCTGGAAGCCTGGGGCGCGGCCGGGCGCGATTTCATGGCGGTGCTGGGCAGTTACGAGGTGGTGCACCCGGCCGGCGAGATTGCCGCGTATTCGGATCCGGAGGACGACACCCGGCCGACGCTGGCCGAAGGTGGACTGTCCGACAGCCTGCTGCATCGCCTGCAGCGCGATCTGTTCCACCGCCGTGCGCTGCCCTCGGGCGAGCTGCGCGACGGGCTGCGCAGCGACGATCCCAGCCTGCAGGTGCATGCCTGCCATACCCGCCTGCGCGAACTGCAGGTGCTGCACGACCAGCTGCGCAGCCTGCTGCAGGACCCGCGCTTCGACCCGCCGCTGCAGGCGCGGGAGATCGCCGTGCTTGCACCGGACATCGACCCCTATGTGCCTTATCTGGAAGCAGTGTTCGGCGGCCGTGGGGGCGAGGACGAGCACATTCCCTATGCGCTGGCCGACAGCAGTCCGCTCGCCGGCGAGCCACTGGCCGACGTGTTCGTGCACCTGCTGGGCCTGCCGGTCTCGCGTTTCGGCCTGAACGAAGTGCTGGACCTGCTGGCCAGCGCGCCGCTGGCCGAAGCGGCCGGGCTGGAGGCGGTGGACTTTGATCGCCTGCATGGCTGGCTGCAGCAGGCTGGCGCGCGCTGGGGCCTGGATGCGAGGCACCGCAACCAGCACCAGGCCCCGGCCGACGACGCCTACACCTGGCAGTTCGCGCTGGATCGCCTGGTGCTCGGTCATGCCACCGGCAGCGAGGCCGACCTGGCCGGTGTTGCCCCGTGGATCGAGCTGGAGGGCGGCGCATTGGAAGCCCTGGACCGGCTGCTGCGCCTGTTGCGCGTGTTGGCGGTCTACCAGCGCCGCCTCGGCGAACTGCTGACGCCGGCGCAGTGGCGGCAACGCCTGCTGTCGCTGCTGGACGCGCTGCTGCCGACTGCGCCCAGTTCGCCCAACAGCCAGCGTGCCCTGGAGCGCCTGCGCAAGCTGCTCAACCAGTTCGCCGATGATGCCGCCAAGGCCGGCTTCACGGACGGGGTGCCGCCGGAGGTCGTGCGCGCGCACTTCGCCGGAGCACTGGGCGAGGCCGATACGCGCGCGCCGCTGCTGACCGGTGGCATCAGCTTTGGCCGCATGGTGCCGATGCGCCTGCTGCCGTTCCGGGTGATCTGCGTGCTCGGTCTCAATGATGGCGATTTCCCGCGCCGTGACCCGGCTGCCGGTCTCAACCAGCTTACTGCCGAGCTGGACACGCCGCGCCGCCGGCCCGGCGACCGCTCCACCCGCGAAGACGACCGCTTCCTGTTCCTGCAGCTGTTCGCCGCCGCGCAGGAGGTGTTCTACCTGAGCTACCTCGGTGCCGATCCGCGCGATGGCAGCGCGCGTGAGCCGTCGGTGCTGGTCAGTGAACTGATCGATGCCGCCGCTGCGTATCACCTCGATCCGCCTGCGGCGGTCCGCGACTTCACCGTGCGCCACGCACTGCAGCCGTTCTCTCCGGCGGCGTTCGGTGACGGTGATCCACGCCGCTTCAGCTATCGCCGCCAATGGCATCCGGCCGCCGGTCGCCTCACCGGCGCGCGCGGAGGCCTGCAGCCGTGGTTCGATGCCGCGTTGCCGCCGCTCGACGATGCGGTGGAAGACGACGTTGCACTCGATACCCTGCGCCGCTTCCTGTGCGATCCGGCCGGGCAGTTCCTGGCGCAGTCGCTGGGCCTGCGCCTGGCCGACGATGTCGAGGAGGTCGATGACCTGGAACCGCTGGTGCTGTCCTCGCGCGGGCCGGAAAAGCGCAGCGTGCAGGCGGCGGTGGTACGCGCCACGCTCAGTGGCGATACCGAGCCGTTGTATCCGCGGCTGCGCGCGCGTGGCCTGCTGCCGTCGGGCCCCCTGGGTGAGCGCCAGTTCGAGGTGGAGCAGTTGAAGACCCGCCCGTATGCCAGTGCATTGCTGGGCTGGATGCGGGGCGAGCCGCTGGAAAGCCGCCGCTATGAAGTGGAGATCGATGGCGTGCGCCTGCATGGCCGTGTGGCCGATCGACACCCCGACGGGCTGGTGCGCCTGCGCGCTGGCACCCTCAATGGCACTGCGGTGATCCGCCAGGGCCTGGATTGGCTGCTGGCCAACGCTGCCGGCGATGCCCTGCCGCTGGTGCAGTTCCATGATGGCGGCGACGCCGGTCCCGGCCCGCATGTACTGCCGGCACTGAGCGCTCCTGCTGCACGCGCGGCATTGCGCGCATTGCTGCAGTTGCGCCAACGCGGACTGCGTGAACCGCTGCGCTTTGCCCCCTACACCGGCTGGGTGCTGTACAACGCGCCGGCCGAAAAGCAGCGCAGCGAAGGCTGGAAGCAGTGGCACGGCAGCGACCGCAGTTGGGGTGAATCCAGCAGCGACGCCTGGCAGCTGCTGCTGCGCGGTGCCGATCCATTTGCCACCGACGCCGGCTATGCCGATCTGCTGCGCAACAGCCAGGTGGTCTTCAGCGCGGTGCGCGAAGGCCGCACCCTTGGCGCCGATGCACGCCAGGAGGGCAGCACATGAGCACCGCCATCGTCGATGAGGACTCCCAGCGCATGGCGGGCGATCCCTATCTGGCCCTGCCGCTGGATGGTATCCGCCTGATCGAGGCCAGCGCCGGTACCGGCAAGACCTTCACCCTGGCCACGCTGTTCACCCGCCTGGTGGTGGAGCAGGGCCTGCGCATCGGCCACATCCTGGCGGTGACCTTCACCGATGCCGCCACCCAGGAACTGCGCAAGCGCATCCGCGAGCGCCTGTCGCTGGCCGCGCGCCTGGTCGATCTGGAACCGGCCGAGGGCGAAGCACCGGACACGAGGCTGACCCGCCAGGTGCTGCAGCGCCATCTGCAGGGGGGCACCGAGAGCGCCGCCGCACTGAAGCGCCGCCTGCAGGTGGCCGCCGATGAGATCGACCTGGCGTCGATCTTCACCATCCACGGCTTCTGCACCCGCGTGCTGCGCGAGCATGCGCTGGAGAGCGGCCATACCTTCGATCCGCCGGAACTACTGGCCAGCGACCGTGAGCTGTTGGAGGAACTGGCGGCCGATCTGTGGCGGGTGCACGCCAACGACGCGGCCACGCTGGAGCCGCTGACCTGGCTGTGGTCCAACCCGGACGCGCTGGCCACCGATCTGCGCGCGTTGCTGGCCGCGCCGCCTCTGCACCCGTTGCCGCGGCCGGTGGCGCTGGCCGATCCACAGCCGGCTTTGCAGGCCGCCGCCACCGAACTGCAGCAGGCGCTGCGCGGGCATGGCGAGCAGTTCTTCATCGACCTCTGCGATGCCGTCGACAACAAGTGGATCAACGGGGTGTCCTACAAGCTGGGTTGGCTGCACTCGCTGGGCCGGCAGCTGCTGGCCTGGGCCGAGCGCGGCGACCCGCGCGAGCTGCTGGCCAGCGAGCGCCTGCCGGCACTGCTGCCGGAGGTGCTGGGCGACAAGACCAACAAGAAGTTCCCCGACCGCACGCCGTCGTCGCCAGTGCAGGTGCCATTGGCGCGCTATGTCGCGCTGCTGGCCGAACGCGATGCCTGGCTGCGTGGTACCGCGCTGAATTTCCTGCACGCGCTTCGCGCCGAAGCCATGCAGCGCCTGCAGGCGCTGAAGCGCACGCGCCGGGTGCAGACCTACGACGATCTGATCGATGGCGTGGCACTGGCCCTGGAAGGCCCGCAGCGGCTGCCGCTGGTAAGGCAGCTGCGCGCGCAGTACCGCATCGCGCTGGTCGATGAGTTCCAGGACACCGATGATCGCCAGTGGAACATCTTCCACACCGTGTTCGGCGATTCGCCGGAGGTGCGCGAACTCGGCCTGGCACCGGCGCTGTTCCTGATCGGCGATCCCAAGCAGGCGATCTACGGGTTCCGCGGCGGCGACATCCACACCTACCTGAAGGCCAAGCAGGTGGCGCAGCAGGCGCCGGTGCTGGACCAGAACTTCCGCTCGCGACCGTCAGTGCTGCGCGCGTTGCAGGCGCTGTACGACAACGGGGGTGAGGACGCCTTCCTCGAGCCTGACATCCAGTTCGAGCGGGTGCGTCCCGGTGGCGTGCGCACCGATGAGGACTATCTGCACGACGGCCACGCCGCCAAGGCACTCACCCTGCGCGTGCTGCGCAGCGGGGGTGACAAGGCGATGAGTGCCGATGCCTCGCGTGAGGCAGCGACCCAGGCCTGCGTCGCTGCGATCCACCAGGCCCTGGTCGAGGCGCGTGCGGGCAAAGCGGTGTTGCGTGGGCGCCCGGTGCAGCCTGGTGATATCGCGGTGCTGGTGCGCTCGCATCGCGAGGCCACGCTGGTGCAGCGCGCGCTGGCTGCGGTTGGCATACCCGCAGTGGCGGCGGGCAAGCAGAGCCTGTTCGCCACCAGTGAGGCACGTGATCTGCGCGCGTTGCTGCTGGCGCTGCTGCAACCGGCAGACGAAGGCCGCCTGCGTGCAGCGCTGGCCACGGTGTTGCTGGGCCAGCGGGCCAGTGCGATCGCGGCGATGGAGCGCGAGGGCGACCTGCAGCGCGGGTTCCAGGCGCAGCTGCTGCACTGGCGCGAGCGCTGGCAGCGCGGTGGTCCGTTCGCGGTGATCGCCGATGTCTGTGCCGCGCACGGCGAACGCCTGCTGGCGCTGATCGACGGCGAGCGCCGCCTGACCAACTACCTGCAACTGGGCGAACTGCTGCAGGAAGCCTCGGCGCAGGCGCTGGGCATGCATGGCCTGCTGGACTGGCTGCAGGGGCAGATGGCCAGCGCCGACCAGGATGACGAGCAGCAGTTGCTGCGCCTGGAATCGGATGCGCGCCGCGTGCAGATCATCACCCTGCACAAGAGCAAGGGCCTGGAGTATCCGCTGGTGTTCCTGCCCTTCGTCGGCATCGACGGCGGCGCACCGAACACCGCCTCGCACTGCACCGTGCACGTCGATGGCCAGCGCCAGCTGCACTGGAAGCTGGACAGGGACGAGGCCTGGGAAGCGGCCAGCACACAGCGCGAGCGTGAGCAGCGGGCCGAGGATGCGCGCCTGCTGTATGTGGGACTGACCCGCGCCGAGCATGCGCTGTGGATCGCCGTGGGTGATCTGGCCGGGCTTGGCAAGACGCGCCTGGCGCCGCTGCTGGGCGACCTGCAGGCGCTGCGCGCGCACGCCGACGTGCACATCGATGACAGTGAGACAGTGGCCGCGCTGCCGCAGCTGGCGGCCGAAGTGGAAGGGGATCTTCCGGCAGTGCGTGCACTGACCCGGCGCGTGCCGCACGACTGGTGGGTATACAGCTTCACCCAGCTGGCGCATGCCGACGCGGGCGCTGGCAGTGATATTGAAGCCGCCGCCACCGAGCTGCCGGCGCCCGCCGCCGACGAACCCGCGGGCCCGGAACTGCCGCTGGAGCCCGCGCTGCCGGAACCCGCCGCCGTCGAAGACAGCCCGCCGGTCGACCCGCGCTTCATGGGCAGCCGCTTCGGCAACGTGCTGCACGAGGCGATGGAGAACGTCGACTTCGCTGCGTGGGGGGGCTGGCAGCCGGGCCTGGAAGCGCCCGAGGGCCAGGCCGAGGTGCTGCGCAAGGCGCTGCACGATGAAGGCTATGCCGACGTCGACCTGGACGATGGCGTGGCGGTGCTGGTGCCGTTGGTCGGCCACACGCTCACCGTGCCACTGCCCGAGGGCGGTGCGCTGCACAGCCTGGGCGAAGGCGAGCGGCGCGCGGAAATCGACTTCCATTTTGCCATCGAACCGACCACGGTACCGGCGCTGTTGCAGCTGCTGCATGCACATGGGGTTTCCAGTGCGCGTCGCGGCTTCGGCCAGCGCCGCCGCCTGGAAGGGCTGATGACCGGCATGATCGACCTGACCTACGTGCGCGACGGGCGCTGGTACGTGCTCGACTACAAATCCAACCGGCTGCCCGGCTACAGTCCGGACCTGCTGGCCATTGCCATGCGCCACAGCGAGTACGACCTGCAGGCGCTGATCTATACCGTGGCCCTGCATCGCTGGCTGCGCTTCCGTCTGGGCGCGGCCTACGATTACGAGCGCGACATGGGGGGCATCCGCTACCTGTTCTGCCGCGGCCTGGATGCAGCCGGCAACGGCGTGCATGTGGACCGCTTCCCGTTCGCGCTGGTGGATGCACTCGACGCACTGTTCGCAGGTGGCGAACAGGCCCAGGCCGAACTGGCCGCACGTGCCCGTGGGGCCAGCGCATGAGCCTGCTGAAGGAACTGCACCAGAAGGGCCTGCTGCGCACCCTCGATCACGCGTTGGCGACCAGCCTGCAGCGGTTGCGCGACGACACGCCGGACAGTGTGGCGCTGGCGGCCGCGCTCGCCTCGCTGGCGGTGTCGCAGGGCCACGCCGGGTTTGATCCGGCACAGCCGCAGCGGTTGCTGGACGGCGTGCCCGAGTGGCCTGCCGCGCAGGACTGGCTGGCGCAGCTGCGCGCATCGCCCTGGGTAGCGACGCCGGAGCAGGCCGATGCCATCGCCGAGGATGCGCCGCTGGTGCTGGAGAACGGCCTGCTCTACCTGCGCCGCTATCGCGAGTACGAGCGGCAGTTGGCGGCCGGGCTGCAGCGCATCGGCCGGCATCCGCTGCCGGCACCGGACATGGCCGCGCTGGCACCGTTGTTCGCGCAGCTGTTCCCGCAGGCACTGGGCAGCGAGGATCACCAGGCACGCGCCGCCGGCGTGACCCTGCGCCATCCGCTGGCGCTGGTCACCGGCGGCCCCGGCACCGGCAAGACCACCACCATCGCGCGGCTGTTGCTGCTGCTGGCCGCACAGGCCCGGCACGCTGGCCAGCCGCTGCCCGAGGTGGCGCTGGCCGCGCCCACCGGGCGCGCCGCCGAACGCATGGCCGAGAGCCTGCGGCTGGCCGTGCAGCGCCTGCAGGAGCACGGCGTGGACCCGGCGCTGTGCGCGGCACTGCCCAGTTCCGGCACCACCCTGCATCGCCTGCTCGGCGTGATCCCGGATTCGCCGCGCTTCCGCCACCACGCCGACAATCCGCTGCCGGTGGACGTGGTGGTGGTCGACGAAGCCTCGATGATCGATCTGCCGATGATGGCCAAGCTGGTCGATGCGATCGCCAGCGGCACGCGGCTGATCTTGCTCGGCGATCCCGACCAGCTGCCGTCGGTGGAGGCCGGCGACGTACTCAGTGCGATCCTGCGTGCCAGCGGTGATGGCATCGGCACCCGCGCCGATGACGCGCAGGCGCTGCGTGGATTGCTGGCGCCGTCCACGCTGCAGCCCCAGGCCGAACCGAACACCTTCGCCGGCCGCCGCGTGCAGCTGCAACGAGGGTACCGGCAGAGCGATGCACTGGTGCTGGCCCCGTTGGCAGATGCCGTGCGCGAGGGTGACGCCGTCGCCGCTTTGCAGCTGCTGCGCGGCGGTGAACTGGCAGGCGTGCATTTCCATGAAGGCGAGGCAGACCCGCTGCGCGGCCAGCGCGAGCACCTGCTGGGCCACTGGCGTGCGTTGGCCGACGCCGCCGATCCGGTGCTTGCCCTGCAGCAGGCCGGGCGACTGCGCGTGCTGACCGCGCTGCGCGAAGGCCCGCAGGGCGCGCGTGGCCTCAACAGCCGTATCGAGCAACTCCTGGCGGGCAACGCCCCGGGCTACTTCCAGGGCCGCCTGCTGCTGGTGACCGAGAACAGCTACCGGCACCGCCTGTTCAACGGCGATATCGGCATCTGCCTGCGCGACCGCAGCGGCGCGATGGTGGCCTGGTTCCCCGGCGACACCGTCGAGCAGCCGCGCGCCTTCCACCCGGCGGCACTGCCCGCGCACGAAAGCGCCTTTGCGATGACCGTGCACAAGGCACAGGGCTCGGAGTTCGATGAAGTGTGGTTGCAGCTGCCACGCCAGGACAGCCGTGTGCTGTCGCGCGAACTGGTCTACACCGGCCTGACCCGCGCCCGCCAGGTGCTGCATGTGGCGGGCAGCGCAGAGGTGCTGCAGGCCGCATTGAAACGCCACGCCAGCCGGTTGGGTGGCCTGGCCTGGCGGCTGGGTGCGGAAGCGGTGGCCGAAGCACCGGCGCGCCTCGAACAGCCCACGGTGCAGGGCCAGTTGTTCTGAATCGGGGTCGGATCCCGGTCCCACCGGGAACGGGCTCTGACCCCTTCACCTGATCGCCAGGCAAAAGCAGTCGAGCACGGTTCGACTCTACAAAAGCGTACTTCGATCATTCCGACGTTCATCCACGCATGGCCTGGACCCACCCCGCCAACCCACGGAGAGCACGCATTTGACGTTGCTGTTGACGTTGTTTCGGCAGGTGCAGGGCGCAGCCCTGCCGCCACACCTATTCCGCGATCAACACCAGCCCATCCGGGAACACGATCGCCGCTTCATCGGCACTCACGTCGAAGAAGCCCACGCCGTGCTTTTCGGCCAGGTCCTGCACGCGTCCATGCGCACGCTCGGCCACCGAATAGGCAAACGCACCGTAGATCACCTGCTGGCCGATGCTGTACTCGGTCACCTCGGCGCGGTCGTCATCGTCGTTGCTCAATGGGCCGTTCAACGGCGGGAAGTCCTGCGCCATCTCCGCGAACCACGCCTGCAGCGCCGCGCTGCTGACTGCCGGGTCGTCATACTCGTGGCGCTCGTTCCACTGCGTCTGCTTCTCGAACCAGGCGATGAAGGCTGCCGCCTCGCGTGGCGCGGCGCTGGCCTCGAACACCATCATGTCGTAACTCATTGGAGCTTCCTGTGCAGAGCAGGGGTCAGCGCCTTCGCCGGCGGCGAGGGATCCGACCCCGGCAACGGGGGCTGTGGACGCACAGGGTATCGCGCTAGGGCTGTTCGGCCGCACTCATGGCCAGGCCCGGCGCCAGCGCCTTCGCCTCCGGGAACAGCGCGAAGCGCAGGCCGATCAGGCCCATCAGCGCCTCGTCGCGCGCCTTGCAGGCGGCCACGCTGCCGACCCGTCCCAGCGAGGTATCCAGCCGCTCGCGCAATGCGTCGGCCGCCACCATCGGCTTGCGTGCGGCAATCTGCCGCCGGTAGTGCACGGCGACCTCCTCAAGAATGTGCTCGACCGCCTCGCGGCTGCGCTCGGGCAGTTCCAGCCGCGCGCGGCGCAGCTGCAGGATGTTCAGGCCGATGCGTGCTTCATTGAGCATGTCCACCGAGGCGATGTCGCTGCCCTCCGGCGTCGCCGCCAGGCGCGGCGCGAGCAGGCCCAGCAGGTCGAGCATGCGTGCGGCGAAGCGCTGGCGGTCCTGCTGGCCGCGCCCTTCGGCGGCCTCGGCCAGCGTGGTCCAGCCCTGCCGCACCAGCCGGCGCGCGGTCCACTCGGCACCCACCGAACGGAACAGGCGGGTCATCACCACCGCAAAGCCAATGCCGATGAACATCGCGATCGACGAGTTGAGGAAGGTCTGGATGTTGGCGCTGTAGGTGTTCTGCAGGCTCAGCAGCGCGGCCAGGTTCACCGTCAGCGGCAGTGCGAACAGCGCGCTCTTGGGGTGGTGCAGCATCAGCCCCAGCGGCAGGAACGCCACCGCCAGCACCAGCGCCAGCAGGCCGAAGTCGTGCACGGCCGGGAACACGCCGAACAGGTACACGCCGGCCACCACCGAGGCGACCATGGCCCACACCAGGAACGACACCATGCTCGGTGCCGGGTCGTCCTGCGCGGCGAAGAACGCCGCCGTCACCGCCGCCATCATCGCGCCGTTGCCACCGCCCTCCCAACCCAGCGCGATCCACAGCACGCAGTAGCTCATCAGTGCCACGCCGGCACTGAGCGCGGAGAACAGCGCCATGCCGTAGTCGACGTGCTTGTCGGCGGCCACGCGTTCGGTACGGATGCGGTAATGCGCGCGGTCCAGCGGCGCGGTGCCGTGGTCGATGGCGTGCTGCAGGGTGCGGCAGTCCTGCCACAGGTCCACCAGTTCCTCCAGGCGCAGCAGCAGGCTGGCCAGCTGCAGATGCTGCAGGTCGCGGTCCACCTGCGGCTTCAGCGCGCTGATGCGCGCGCGCAGGCGGGCGTATTCACTGGCGTTGGTCGGGCCATCCAGCCAATCGTGGATGTCATCGACCAGCGCCGGCAGCCCTTCGGGCAGGGCCTGGCCGTCGCTGCGCAGCGCACTCAGGCGATCGGCAATCGAGGACAGCACTGGCAACAGCAGCAGCATGCGCTCACGCAGGCGCTCCATCGACACCGCAGACCCGGCATGGCGCGGATCATCGCGGCGCAGGAATTCGATCAGTGCCTCGAACTGCACCAGGTCGGCGGCCAGCCGGTTGCGCGGCGCGTGCGCGCGTCCACGTTCAAGGATCTGCCGGCACCACTGCGCGGCGTCCTCCATCCAGTTGCCGATGCGCGCGCGCAGCATCGGGCGTACCGAGGCCGGGAACAGCAGCGAAGCGGCCAGCACCGCCACGACCGTGCCGAGGATGATCTCCTCGCTGCGTGCCACCACCGTGTCGAAGATGGTCTCCGGCGAAGTCACCGCAGGGAAACCGATGAAGGCGGTGGTGTAGCCGGCCAGCAGGAACGCGTAACCGCGCGGGCCGCGGTTGAGCAGGGCCATGAACAGGCAGCCGGCCAGCCAGATCGACATCGCCGCGCTCAGCACCAGCGGCGTTTCCACCAGCGCCGGCAGCACCAGCAGGGTGGCCAGGCCGGCCACCAGGGTGCCAACGATGCGGTACACGCCCTTGGCGCGGGTTGGGCCCAGCAGCGGCTGGCTGACGATGTACACCGTGCCCATCGCCCAGTACGGGCGCGACAGGTTGCCGGCCATGGCGATGTACAGCGCGGCCACCGCGGCCAGGTAGGTCTTGATCGAGAACAGCCAGGCCTGGCGGTCGGTCAGCGCGTTCATGGTTTACTTCGCTGCGGTCGAGGCGTTGGGCGCGGTGGCGCTTGCCTGCCAGCCACCGCCCAGCACCAGGAACAGATGGATCTGGTCGCGCGAGACCTGCGCTTCGGCGGCCGCCAGGGTGGCATCGCTGGTGGCCAGGCTGCGGTCGGCATCCAGGCTGGACAGGTACGGCGTGCGGCCACCCTGGTACAGCCGGCGGTTCTGCTCGGCGGCCAATGCGGCCTGTTCCTGCGCAGTGCGCAGCGACTGCAGCCGGCGCAGGTCCTGCGCGTAGCGGTCCAGCGCGGTCTGGGTCTCGCGCAGCGCCTGCAGCACGGTGTGGTCGAACTCGGCCAGGGCCGCATCGGCGCCCGCTTCGGCAGCGTGGATGCGTGCGTGCGTGCCGGACGACGGCAGCGTCCACGAGATCAGCGGGCCGATCGACCACTGCTGGGTCATCGGCGTGCCGAAATCCTCCAGCAGGCCGGCGGCACCGAGCGAGGCCCCCAGGCGGATGTCCGGATACAGCTCAGCGGTGGCGACGCCAATCCGCGCGGTGGCCGAAGCCAGCTTGCGTTCGGCCTGGCGCACGTCCGGGCGGCGCCGCAGCAGTGCACGGCCATCACCGACCGGCAGCGGCTGCGCCAGGCCGGGGGCGTGTGCACAGTCGATCACGCCGGCCGGCAGCTGGCCCGGGGTCTGCCCGAGCAGGGCGGCCAGCGAATAGGCGGCCGCCGAACGCTGCGCGCGCAGCGGCGGCAGCGCGGCTTCCAGCAGCGCGACCTGGGCATTGGCGCGGGCCAGTTCCGGCGGCGTGCCACGGCCAGCCGCGATCAGGCGCTCGGTGACCGTACGGCTGCGTTGCTGCAGCTGCAGCGAATGTTCGGCCACGTGCAGCTCGTGGTTGGCGTGGCAGATTTCCAGATAGCTGTCGGCCACCTGCGCGACCACGCTGACCTGGGCCAGGTCGCGCGCGGCAGCAACGGACTGCTCGTCGGCACGCGCTGCCTCGGCGCCGCGCTTGAGCTTGCCGAACAGGTCGAACTGGTAGCTGACCGCGAACTTGCCATCGGCCAGGTTGATCACCGGCAGCTCGTGCTCCTGCAGGAACGATTCGGCCGACAGCTGCGCGCGGCTGACCCCGGCCTCGGCCTCGTACTCGAAGCCACCGGCGTCCAGCGCCTGCTCGTACACCGCCGCGGCACGGCGCAGATGTGCATCGGCGGCCTTCAGCTCGACGTTGTCACGCAGCGCCTGCGTGATCAGGCCGTCCAGCACCGGGTCGTTGTACAGCGACCACCAGCGGTCGGGCAGCGCCTGGTTGGCGGCCACCTGCGGGTTCTGCGTATCGATGAAGGCCGCATTGGCCTGCGGGCGCTTGAAGGCCGAGCCTTCCGGCAGGGCGTAATCCGGGCCGACGGTCTTGCAGGCCGCCAGGCTGGCCAGCGCAACGATCAGGCCGAGACGGGGCAGGGCGGCGTTCACAGGCCCGCCTGTGTCGGCGCAGTGCCGGCCTTGTCGTTGTGCGGATGGCGGCCGGTGTCCACGGTCACCGTGGCGGTACGGCCGGCGATCAGTTCCACGCCCTTGGGTACTTCGTCGATGGCGATGCGCACCGGAATGCGTTGTGCCAGCCGCACCCAGTCGAAGGCCGGGGTCACGTTCGGCAGCAGGGTGCTGCCGTTGCTGCGGTAGCGGTCTTCGATGCCGGCGGCGATGCTCTCCACATGGCCACGCAGCGGGGCCGACTCGCCCATCAGGCGGATGTCCACGCGCTGCCCCGGGGCCACGCCGCGCAGGCGGGTTTCCTCGAAGTAGCCATCGATGCGGAACGAGCCGGTATCCAGCAGCGCCAGCACCGGCTTGCCGGCTACCACGTAGTCGCCCACGCGCAGGGTGCGGTCGTTGACCCGGCCATCGGCCGGTGCGCGCACTTCGGTGCGGCCCAGGTTGAGCTCGGCCAGGTCGACCGCCGCCTGTGCGGTGGCCAGCGCAGCCTGTGCGGCCTGCAGCTTGGCGCGGCGCACTTCGGCGTCCTCGGCGGCGACCAGGTCCTGCAGGCTGCGGTCACGGCCGATCTCGCGGCGCAGCTGCGCCACCGATGCCTGGCGCTCGGCCAGGTTGGCGCGGGCCTGCTCCAGCGCGATGCGGTAGCGGGCGCGGTCGACCACGAACAGCAGGTCACCCTTCTTCACCGCCTGGTTGTCGGCCACCTGCACCGTTTCCACCAGCCCGGACACGTCCGGCGCCACCTGCACCACGTCGGCGCCGACATGGGCATCGCGGGTCCACGGCTCATCCATGTAATAGACCCACAGCTGGCGCAGCACCAGCAGGGCGATGATCACGGCTGCGGTGGTGAGCAGCACCGGCAGGGTCTTCTTCACGATCTTGTTCACGATTGCATCCAACGCAGGAGGTGGAACAGCAGGCCAAGCACGATCCCGTACAGGGCCAGGTTGAACAGCGCCGGGTGCCATACGTGGCGATAGGCGCCGGCACGCTGCAGCAGCGCGTGCAGGCCGCTGTTGACCAGGTAGGCCAACAACATCAGCCCGAGCAGGGTCGGGACGAACACTCCGTGGAGACTGAATTCACCGGGCATCGGTAGGGGCGGGGGCGAGGTGGGGGAGGGGAGGAACAACGAAACAACAGCAACGGGTAAAAGCCGCTGGCGTGTGCACGGCAGCGGCGGTATTCGGGGGCAGCGGTCTTACGTGATGCGGTCGGCGGCCTCGGCCAGCAGGCGCCATGCCTTCAGCACGGCGTGCAGTTCATCCATGGAAAGCTCGCCGAACACGTCCTGGCGCAGGCCGATCAACTGGTCTTCCAGCTCGCTGACCAGCGCATGGCCCGCGTCGGTCAGCCACAGCAGGTTGGCGCGGCGGTCGCTGGCGTCGCTCTCGCGGCGGACCAGGTCGCTGGCGCACAGCTTGTCCAGCAGGCGCACCAGGGAAGGACCCTCCATGCCCAGCTGCTGGGCCAGCGCCACCTGGCGGATGCCACCGCCGGAGCGGCCGATCATCAGCAGGGGCATGGTGCAGGCGGTGGAGATGCCGTAGCTGCCGAGCCGGCTGTCGGCCAGGCGCTGCCACTGCCGCCCTGCGTACAGCAGGCCGGAGCTGAGCTGCATCTGCAGCACGGTGCGCTCGTCGAGGGGTCGGTCCATAAGAGATAGATAGGATACTACTAATTTCATTCCTATCAATAGGTCTTTCTGAATGGGGGTGTAGTGGGGAAAGCGTTGCGCCTGCCTGGTGTCGGGTGGGGCAGCGGGGCCGGACGGTGCAGGACACGCCGTGAACCCCCCTCCGGGGTCCGGCCCAGCCGCTGGCGGCTGGGCGTTCGGGCGCTTGCGAGGCATGCCTCGCAAGCAAAGCGCCCTCACCCTTGGGGGCTCGGCCGCGGCATCCATGCCGCGGACGGTCCTGCCCCGCCCGGCCCCCGCTGCCTTCCCATCACCCCGCGAGCGCGGTGGGTTGGCTCTTAGAAGCAAGAGCAGAAGCAGTGCGGACCAACGGTCCGCACCCACCAAAGCAGAAGACACCACAGCAGCGGCAGCAGAAGACACCACAGCAGCGGCGCGCTGCTTCCGAAGTCATGAACCCCCGCTTTTGCCCCCGCTTTCGGGCGGTCCGGCCGCGCCTGCGGGAAATTGTCGGAGAGGGGGAGGGGCAGGCCGGGCAGGACCGTCCACGGCATGGATGCCGTGGCCGAGCCTACAGGGACGTACTTGCGGCGTGTCCTGCCCGGCCTGCCCCTTCCCCCTCTCGCTCAGCAGCAACGAGGCGCCGGAAGAACCCCCCGATGAACCGTCCCAACAGGACGACGCACCCCCCGGTCGGGTACGATGCTCGCCCCCCGTTCGGGACGCTGTACGCAATGAGCAAGAACAACGAAAAGGCCGCCCGGCAGGGCGACGTGACCCAGGACCAGGCCGAGGATGCCGTGCGCACCCTGCTGCGCTGGGCCGGTGAGGACCCGTCCCGCGAAGGCCTGCTGGATACCCCCCGCCGTGTCGCCGAAGCCTATGGCGACTGGTTCAGCGGTTACCGCGACGACCCGCGCGCCTACATGGAGCGGACCTTCGAGGAAGTGGCCGGCTACGACGAACTGATCGTTCTGCGTGACATCGAGTACGAAAGCCACTGCGAGCACCACATGGCGCCCATCATCGGCCGCGTCCACGTCGGCTACCTGCCGGCCGGCAAGGTGGTGGGCATCAGCAAGCTGGCCCGCGTTGTCGAAGCCTACGCCCGCCGTTTCCAGGTGCAGGAGAAGATGACCGCGCAGATCGCCCAGTGCATCCAGGATGTGCTGCAGCCGATCGGCGTCGGTGTGGTCGTCGAAGGTGCCCACGAATGCATGACCACCCGCGGCATCCACAAGCGCGGCGTCAGCATGGTCACCTCGAAGATGCTGGGCAGCTTCCGCGACGACGCGCGTACCCGCGCCGAGTTCCTGCGCTTCATCGAAGTGGGCGGCAAGCGCTGAGCCGCTTGACCGCACTGCGCCGGCCTCTGCGGGCCGGCATGCCCACGGCTGCCCGCGCGGCCGCCGCGGGCGGCTGCTCGTCCCCGCCAGCCCTCATGACTCCTTTCGCTGCATGAAGCACCGCGAACGCATCTCCCGTTACCGCCATCTGCGCGAACAGCCCCAGTGGAAGCTGCTTGCCGCCGACCACGCCCCGGAAATCATCGGCCTGCTGCAGGGGCTGCTGATGGACGGCGAGCGCACGCTGCCGTCGTCGGTGCTCAACGAGCGCCTGCAGCGTGCGCTGGACCAGCTCAACGGCGACGAACTGTCGCGTGAGCTGCCGCGTACCGCGCAGGCCTACATCGCGCACTGGCTGGCCCAGGGCTGGCTGGAACGCCGTCTGCCCGAAGGCGCCGACCAGGAGCAGTACGAGCTGTCGACTGCGGCACTGCAGGCCATCCGCTTCGCCGATGGTCTTGAGCAGGCGCGCGTGGCCGCCACCGAAAGCCGCCTGGCGCTGGTCATCGAACAGCTCTCGCAGTTGGCCGCGCAGACCGAATCGGATCCGGACGCACGCCTGTCGGCACTGCGCGACGAGCGCGACCGCATCGACGCCGAGATCGCCCGCGTCGGCGCCGGCCGCGTGGTCGCGCTGGATGGCAAGCGCGCGCTGGAGCGTGCGCGCCAGATCATCGGCCTGGCCGACGAGCTGACCGAGGATTTCCGTCGCGTGCGCGACGATTTCGAGCAGCTCAACCGCGACTTCCGCGAACGCATCATCGACGACGAGGGCGAGCGCGGCGATGTGCTGTCGCAGCTGTTCGAAGGCGTGGATGTGATCGGCGAGAGCGATGCCGGTCGCAGCTTCCAGGCCTTCTGGCGCCTGCTCAACGACGCCGAACAGAGCGCCCAGCTCGATGCCGCGCTGGAAGCGGTGCTGGCGCGTGGCTTCGCCCGCCGCCTGGACCGCAATGAACGCAACTTCCTGCGTGGCTTCACCAGCACCATGCTCGAGCGCGGTGGCCAGGTGCACGACGTGCTGCAGAATTTCGCGCGCAGCCTGCGTGGCTTCGTGCAGAGCCGTGGCTATCTGGAACAGCGCCGCCTCAACCAGCTGCTGAAGCAGGCGCAGTCCGAAGCGCTGGCCCTGCGCGACGAATTCCCCGCACAACGCGGCATCGGCCGCGACCTGCAGCTGACCACCAGCCGCCTGCGCTCGTGGTCGCAGTGGAAGCTGCACGATCCGCGCAGCGCCCAGGTCGATGGCAACGTCGAGTACAACGACGCCGCAGCCATCAGCCTGGAGAGCGTCGGTGACCTGGTCGCTTCGTCTGAAATCGACTTCCGCACCCTGCGCCGCGACCTGCACGACCTGCTCGATGCACAGCCGCGGCTCAGCATCGCCCAGGCACTGTCGCAGCGCGAAGCACCGCAGGGGCTCGGCAGCGTCATCGGCTACCTGTCGCTGGGCACGCGCTTCGGCAACGTGATCGCTGGTGAGCAGGAGCTTGCCGAATGGCGTGGTGGCGACGGCCAGGTCCGTCGCGCCCGCATCCCGCTGGTTTGGTTCACCCAGGAGAGACGCCATGAGCTGGCATGAAGATCCCATCGACGCACCGCAGGCCGACGTGGCGGAAGACGCCTACGAAGCCGAACCGGTGGCGGCCGTGGCGCAGCCCCGCCGTGGCAATGACGTGTATTACCTCGGCGACACCGGGCGCCTGCCGCTGGATGCACGCCGCGCGCTGTGCCAGCTGCTGATCGGCCCCAGCATCGACCAGCTGCGCCACGCCAAGCTGTGGCCGGCACTGATCCGCAGCGAGGCGGCCATCCGCTCCTCGCTGGCGGACCTGTTCCTGGAACTGGTGCTCGACCGTGACAGCGGCGTGGCCTTCACCCGCCAGGCCGATACCGAAGACGTGGATGCGCCGGTGCTGCTGCGCACCTCGCCGCTGACCTTCATCGATTCGGTGCTGCTGCTGTACCTGCGCCAGCAGCTGGCCGAGGCCGATGCGCGCGGCAACCGCGCGGTGGTCGCCGACGCCGAGATGGCCGAAGCGCTGGCCATCTACGAGAAGAACCTGTCCACCGACCGCGCCGGCTTCAACCGCCGTGTCGCCTCGGCGGTGCAGAAGATGAAGGACAACCACATCCTGACCCGCCTCAGCGGCCAGGAAGACCGCCACGAAGTCTCGCCGGCGCTGAAGCTGCTGTTCTCCGCCGAAGACGTATCCCAGCTTTCGGCGGTCTACCGCCAGCTGCGTGAAACCCCGGCCGCCGAGGCCTGAGAGACCCGACCATCGCATGGCTATCTCCAAGCACACTCCCGCCCTGTTCAACGAAGGCCTGCCGGACCCGCGCCTGCAGCAGTTCCGCATGCGTCGCCTGCAGGTACACAACTGGGGCACGTTCAACGGACTGACCGAAGTACCGATCGCCGAGCGTGGCTTCCTGTTCGTCGGCCGTTCCGGCTCGGGCAAGTCGACCCTGCTCGATGCCATGTCCGCGCTGCTGACGCCGCCGGCCATCGTCGATTTCAACGCCGCCGCGCGTGAAGCCGAGCGCAGTGGCCGCGACCGCAACCTGGTGTCCTACGTGCGTGGCGCGTGGGCCGACCAGCAGGACAGCGGCACTGGCGAAATCGCCACCCAGTACCTTCGCAAGGGCGCGACCTGGACTGCGCTGGTGCTGGAGTACCGCGCCGGCGATGGCCGCGTGGTCAGCCTCGTGCGCCTGCTGTGGATCTCCGGTAACGGAACCTCGGCCGGTGACGTGCGCAAGCACTACATGATCGCCGAGCGTCCGTTCGACATCGCCAAGGATCTTGGCGGCTTCGACCTGGACCTGCGCAAGCTCAAGCAGAAGCTGTCCGACCTGCACCACTTCGACACCTTCTCCGGCTACGCCGAGCGCTTCCGCGACCTGCTCGGCATCGACAACGAGATGGCGCTGCGCCTGCTGCACAAGACGCAGTCGGCGAAGAACCTGGGCGACCTCAACGTCTTCCTGCGCGACTTCATGCTCGACACGCCGAAGACATTCGACGCCGCCGAGCGCCTGGTCAGCGACTTCGCCGAACTCGATGGCGCGCACCAGGCCGTGGTCACCGCCCGCCGCCAGGTGGAGACCCTGCTGCCGGCACGCGCCTACTACAACGACCTGAAGGAAATGCACCGCCGGCGCGGCGACGACGAAGCCCTCAAGCTTGGCGTCGACAGCTTCCGTGAAAGCCGCCGCCAGGCGCTGATCGAGGCGCGCCTGCGCGAGATGGACGTGCGTGACCGTGGCCTGCTCGGGGAAGAAGCCCAGCGCCGTGCCGCACTGGACAACCACACCGAGCGCCTGGCCGAACTGGAACTGCAGCGTCGCCAGCAGGGCGGTGAGCGCATCGAGGAACTGGAACGCGAGCAGGGCCGCGCCGAAGCCGAGCGTGACCGCCGCCAAGCCAAGCGCGAGCAGGCAAGCCTGGCCGCGCAGCAGCTGGGGGCTGAACTTCCGGACGACGCACACGGCTTCGCCGAGCTGGTCGAGCGTGCGCAGAACGAACTGCAGGACCGCCAGCGTGCCTCCTCGGCGCTGGACGATGCGATCAGCGATCGCCTGGGTGGCAAGCGCGATGACGAGCGCCGTTTCGGCGAAGTCCGTGCGGAACTCGAAGCGATGCAGCGCACGCCCTCCAACATCCCGGCGCCGATGCAGAAGCTGCGCGCGCGCCTGGCCGAGGAAACCGGCATTGCCGAGGCGGCGCTGCCGTTCGTCGGCGAGCTGATCCAGGTCCGCTCGGAAGAGCAGGGCTGGCAGGGTGCCATCGAGCGTGTGCTGGGTGGCTTCGCGCTGTCGCTGCTGGTCGATGACAAGCACTACAACGACGTCGCCGAGTGGGTGAATCGCACTCACCTGGGCATGCGCTTCACCTACTACCGTGTGCGCCGCAACGATGATGCGTTCGCGCGCGAGCCGTCGGCGAAGTCGCTGCTGCACAAGCTGGAGCTGCGCGAGCACGTGTTCGAAAGCTGGCTGCGCCGTGAGCTCGGCAAGCGCTTCGACTACGAGTGCGTGGATGCCAAGCAGCTGCGCAACGTCGACCGCGGCATCACCCGAGAAGGCCAGGTCAAGCATCCCGGCGACCGCTTCGAGAAGGACGACCGCAGTGCGGTGGGCGACCGCCGTCGCTGGATCCTCGGCTTCAACAACCACGACAAGGTGGGCGCCTTCGAGCGCGAAGCCCAGGAACTGGCCAAGCGCATCGCCAGCTGCGAGACCGACATCGCGCGCCTGCGTGGGCAGCGTGACCGCGACAACGAACGTCGCCTGGCCTGCCACGAGCTGGTCAGCATCAGCTGGAACGAGATCGACATCGCCGCCCCGCAGCAGCGCCTGACCGATATCGAGGCCACCCTGCGCGACCTGCGCGAAGGCAATGCCGACCTGGCCAAGCTGGCCAAGCAGATCGACGCCGTGCGCGCCGACATCGAGCAGGCCCGCCGCACCTATGAAGACGTCCGCGTCGAGCGCGGGCAGCTGGTCAAGGAACGCGATCGCCTCGACCGCGCTCGCCAGCAGAGCCGTGCGCTGGTGCTGCCGAGCCTTGCCCAGGAGCAGGAAGCCGGGCTCGCCGAGCGCCTGCAGGAGCAGGGCCCGCTCAGCCTGGAAACGCTGGAGGCGCACATGCGCCAGGTCAGCAACGCGCTGAACGAGCAGCTGTCGACCTCGCAGCAGGACCTCAACCGCATCGAGAACCAGCTGATCGGTTGCTTCCGTCGCTTCATCCAGCAGTGGCCGGAGGAATCGGGCGACTTCACCGTATCGGTGGCCTCGGCCGAGGATTTCCTTGCCCGCCTCGAGCGCCTGGAGCGCGACGGCCTGCCGCAGCACGAAGAGCGCTTCTTCGATCTGCTGCAGAACCAGAGCAAGAACAACCTGCTGGCCCTGCAGCGCCACAGCGCCGAGGCCCGCAAGTCGATCGGCCAGCGCCTGGACGAAGTGAACGCCAGCCTGGAGCAGGTGCCGTTCAACCGTGGCACGCTGCTGACCATCGAACTGAGCGACCGCCGCCTGCCGGAAGTCGGCGAGTTCCACCTGCAGCTGCGCGAGGTGCTGGCGCAGCAGCAGACCGAGCAGCGCGAGCTGGCCGAATCGCAGTTCACCGTGCTGCGCCAGCTGGTCAACCGCCTGGGTTCGCAGGAAGGCGAGGACAAGCGCTGGCGCGAGCTGGTGCTGGACGTACGCATGCACGTGGAGTTCATCGGCGTCGAGCTGGATGCGGAAACGCGCCAGCAGGTCGAGATCTACCGTAGTGGCGCGGGCAAGTCCGGTGGCCAGCGCCAGAAACTGGCCACCACCTGCCTGGCTGCGGCACTGCGCTACCAGCTCGGCGGCGCCGACAGCCAGCTGCCCAGCTACGCCGCCGTCGTGCTCGACGAAGCCTTCGACAAGGCCGACAACGAGTTCACCGCGCTGGCGATGAACATCTTCGACAACTTCGGTTTCCAGATGGTGGTCGCCACTCCGCTGAAGTCGGTGATGACGCTGGAGCCGTTCATCGGTGGCGCCTGCTTCGTCGAGATCAGCGGCCGCCACGACTCCGGCGTGCTGCTGATCGAGTACGACGAAGAAGGCAAGCGCCTGAAGCTGCCCGAGCGCAGCCGCCAGCAGGCCAACGAACCGGAAGAAGCCGAAGCCTGACCCGGTCGATTGAATGGGGATGCCGGCCAGCGGCCGGCATTACCCATGGGCAGCGTTCCTGACCCGATCGGATGGGGATGCCGGCCAGCGGCCGGCACTACCCATGGGCAGCGTTCATGACCCGGTAGTGCCGGCCGCTGGCCGGCAACCGCATTCACGCACCGCGGAAGGTATCCCACGCCATCCGCGCGATCAGTACCACCACCAGCCCCACGAACAACTTGCGGATGAACGGCGTGCCGCCCTTCAACGCCAGGCGCGTGCCCACCACCGAGCCGATGATGTTGGCCGCCGCCATCGGCAGCGCGAACAGCCACAGGATGTTGCCGGTCGGTACGAAGAACGAGATTGCCGCCACATTGGTCGCCAGGTTCACCACCTTCGACGCCGCTGACGCACGCAGGAAATCCAGGCCGAAGAAGCGCACGAACAGGAAGATCAGGAAGCTGCCGGTGCCCGGCCCGAAGAAGCCGTCGTAGAAGCCGATCGCCGCACCGATCGCCAGCGCGATCGCCAGTTCGCGGCGGCCGATCTCCTGCGGCCGGTGCAACGCGCCGAAGTCCTTCTTCCACAACGTGTAGGCCAGCATCGCGATCAGCAGCACCAGCACCAGTGGGCGCACCGCATCCTTGGGCAGCAGGCTCACCGCGGTGGCCCCGGCGAAGGAGAAGATGAAGGCGGTACCGGCCGCGAACAGTACCGGCTTCCAAGGGAAGCGCACGTTGCGCGCATAGCGCCAGGCGGCCGCACCGGTACCGAACATCGAACTGAACTTGTTGGTACCGAACAGCATCGCCGGCGTCTGCTGCGGCAGCACCGTGAACAGGCCGGGCAGCTGCACCAGGCCACCGCCACCGACGGCGGCATCCACAAGGCCGGCGATGAAGGCGATCACCACCAGCCACCACAACTCAGGGGGAACCAGTTCCAGCACGGCGATCAATCAAGGAGGGGGCGCGACAGCATACGCCTGTCCTGCTCCGGGCGACTGCCGCCCCGCGTGGATCAATCCCGGCAACCCGGCGACAATGCCGGCATGAGCCGAAAACCCGCCGATCCCTGCCCCTGTGGCCTTCCCGCCGACTATGCCGCCTGCTGTGGCCGTTTCCATGCCGGTGAAGCCGCGCCTGATGCAGAGCACCTGATGCGTTCGCGCTACAGCGCCTATGTGCGTGGCCTGGCTGACTACCTGCGCCAGTCCTGGCATCCGGACACGCGTCCGGCCGAGCTGTCGCTGGACGATGCCCCCGGCCAGCGCACCCATTGGCTGGGCCTGACCGTGCACGAGCACACTGTCACTGGTGCTGACAGCGCCGAAGTCCGCTTCACCGCGCGCTACCGCATCGGCGGCGGCAGCGCGGTGAGGATGACCGAGCACAGCCGCTTCCAACGCCTCGACGGCCGCTGGTACTACCTCGACGCGGTCTGAGCACTACGCGCTGTGCGCTGCCAGAACGCGCTGGCCGCCGTGCGCGCGCACCTGGTTGCGGCCCCCGTCCTTGGCCACATACAGGGCCTGGTCGGCGGCCTTGACCACGGCCATCGGCCGCGGATCCACGCAGCTGTCGGCCAGCCCGATGCTCACCGTCACCTGCACCACCTGGCCGCTGCCACCGCGTCCGCGCCGCTGGCGGCCGGCTTCGTCGTCACGGCTGCGGGTGCTGCGGTCGCGAAGCTGCATGCGGGTGTCCTCGATGCTCTGCCGCAATGCTTCCACGGCATCGACACAGGCTGCCGCCGGCCGGTCCAGGAACACCACCGCGAACTCCTCGCCGCCATAGCGGAACGCACGGCCACCGTCGCCCACCCGCGCCAGCCGCGACGCCACCAGGCGCAGCACATCGTCGCCGGTGTCGTGACCATGGGTGTCGTTGAATGACTTGAAGTGGTCAACGTCCACCATCGCGATGCTGTAGGTACCGCGTGCCCGCTGCAGGGTCTCGTTGAACGCCCGTCGCCCCGGCAGGCCGGTCAGCTCATCGCGGAAGGCCATGTGGAAGGATTCCTGCAGCATCGCGCCCAGCATCAGCAGCAGGGCGGCACTGCTCAGCGCCGGCAGCAGCACCGGCTGCAGGAAGATCCGCGGCAGCATCCACCACAGGCACAGCAGGGCCAGCAGCATTGCCGTGTGCAGTGGCCGCGGATGCCGCCACGCCTGCCAGCCCAATGCTGCGGTCGCCAGCAGGAACAGCAGCGCCGGCAACTGCGCCAACGCGTTCCAGTTGGCGGGAATCCAGGCCCAGTGACGGTTCGACAGCAGATCGTGCATCCCCTGCGGCTGCTGTGCCGCCAGCAGCAGGAAGATCACCAGCGCCGCGCCGCACACTACGCTGCGCAGCAGCAGGTCCTGGCGTCGGCGTCCGCGTTCCGGCCATAGTGCCAGTCCGGCGAACAGCAGCGGCACCCACGCCGAGATCGCGTGGAAGCGCAGCGGGGTCAAGGCGTCGACATGGCCGCTGCGCAGGTAGCCACCGACGTCCCGGTGCAGCAGGGCGAATACCACCGCCACCACCAGCAGCAGGCACAACGTGCGCATCTGGTGGTAGAGCAGGGCCAGGCCTGCACCGAGACAGGCCAGCAGCCAGGGCAGGATGCGCTGCGCCGGGCTGGCGACATCCTCGGTGCCCAGCGCCATCCACAGCACCAGGACGACCAGCACGGCGGGCAGCACGAACAGGTAATGCGCAGGCTGGCGGAGCGGATGCAGGGGCACGCGGTAAGTCCAGTGCGGTGACGATGCGGCCGCAACATTGCCGTTAGCGGCGTCCCCACGCGCTTCTTGAATGCGCGTGCCCGCTGTCATGTGAACGTGGTGATGTGGTGCCATGACGTTGCGCTCACCGTCCTGCGCCGATGCTTCCGGCATGGACAGCGTACCCACCGCCGTCGCTGCCCCGCAGCGCGATCTCGCCCGCCGCTTTGCACAGGTGCGGGCGCGCAGCCTGCAGCTGGCCGCGCCGCTCAGTGCCGAGGACGCCATGCTGCAGAGCATGGCCGACGCCAGTCCCAGCAAGTGGCACCTGGCCCATACCACCTGGTTTTTCGAACGCTTCGTGCTGGCCGGTTTCGCCACCACGCCCGCGCATGACCCGGCCTGGGACTATCTGTTCAACAGCTATTACAAGAGCATCGGCCCGGCGCATGCGCGGCCGCAGCGCGGGCTGCTGTCGCGGCCCTCGCTGCAGCAGGTGCGCGACTACCGGCAACAGATCGACATGCAGGTGCAGTCACGGCTGGCAGCCGGTGACCTCGACGCGCAGGCGCTGCACCACCTGCAGTTGGGTCTGCAGCACGAACAACAGCACCAGGAACTGCTGTTGACCGACATCAAGCATGCGTTCTGGTGCAATCCACTGCAGCCACCGTATCGCGAGGACCTGCGGCCCGTCGCCAGCACCGCCACGGCGCAGGGCTGGATCGAATCGCCCGAACGCATCGTCACCGTCGGTGCCGCGGCATGGCCCCGGCACGCCGCCTTTGCCTACGACAACGAATCGCCGCAGCACCGCGTGCTGCTGCCCGCGCATGCCCTGGCCGAGCGTCCCGTCAGCAATGCCGAGTACCGCAGCTTCATCGAGGCAGGGGGGTACCGCGAACCGCGCTGGTGGCTCAGCGAAGGCTGGGCGCTGCGAGAAGCCGAAGGCTGGCAGCACCCCCTGTACTGGGATGATGCCCTGCAGCGCGAGTACACCCTGGGTGGTTGGCGCGAGCTGGATCCGCATGCGCCGGTCTGCCACCTCAGTTACTACGAGGCCGATGCCTGCGCCCGCTGGGCCGGTGCGCGCCTGCCCAGCGAGTTCGAGTGGGAAGCGGCCGCCGCGTCGCAGCCCCTGCGCGGTCATTTCGCCGATGACGATCACCTGCACCCGCAGGCAGCCGGGGGCAGTGGGCTGCGGCAGCTGTTCGGTGATGTCTGGGAATGGACCGCCAGCGCCTATGGTGCCTACCCGGGCTTCCGCTCTTTTGACGGCAACCTCGGCGAATACAACGGCAAGTTCATGTGCGGGCAATGGGTGCTGCGCGGCGGCAGCTGTGCCACGCCCCGTGGCCATGTGCGCGCCAGCTACCGCAATTTCTTCATGCCGCCGGCGCGCTGGCAGTTCTCCGGACTGCGCCTGGCCAGGGACCTCATATGAGCACGGTGCATGACGCGCTGCAGGCGCTGACCGACCTGACCCCCAGCCGCCAGCAGATCCTGGCCGATGCGCTGGCCGGTCTGTCATGCGCATCGCGGCAGCTGCCTTCCAAGTACTTCTACGATGCCCGCGGCTCGCGTCTGTTTGAACAGATCACCCAGACCCGCGAGTACTACCCCACGCGCACCGAGCTGGCACTGCTGGCGCGGGTGCTGCCCGATATCGCGCGCGTGGTCGGCCCGCGCCTGCATGTGGTGGAGCTGGGCAGCGGCAGTGGCCGCAAGACCGCGTTGCTGCTGGCCGCGCTGCAGGATCCGGTGGCCTATACGCCGATCGAGATCTCGCGGGCCGCACTGCTGTCCAGCATCGACCACCTGGCGCCGGCGCTGCCCGAGGTCGAGATGCTGCCGGTCTGCGCGGACTTCACCCGCGCCGTCGCCGTGCCCATGCCCGAACGCGAACCCGCGCGACGGCTGCTGTTCTTCCCCGGTTCCACATTGGGCAATTTCGCCGAAGCAGAGGCCGTCGCCCTGCTGCGGGCGATGCGTCAGACGATGGGCCGCGACGGCCTGGCCCTGATCGGCATCGACCTGCACAAGGACACGGCGCTGATCGAAGCGGCCTACAACGATGCGCAGGGCGTCACTGCGGCATTCACCCTCAATCTGCTGGCCCGCCTCAACCGCGAGATCGCAAGCGATTTCGATCTCGATGGATTCCGCCACCGCGCCCGTTACAGCACCGCGCGGCTGCGCATCGAAACCGACCTGGTCAGCCAGTGGCCGCAGGACGTCCACCTCGGTGGCCGCACCTTCCACTTTGCTGCCGGTGAACCCATCCGCGTCGAGTACAGCCACAAGTACACCGATGACAGCTTCGAGGCGCTGTTGCAGCAGGCGGGCCTGCAGGTCGCACAGCGTTGGGATGCCGAAAGTCCCGCCTATGGCCTGCGCCTGCTGCGCGTTGCCTAGGGGGGACGGCCAGCCGGTGCCCCTTCAGGTTCGGCCGCACTGCTGCCCCTAAGATGGCCTTGCAACGGCAACACGGAGGACGCCATGCCCATTCTGACCACGCTCGGCCTTGCAGCCGCCCTCGCGTCGACCCCGACGCTGCCTGCGGCTCCCGCCGCCAGCAACGATCCGGCGTTCAGCCGCTGCCTGGCGGGCCTGCAGGCCACCGCCGCAACCCAGGGCATCGGCGCCGACCGTTTCAACGAGATCACCACCGGGCTCACGCCGGACCCGAGCGTGCTCGGACTGCTGGACGCACAGCCGGAATTCACCACGCCGATCTGGGATTACCTGGCCGCGCTGGTCGACCGCCAGCGCGTCGATGATGGCCGCACCCTGCTGCAGCAACATCGCGATCTGCTCGATCGCGTCTCCGCGCAGTATGGCGTCGACCCGGCCACCATCGTCGCGGTCTGGGGGGTGGAGAGCGACTATGGCCGCGTCTTCGGCAAGCGCCCGCTGCTGCAGTCGCTGGCCACGCTGTCCTGCGCCGGCCGCCGCCAGGCCTTCTTCCGTGGCGAACTGCTGGCGCTGCTCAAGCTGATCGACCGCGGCGACCTGCAGGCCCAGGGGCTCACCGGTTCCTGGGCCGGCGCCTTCGGGCATACGCAGTTCATGCCCAGCACCTACGCACGTATCGCGGTCGATGGTGACGGCGATGGCCGCCGCGATCTGGTCGGCAGCATTCCCGACGCGCTGGCGTCCACCGCCAACTACCTCAAGCGTGCGGGTTGGCGCAGTGGCGAACCGTGGGGCATGGAGGTCCGTGTTCCCCCCGGCTTCAATGCCAGCCAGGCGGGCCGCACCCAACGTCGAGCCCTCGCCGATTGGCGCGTGCAGGGCGTGACCGCGCTGGATGGCAGCGCGCTGGGGCCGCCCAATCTGCCGGCCGACGCGCGCGCCGCCCTGCTGCTGCCGGCCGGCATCAAGGGCCCGGCGCTGCTGGTGTTCCGCAACTACGATGCGATCTACAGCTACAACGCCGCCGAAAGCTATGCACTGGCCATCGCCACGCTGGCCGACCAGCTGCGTGGCGGCACCGGCCTGGCCACCGCCTGGCCGACCGATGATCCCGGCATCGGCCGCGATGAACGCCGCCAGCTGCAGACCCTGCTGCTGGCCCGCGGCCACGACATCGGCAGCGCGGACGGCATGATCGGCACCGCCACGCGCCGCGCGATCCAGGCCGAGCAGCAGCGCCTGGGCTGGGCCAATGCGGATGGGCGCGCC
Source organism: Stenotrophomonas sp. YJH_SMC_65 (assembly GCF_059369475.1). NCBI lineage: Bacteria > Pseudomonadati > Pseudomonadota > Gammaproteobacteria > Lysobacterales > Lysobacteraceae > Stenotrophomonas > Stenotrophomonas sp. YJH_SMC_65. Next base: position 426,146 of record NZ_JCAFSR010000005.1, read on the forward strand.
GGCCAGCGCATCCTGCGCGCGTTGCAGCAGGAGGCAGCCGCAGGGACGCCTGCCACCCGCTAGACCTTGCCGATCACAGGCTGGCCGCGACATCATCGCCGCGGTCTTCAAGGAGCGTCATAGCATGCAGTCGAACCCGGACATCAGCACCGGCCTGTACCACGGGCTCGAGGCCTGGCAGATACGCACGCCCAGCGCCACCGCGGTCATCAGCGTGTTCGGCGGACAGCTGCTGTCGTTCATCCCAGAGGGGCAGCCGGACCTGCTGTGGCTGTCGCCGAAACGGGCCGGGCTGCCCACGCCGATCCGGGGTGGCGTTCCAGTGTGCTGGCCGTGGTTCGGTCGCCAGGGCCAGGATGATGACGTGCCGGCACACGGCCTGGTACGCACCGCGCGCTGGGAGCTGCTGCAGGCCCGCCAGGACGATGACGGTGAACTGGAGCTGCAGCTGGCGCCCCTGTCGATTGCCGAGTGTGGCCTGCGCCTGCAGATGCAGCTGCGCATCGGTCGCCAGCTGCGCCAGCAGTTGACCACCGAGAACACCGGCCCGTCCCCGGTGGCTTTCACCCAGGCCCTGCACAGCTACTTCCGGGTAGGCGATGCCCGTCGTGTCGAGGTTGATGGCCTCGATGGCCTGCACTATCTGGACAAGTACGAGGATTACACGCAGCTGCGCCGGCAGCAGGGGCCCTGGTCGCTGCGTGACCCGCGCGATCCGGGGCGCAGCGACCGCATCTATACCGGTGCCGGTGGCCACTACGTGCTTCGCGATCCCGTCCTGCAGCGGCGGATCGAGATCCGCAGCGAAGGCAGCCAGACCCTGGTGGCGTGGAATCCGGGCGCGGAGGCGGCGGCGAAGATGGCCGATGTCGGCGACGGTTGGCACGATTACGTGTGCCTGGAAGTAGCCAATGCCGGGCCGGAGCAGATTGCCCTTGCACCCGGCGCGCGCCACCAGTTGGTGCAGGTACTGGCCAGTGAACCGCTGCAGGCCGTGGCGGGGTGTTCGGAGTAACCATGGGATCGACAGGAATGGATGGCATGCAGGACGCACAGTGGTGGTACGCCAACAGCAAGCAGAGCGAAGGGCCGGTGGACCTGGCCGGGCTGCGCCGTCTGCAGCAGGACGGCACGGTAACCGCCCGTACGCTGATGTGGCGGGAAGGAATGGCATCGTGGCGGCCGCTGGCCGAGCTGGATCCTTCGGTGGCGCCGATGGATCCGACCCCGCCGTCGATTGAACCGGCGCAGGCCGTCAGCGCCAGCGGCGCATCGACCGCTGATCCGTCCGACCCCTATCGTGCGCCGGCAGCTTCGCCGGTGGCCGCGACCGCGCCGCAGCTGGAAGGCGACATCGCCTTGTACGCCGCCGTGGTCGGCGGCAACTTCCCGATCTATCGACAGCGCTGGCGGCTCGACCAGGGCATTGCCGACGGCAACGGCACCTGGCACTGGCCGGCGTTCCTGATCGGCGTGATCTGGATGGTGTACCGCAGGATGTACCGGCTGGCAGCGATCTGGGCCGGCGTGCTGGTGTTCTTCAGCATCGCCGAGGCGTTGCTGGGCGTTCCGGAAGGCGTGTCGACGGTCATCACCCTCGTCATCAACATCACCGCCGCGGTGTATGCCAACCGCTGGTACCTGGCGCATTGCCAGCGTGAGATCGCCCGCGCGCGCGCGTTGGTGGGAGATGACGCGGCGCGCCTGCGCAGCGAGCTGGCCAGACGGGGTGACACCAATGCACTGGCGGCGGCGGTGGTGGCCATCGCCGTCGTTGCGGTGATGCTGGTGGGGCAGGCGCTGGCAGGCTGAGGCCGGGAAGGCTTCAGATCCAGCGGTGGCTGCCGCTACCGCGGGATCGTCCTGGGCAAGGAATCGCCGACATGAATCATCTGGATACTCCGCCGGTTTCCCCGGCGGATGACAATCCCTATCTTGCGCCCGCCACAGAGGTGGACGACGCGCCCGCTCCGTCCGACGCGGACTACCTGAACCTCCTCGTCGGCCCCAACGCGGCGCTCTATCGCCAGCGCTGGCACCTGGGCAGCCCGGTGCCGAAGCCGCCGCGACCGTGGCACTGGCCCGCCTTCCTGGTGCCGACGTACTGGCTGCTGCACCGGAAGATGTACCTGGCAGCCATCCTCTTCGAGCTGGTCCTGATCGGCATCGCGCTGCTGGCGGCCCGCGCCAACCCGCTGCTCACGGTGGCGTTGCTGGCGGTGCCTCGGTTCGCCATCGCGGTGACCGCCAATACCCTGTACCTGCGCTACTGCACGCGACTGCTGGGCAAAGTGAAGGCTGCCCACGCCGGGCAGCACAACCGCATCCGTGCCGAACTGCAGCGTCGTGGCGGCACCAGCGTGTGGGCGGTGGTGATCGGCATGGCGGCCAACGCGGTGATCAATACCGTCGCCCGCATGGCGGCCTGATCATGCCGGCCTGATAGGGTTGCTCAGGCCGTTGTCCGTGCCCGCAACACCAGCAGGCACAGCGCACCGGCCAGCAGTCCCCAGAACGCCGAGCCGATCCCGGCCAGGGAAACTCCGGAGGCGGTAACAAGGAAGGTGACCAGCGCCGCCTCGCGGTCGCGCTCCACCGCCAATGCACTGGCCAGGCTGTTGCCGATGGTGCCGAACAGCGCGATACCGGCCACGCAGGCCACCAGCTCCCTGGGGAAGGCCGCGAACAGTGCGGCCACCGTGGCGCCGAACAGCCCGATGACAATGTAGAAGGCGCCGGCCGCCATCGCTGCGGTGTAGCGGCGTGCCGGATCCTCGTGCGCATCGCGGCCCATGCAGATGGCGGCGGTGATCGCCGCCAGGTTCAGTGCATACGCACCGAACGGCGCCAGCAGCGTATTGATTACACCGATCCAGCCGATCAACGGCGACACCGGGGCGTCGTAGCCGGACGCGCGCATCACCGCCACACCGGGAATGTTCTGCGAGGCCATGGTGACCACGAACAGGGGCAGGGCAATGCCGGCCACGGCGGTCCACGACAGCGAGGGCGTCACCCACTGCGGGATCGCCAGTTGCAGATGCACCTGCTGGGCGTGCAGCAGGCCACGGCTCGCGGCGACGGCGATGCCGACCAGCAATGTGGCGATCACCGCATAGCGCGGGAACAGCCGGCGCCCGGCCAGCCAGGTGGCGAACATTGCCAGCGCGAGCACCAGCTGGGTGTTCATGGCGACGAACACATCCAGCCCGAAGCGCAGCAGCACACCGGCCAGCATGCCGGCGGCCAGCGCCATCGGTACCCGTTGCATCAGTCGCGCGAAGACCCCCGAGAAACCCGCAAGCAGGCCCAGCACGGCGGCCAGCAGGAATGCGCCCGTGGCCTCGGAGAGCGAAGCACCGCCGGCACCCACCACCAGCATCGCTGCACCCGGGGTCGACCACGCTGTCACCACCGGCACCCGATAGCGCAGCGACAGGCCAATGCAGGTCACGCCCATGCCCAGCCCCAGCGCCCACATCCAGGAGGCGATCTGCGCCTGGTCGGCACCGACGGCCTGTGCCGCCTGGAACACGATCACGGCCGAGCTGGCGAAGCCCACCAGTACCGTAATGAAGCCAGCGACGATTGCCGGCATCGAAAGATCGCGCCACCACGCGCGCCGCACCTGCATGCTCATTGCCCTGTCTCCACTGTGCATCCCTGCATTGATAAGGGTTTCGGCGTTGACCGCGCAACGCGCGGGCAACGCCGCAGTGATCTTCGAGCGTACGTCATGCGTGATGGCGCGGTGCTTCTGTCATCACGCTGCAAAAAAGCCTTGACGAAATCCGCAGGATCTCTAGAATTCGCTCCCTTGCTGCAGCGCATCGCTTCCCCGGAAACGACACGCGAACAGCGACGCCACCACCGGCGAACGAGTTGATCGAACGAAGGTGTTGACGGACTCGAAAAGTCCGGCATAATAGGCGGCTCGCAACGACGAAAGGCCCTCGGGCCCAACGACGAAGCAGCATCGGCAACAACGTCCACTCCGGTGAGGCGGCCTTGAAAAAAGGTGTTGACGAAGCGGAAAAGCCGGCTATAATGGGCGGCTCGCTACGAAGGAAACTTCGCAGCACACGGGAACGGCGCTGAGGCCACTTCCCCGGATCTTTGAAAGTATGCGCAGGTATCTTGTGAA